>CAYGOH010000019.1:16059-19453 GCA_964351385.1 uncultured Sphingobium sp. | reverse complement strand
TGGACGTGCGCCACCATATGGGCAGCCAGCGGGCGGACGACGCCATCGACCTCTTTTCTCCGCCCCGCGCGGAGGGCGAAATCCTGACCGTGACGTTCGACAGCTGGGAAGGGCCGCTGGATCTGCTCCTCACCCTTGCGCGATCGCAAAAGGTCGATCTGAAGCAGATTTCCATTCTTGCACTGGTCGAGCAATATCTTGAATTTATCAACAGCGCGCGGGCCATGAAGCTGGAGCTTGCCGCCGACTATCTGGTGATGGCCGCCTGGCTCGCCTATCTCAAATCCGCGCTCTTGCTGCCCAAATCGCAGCAGGAGGATCCGTCGCCCGAGGAACTGGCGCTGCGCCTGCAATTGCGGCTGCAGCGGCTGGCTGCGCTGCGGGATGCCGGTGCGCGGCTGATGGCGCGGGACAGGCTGGGTCGCGACGTGTTTGAGCGCGGCGCGCCTGAGGGGTTGCGGGTGGACAAGGTCGCGCTCTGGCACGCGAACCTGTACGATCTGGTGGCGGCCTATGGACAGGTGAAGGCGCGCACGGCGCCCGCGACCCATGTGATTGCGCGGCGACCGGTCATGACTCTGGAGGACGCGATAGAGCGCGTCGGCAAGTTGGTCGGCGCGCGGCTCGACTGGACGCGGCTCGAATCCTTCTTGCCAGAGGGGCTATCGGGCGCGCTCGGGCGCTCGGCGCTGGCGTCGAGCTTTGTCGCGATGCTGGAACTGGCGCGGCAGGGGCGCGTCGATATCCGGCAGGAAGGGGTCTTCGCGCCGATCTTTCTGCGTGGAGCGAGCGCGGCTGGTTCCGCGCCCGCCGATCTGGAAGGGGCGCAAGCCTGATGGAAAACGGACCGGACGATCTGCAACGCGCGCTGGAGGCGGCACTTTTCGCCAGCACTGAGCCGCTGACGATCGTCCAGCTCAAGCAGTTCGTTGGTGAACAGGAAGGGATCGCTGCCGCGCTCACTGCCCTTTCTGATGATTATGCCGGTCGCGGCATCAATCTGGTCGAGCGGGGCGGGCGCTGGCATTTTCAGACCGCGCCCGACATGGCGCACCTGCTCCGCCGCGACAAGGAGGAGCCGCGCAAGCTGTCCCGCGCGGGCATGGAGACGCTGGCGATCATCGCGTACCACGAACCGGTCAGCAGGGCCGAAATAGAGGCGATTCGCGGTGTGCAGGTGGCCAAGGGCACGCTGGACGTGCTGATGGAGGCGGGGTGGATTCGCCCCGCTGGGCGGCGGGAGGTGCCCGGACGGCCGCTTATTTATGCGACAACGCCCGATTTCCTGACGCATTTCGGATTGGCGAATCGTCGCGATCTGCCGGGGCTGGAGGATCTGCGCGCCGCCGGATTGCTCGATCCCGTCGACCTCGCGATGGAAGGGCTGACCGAGCGCGAAGATGAGGATTCATCGCTGGCAAATGAGGAGGAGAACGCCTAGATAGGGGCTCCGTTTCAAGGAGATTTCAAATGGGTTCGTTCTCGCTGATGCACTGGGTGCTGGTGGTGCTCGTCATCGTCCTGCTCTTTGGTGGCGGCAGGATTTCCTCGCTGATGGGCGACGTAGCCAAGGGCATCAAGGCCTTCAAGAAAGGCATGTCTGACGATGACGATCAGCCTGCGCCCCGACCGGCGACCCGGATCGAGGGTCAAACGGCCGCAGATCCCTCTGTTTCGACCAGCAAGGAAGAACATAAGCAGAGCTAAGGACCGGCTGCTGACCAAACCGGACTGATCTATGCTGGATATCGGTTCCACCGAGCTGTTGATGATTGTGATCGTGGCGGTCGTGGTGATCGGCCCGAAGGATTTGCCACGCGCGCTGCATAAGGTCGGCAAGCTAGTCGGCAAGGCGCGCGCCATGTCGCGCCATTTTCGATCCGGCATCGATGCGATGATTCATGAAGTGGAAATGGAGGAGCTGGAGAAAAAATGGGCGGCGGACAACCGGCGCATCATGGAACAGCATCCTTCGCCCGAAGCGCTGCCTGTGCCGGAAATGGAGAGCCAGCCCGCGATTGCGGACGTTGCCCCCATGCAGGACAGCAATGCGCAGGCCAGCAATGCCCAGGCCAACACCGATGCGAATACGGATGAAGACTCGGCTAGCAAAGATGAGGCGGGCAAAGACGAGGTCCAAGAACGACCCGCTGCCCCCGGTGATCAGCTCTCCTTCGACGTGCTGGATGCGCCTTCCGATCCCGCCGACGCGGCATCGCCGGGTGGAAAGCGCGCATGAAGGATATCGACGACAGCACAGCGCCGCTGCTTGATCATCTGATCGAGCTGAGGTCCCGCCTTCTTAAATGCGTGATCGCGTTGTTTCTTGGGTTTGTGTTGTGTTTTTCCTTCTCGGAACAGCTTTTCGCGGTGCTGGTTCATCCGCTGAAGGAGGCGTTCGGAACCTCCGGCGGCAAGCTGGTCTATACCAAGCTTTATGAGGCGTTTTTCGTTCAGGTGAAGGTCGGCTTCTTCGGCGCCTTCTTCCTGTCTTTCCCGATCATCGCCAACCAGCTCTGGGCTTTTGTCGCGCCGGGTCTTTATGCCAAGGAAAAGAAGGCGCTGCTGCCCTTTCTTCTGGCCACGCCTTTGCTCTTTGTGGCTGGGGCGTCTCTTGCCTATTTCGTGGTCATGCCCACCGCGTTTCATTTCTTCCTGACGTTTCAGGGGGAAAGCGGCGGCCTGCAAATAGAGGCGCTGCCCAGCACCGACGCCTATCTCGGCCTTGTCATGCAGTTCATTCTGGCTTTCGGGATCAGCTTTTTGCTGCCGGTGTTATTGATGCTGCTCAACCGGGCGGGAATTGTCAGCCGGGATCAACTCAAGGGCATGCGCCGATACATGATTGTTGGTTCGTTCATAGTGGCGGCGATCTTCACGCCGCCGGATGTAGTGTCGCAGCTGATGTTGGCCCTCCCGTTGTGGGTGCTCTACGAAGTGACACTCATCGCGATCTGGTTTACCGACAGGAAGCGGCGGGACGAGGGGGAAAAGAACCTCGCCCCGCAAGATTAATCAATTAATTGGCGGCGTCCTGCACCGCTTCACCGGCGCTTTCGACATCCTTGCCCGCGCCTTCGACCGTGTTGCACGCGGCCAGCGCGAAGGACGAGCCGATCAAAAACAGGCCAATTATCTTCTTAAGCATGACGCACCTCTTCTTCTCGTGGATATCGACGGAAAAACGCGGGCGTCGATTTTTCGTTCCGTCATATCAGCGATAGAGTGTGTGGAGCTGCCCGGAAATTGTTGAGCCCGGAACGCGGGTGGGGGGAAGCGTTCCGGGCTCTTGTTTTCGGACAGCGTAGCGGGGGGCAAAGGGTCGCCATCCGCAATTAAGAACGAGGGGTGGGGCTGTTGGTTCCCTCGAAACGAAGAAAAATACGAAAAAATA
>CAYGOH010000019.1:7184-16049 GCA_964351385.1 uncultured Sphingobium sp. | reverse complement strand
TAAGGTAATTCCCGAAAAAATATGAATAAAAATTGTTCAATTAATTCAATGGATTATTCTGAAATTCTTGTGTGGAGGTTTGAGGGGTAGCCGAATTTCGCGACGAACGGAGTTTTCTGGCCACAGTCGCTACAGGCGCCCGCACCGACGACCCGCCTCATTTCAGCGGTGAAGTGTTTCGGATACTAAAGATTTGTCTATAGCCAAGCCAACATTCCCTCGCTTGGCAGCTTCAGGGGGCTGCGCTATGGGGCTGGCATGATTATCGCCCAAAACAGCATCGCGCTTATCGGCAACACGCCGCTCGTTCGCCTTGAGAGCGCCTCGCAAGAGGCCGGCTGCGACATCTTCGGCAAGTGCGAGTTCGCCAACCCCGGCGCGTCCGTCAAGGATCGTGCCGCGCTGTTCATAGTTCGTGATGCGGAAGAGAAGGGACTTCTCAAACCGGGCGGAACCATTGTCGAGGGTACGGCGGGCAATACCGGTATAGGGCTCGCGCTGGTCGCGAATGCGCTGGGCTATCGTACGATCATCGTGATGCCTGAAACGCAGAGCCGTGAGAAAATGGATACGTTGCGCGCGCTGGGGGCGGAGCTTGTGCTGGTTCCCGCTGCGCCCTACGCCAACCCCGGCCATTTCGTGCACACCTCGCGCCGCATCGCCGATGAAACCCCCGGCGCGGTCTGGGCCAATCAGTTCGACAATATCGCCAATCGCAAGGCGCATATCGCGGGCACTGCCGAAGAAATCTGGGAGCAGATGGAAGGGCGGATCGACGGATTCACCTGCGCCGCGGGAACGGGCGGCACCATCGCCGGCGTCGGCATGGGGCTGAAGGCGAAGGACGACAGCATCACCATCGCGCTGAGTGATCCGCACGGCGCTGCGCTCTATAATTATTATGCGCACGGCGAGCTGAAAGCCGAGGGTAGCTCGGTCGCGGAAGGTATCGGGCAAGGACGTATCACCGGCAATCTCGATGGCGCGCCGATCGACACGCAGTTCCGCATATCCGATGAGGATGGTTTGTACTGGGTGCGGCGGCTCTTGTCGGAAGAAGGTCTGTGCCTTGGCCTGTCGAGCGGGATCAACGTTGCGGGCGCGGTCGCGCTGGGCAAGCAGCTTGGCCCGGGCAGCCGGATTGCCACGATCTTGTGCGACACCGGTTTCCGTTACCTGTCTTCGCTGTATAACCGGGAGTGGCTGGAAGCGAAGGGCTTGACCGTGTTCCCGTGGCTCATGCAGAAAGAAGACGCCAAATAGCATTTCACGATGCCGCTGGCGAAAGGTGCGCAGATGCTGGATTTGTCCAATCGCAAGGAATCGATGCAACGTATTCAGGTCGGTCTGGCCGGCCTGACGGGCGTGGTGCTGTTGATCGGCCTCGCCAATGTCGTTGTCGACAATGTCCGCAAGGATGAAGCCGCGATGGATGTCAGCGGCGAGCTGACGACCAATATGGCCGTTGCCGCTCCGGTCGAGGATAAACCAACTGAGCCATTGGCTGAGCTGGGTGTTGCCCCGGCGCAGGAGAAGCCGGCCGCGCAGCCGCCGGTCGTCGCGGATTTGCAGCCTGACCCCAATTTGCGCGAGCCGATGGACCGTGCGCCGCCGGTAACGCCCACTCTCCCAAATGACAAACAGCCTGCGGATAAGCCCGCGCAATAGGCGCGACCGGCGCTTATGTCTGGACGGTTCCGGTCCACCACTCGCGCCATCGTTCCAGCGCTGACGTTCGTTCTGATATTCGCTGCCCTGTTCGGTGGTTTTTTACCGCTTTCCATGCCCTTGGGTGTGGCGGCGGGCGGCGTGCTCGAAACGGGGCTGCTGGACCTTTCGCGCTGGTGGCTCGCAACGGCGGTGGCCATTGTTGTTCAGGGCGCGATCATCTGGCGTCTGCCGGCGCGAGCGCGGGGCTGGTGGATGGTCGTTCTCGCCATGGGCCTGATTGTCGCCGTTTCTCTTTTCTGCTGGCGGGCGTCCCTCGGTCAGCCGCGCCACGAGGCAGGGCGAGCTGCAGGGGCTGAGCGCGCCCCGCTGACCATCGGCATCGCCACCGCACTGCCATTATTCTGGCCGGAGGGCCAATCGCCCGAAACGCTGTTGCGCGGAGGCCAGGACGAGCATCGCGCGGCGCTAGTGGGTCAGCTGGGCGCGCAACCGATCGATTTTCTGGACACGGCAACGCTCGCCCGTTTTGATCGCGTGGTGCTGGCCCAGCCGCGCCTGCTGCGCCCGGAGGAGCTGGTCGCGCTGGACGAATGGCTGGCGCGTGGCGGAAAAGCCGTGATTTTCGCCGATCCGCTATTGGCATGGCCAAGCGAGCTGCCGTTGGGAGATCCGCGCCGACCGCCGCTCACCAGCCTGCTCGATCCGCTGATGTCGCATTGGGGGGTACGATTGGAGCCGGTCGGGCAGAAAGAGGAGGCGATGCCGCGGCGCATGCTTTCCACCGGCCATTTGTTGCTCGTCGCAGGCGCGTCTCGCTTCACGCTGGAGGACAAGGCTGGCGAGGGGCGCAGTTGCGTGTTGCGGGAACAGGGGCTGATGGCGGTCTGCCGGGTGGGGGCAGGGACGGTGCGCCTCGTCGCGGACGCCGACATGCTGGATGAACGGCTGTGGCTGGCGGATAGGCGCTGGCCTGATCGCGCCGCCGCATACGCGTCCGACATCGTGCCGCTGCTGCGCGCATGGACCGTCGATCCCGCGCAGGATGCCGGGTTCGCCGCACCGCGCCGCATCGTCAATGATGAGGCGCTGCTCGCTGGGGTGCGCTGGTCGATTCTTGCCTCGCTGGGCTGGGTTCTGCTGGGATGGATCGGGCAGCGTCGCTTCATTGACGGCAAGGTCGACCGATGCGTGTCGCGAGGCGCAAAATGTTAACGAATTGGCAAGGCTCTGCGAGAGGGAAAACCGCATAAAACCAGTTAAAACTGAAGATTCCCAGCTTTTCCCAAAAATTCCCCTTTCATCCCACCCAAGCCCTTGATAGGAAAAGGCGTAGGGGCTGTTCAAGCTGTGTGATTCCCGTCGCGGATCGGCGTTCCCCAATGCGCTTTTCCGCACGGCTTCGTGCGGACTTCAGCGGCGCGACGAATTGGGGGTCGAGACGAGCGGTGTCAGAAGGCATCATCTATTCAGGACACGGTATTGGAACCGTTGACGGCAAGGGGCGCTTTGCCTTGCCGCTCGACATGCGAAAATCCGTCAAGCACAGCAGTGGAGAAAACAAGCTCTGTCTGACGCTGCACCCTGAAGACCTCTCCTGCGCCATCGGCTTTGGCCTCTCCCACAAGCATTGGCTGGAAAGCGAAATCGCCGCCGACCAAAGCGCCGCGCGTGAACGCGGCGAAGAGTTCGACGCCGAAGCGGCGCGCGAAAAACATTTCGCCGATCTGGAAGACCTGAACTTCGACGATGGCGGCCGCTTTTTCATGCCGGACGATATCAAGCAGATGATGGGCATCACCGATGCCATCGTTTTTGTCGGTCTGGGCGTTCACATTCAGATGTGGGACCCCAGGACATTGCTCGAAAGCGGTCGCGGCACGCGGCGCGTGCGCAACATGGTCGAACAGTTTCTCGCCGATCAGGCGAAGGGCGGGTCCAAATGACCGTCGCTCAAGCCGCCTCGACGTCCCCGCATATTCCTGTCCTGCTCGATGAAGTGCTCGATGCGCTCGCGATTGGACCCGGTGAAACCCATGTCGACGGTACCTATGGCGCGGGCGGTTACAGCCGGGCGATGGCGGCGAAGGGCGCGCATGTGATCGCGATTGATCGTGACCCCGATGCCATTGCCGAGGGCCGCGCGCGCATCGAGCGCGAGGGCAGTGACATCGTTCTGTTGGAGGGGGCGTTTTCGGCCATGCGCCCGCTGCTTGAGGAGGCCGGGGTCGCCGAAGTGTCGGGCATCGCGCTCGATATCGGCGTCTCATCGATGCAGCTTGATCGTTCCGAACGCGGCTTTTCCTGTCAGGCCGACGGCCCGCTCGACATGCGGATGAGCAAAGCGGGCATGAGTGCCGCCGATTTCGTCAACACGGCGGCCGAAGAAGATATTGCGGACGTGCTCTATCGCTATGGCGAGGAGCCGCGCTCGCGCCGGGTTGCACGGGCAATCGTCGCGGCGCGGCCCCTTTCGCGTACGCTGGAACTGGCAACCGTCATTCGTCGCGCGCTGGGCCACAAGCCGCACGACAAGAAAGACCCTGCTGTGCGGGCGTTTCAGGCGATTCGCATCCACCTGAACGGCGAGCTCGACGAGCTGGAACGCGGGCTGGAGGCAGCAGAGGCGGTGTTGGCGCCGGGCGGCCGGCTGGCCGTCGTCACCTTCCACAGTCTGGAAGACAGAATCGTCAAACAGTTTCTGCGGCGCAGAAGCGGCAGCGAGGCGGCTGGATCGCGCCACCGCCCACAGCTGCAGGCTGCGGCGCGCCCTGCCTTCGCGAAGCCTGCGAAAGCGGTGCGCCCGTCGCAGCAGGAGCTGGAAAATAACCCGCGAGCGCGCTCAGCGACATTGCGCAGCGCCGTACGCCTCGCCGAACACGTCACGACATGGGAGAGTGAAAGATGATCGCGGTCAAGCGCCTGCAGAGCCTGTTCTGGTTGCTTCTGGTCGCGGTCGGGGTGCTCGGCGCCTATCTCGTGTCGCTGAAGGTTGCGACGGAGCGTAACGCGCTGATGGACGTACGCGGCCAGATCGCAGCGGCCCGCGACGATATCCGGTATCTCGAAACGGAGTTCAGCGCGCGCGCCAACATGAGGCAGCTTGAGCGCTGGAATGCTGAGGATTTTCGCTACTCCGCATTGACGGCTGATCATTATCTCGATGGTGAGCGCGCGCTTGCTCATCTTGACGGGATCCAGCCCAACGGCCCCGCCTTCGTGGCCCAGCCGGTGCTTGTGGCGATGGTCGAAGCCGAAGGCGGCGTTGCGGACGCCGATCAGGTTATCGCGCCCCGTCCTGCGACGTTGCAGATCCGGTCAGATCTTGGCGCAATCGGCCAATCGGGCAGCTCGGAAATCGCCATGGTCAAAACGGTTGGGGTCAAAACGGCTGCGGTCAAAACCGCCGACGTGAAGACCAACCCCGCAAATGCTGTGAGCGCGACAGCCCGTCGCGCAGAACGAATGGCATCGCTGGATGCGCGACTGCTTGACGAGGGCACGCTGGGCGACATCGGCCGCCGCGCTGCTGCCGAGATCAGGGGAGGGCTGCATTAATGGCGACAATTGTCGTCAGGCACGATCGACTCCCTCTTAACCGCGAGCGGCAGAACCTCACGGCCATAACGCACCAGCGCCTGATGATGGCGCTGTTGCTTATTGGAGCGGTTGCGCTTCTCCTGATAGGGCGTTTGACCTGGATCGGCATTGCGACTGGCGGAAAGGCGTCGGCCAATTATGACCTTGCCGGCCTGCCGCCGCGCGCGGACATAGTGGATCGGAATGGTGTCGCGCTGGCTCGGACGATGGATGCCTATTCCATCTCGGTTCGGCCCGACCGCCTGATCGGCGATCCCGGCGACCTTGCGCGCAAACTGCACAATATTTTTCCGGATACGCCCGTCGGCGAATTCTATAGCAAACTGACCGGCAAGGGCTGGGCCTATCTGCGCCAGCGCGCGCTGCCCGAAGAGGTCAGGGCGGTCAACGCGCTGGGCGAAATTGCCATCGAATATCCGCGCGAGAAGGAGCGGCTCTATCCGCAGCGCACGCTCGCCGCGCATGTCCTCGGCTTTGCACCGAACAAGGATGGCGCGGGCGGCTATGTCGGCGGCATGGGCGTGGAGGCCGCGTTCAACGACCGGCTGATCGACCCCGCCCAGCGTGGCAAGCCGATGGTCCTTTCGATAGACAGCCGTGTGCAGGGCGCGCTCGAAAGCGAGCTTTATGCGGGCATGACCGAGCAGTCCGCCGACGGCGCGACCGGCATTGTACTGGACGCGAACACCGGAGAGGTGGTCGCCATGGCATCTTTCCCGGTGTTCGACCCCAACAAACTGGGCGCAGACCCGCGCCCAAGGCGGAATGACGTCGTACAGTCGCGGTATGAGCTCGGCTCGACATTCAAACCGCTGGCCGTCGCGGCGGCCATGGACGCCGGTACCGTTACCTCCATGGCAAAGCGCTATGACGCGACAGAGCCGCTGAAGGTCGGCGGATTCCGTATCAAGGACGATCACCCTCTGGGCCGCTGGCTCAACGTTCCGGAAACGCTGATCCACAGCTCCAATATCGTGACGGCGCGCATCGCCGATGAAATGGGGCCAGAGCCGCTGCAGAAAGTCTACCGCGCGCTCGAATTCAGCGAACGGCCCAGCATCGAACTGAAAGAACGCGCCCGCCCGCTATGGCCGTCAAGCTGGGGACGGATCACGACGATGACGGCCTCCTATGGCCATGGCATCGCCGTAACGCCGCTGCACCTTGCCAGCGCCTATGCTGCGCTGGTGAACGGCGGCATCTGGCGGCCTGCCACGCTCCAGCGTTTGCGCGAGGAAGATGTGCCGAAGGGCCGCCGCGTGTTTTCGGCCGCGACCAGCGCGCGCATGCGCCAGCTGTTGCGCATGATCGTGATGGATGGCACCGGGCGCAGTGCCAACGCGCCGGGATACAGGATTGGCGGCAAGACGGGATCGGCGGAAAAGCCGGTCGCGGGCGGTTATGCCCATCATTCGCTCGTGACGACGTTCGCAGCCGCCTTTCCGATGGACAATCCGCGCTATATCGTGTTGACGATGATGGATGAACCCAAAGGCAGCAAGGAACTTCCCGGTGTACGGACCGCAGCCTACACTGCGGCGCCGGTCGTCAAGAAAGTAGTCATGCGCATCGGACCAATGCTTGGAATTATACCGGACGAGCGCCGGGACGTCGATTTGTCGGAGCTGATGCCTCTCCTGTCGCAGGACAAGGGAGATGAGTGATGCGCCTTGATGTACTGATCGGCGATCTGGCCGGATCGCGCGGGGCCGAACCGGTTACGGGATTTGCCATCGACAATCGCAAGGTGGCGCCGGGCACGATCTTCGGCGCGTTTCAGGGCGCGCGCGTCAATGGCGAGGATTATATCCCGCAGGCCATAGCGTCTGGCGCGATTGCGGTCGTGGCCCGGCCAGAGGCGACCGTGGAAGGCGCAGTCCACATCGCCGACGCCAACCCGCGCCGCCTGTTCGCGCGGCTCGCGGCGCAGTTTTTTGCGCCTTTTCCCGAAACCTGCGTTGCCGTTACCGGCACCAACGGCAAGACGTCCACTGTTGAGCTGACGCGCCAGCTCTGGCGGGCGCTGGGGCATAAATCGGCCTCTATCGGGACATTGGGCGTAACCACTTCGGTCGATCAGGTGTCGACCGGGCTGACTACGCCGGACATCGTGACCTTCCTTTCCAACATGGCGGGGCTGCGCAAGGAAGGCATCACCCACGCCGCATTCGAAGCGTCGAGCCACGGCCTGTCGCAATACCGTACCGAAGGCCTGCCCGTCGCAGCCGCCTCCTTCACCAACCTGTCGCGCGATCATCTTGATTATCATGGCGATATGGACAGCTATTTCGACGCCAAGATGCGGCTGTTTGATGAGGTGGTGAGCGATGGCGGAGCGGCGGTCATCTGGGCCGATGATCCCAAATCGCAGGATGTCGTCGCGCGCGCGAAACGGCGCGACCTCAAAATTCTGACGGTGGGTGAGCAGGGCGAGGTGCTCAAACTGGTGAGCCGCACTCCCACGCAACTCGGCCAGCAACTTGTGATTGAAAGTGCGGGGCATCAGCACAAGGTCGATCTGCCGCTGATCGGCGCGTATCAGGCCGCCAATGCCCTGGTTGCGGCAGGTCTCGTCGTCGCATCGGGAACGGCGCTGTCCTCGGTCCTTCCGCTTCTTTCTCGCCTCCAGCCGGTGCGCGGGCGCCTTGAGCGCGCGGTTCTGACCAAGGCGGGCGCGCCCGTGTATGTCGACTATGCGCACACGCCCGATGGCCTTCGCGCCGCACTCGAAGCCTTGCGTCCGCATGCCAAGGGGCGGCTCATCATCGTGTTCGGCGCAGGCGGAGACCGTGATGCGGGCAAGCGTCCCTTGATGGGCAAGGTTGCGACCGAGCTGGCCGACCATGTCATCGTCACGGACGACAATCCGCGGTCTGAAGATCCTGTCGCCATTCGCGCGGCGATCATGGCGGGCGCGCCGGATGCCGAAGAGATTGACGGGCGCCGCGCCGCAATCAGCGCCGCCATCGCGCAAGCAGGCGCTGACGATATCGTCCTGCTGGCGGGCAAGGGGCATGAGCAAGGACAGGTGATCGGCGATCGCGTTCTGCCGTTCGACGATGTTCAGGTCGCGCGGGAGGCCGCGCAATGAGCGGCCTTGCAACGCCCCTCTGGACGGCTGCGGAAGTTGCCGAGGCGACCGGCGGCACTGCATCGGGCGATTTCGATATTTCGGGTGTCGCCTTTGACAGCCGCGAGGTGGGCACGGGCGATCTTTTCATCGCATTGACCGGCGAGACGACCGATGGCCATAAATTCGTCGACAAGGCGCTGAGCGCGGGCGCGGCGGGCGTTCTCGTGTCGCAGCCGGTCGCTGGCCCGCACATCCTCGTGCCCGACACGACCAAGGCACTCAACGCGCTGGGCGCAGCATCTCGCGCGCGCATGGCCGGAAAGGTCATCGGCGTCACCGGCTCGGTCGGCAAGACCAGCGTCAAGGAAATGCTGTTCGAGGCGCTCGACCGGTTCCGCCCCGGTCAGGCGCACCGCTCGCTCAAGAGCTACAACAATCATGTCGGCGTACCGCTCAGCCTCGCGCGCATGCCGCGCGACACGCTGTTCGGTGTCTTCGAAATGGGCATGAACCACGCAGGGGAA
>CAYGOH010000019.1:0-7174 GCA_964351385.1 uncultured Sphingobium sp. | reverse complement strand
AACCCGGCTCGTGCAACCGGATGTCGCGATCATCACGGCGATTGCACCTGCACATATCGAGTTTTTCAACAGCGAAGAGGATATCGCGCGCGCCAAGGCCGAGATATTCGAAGGGCTCGGTCCCCATGGCGTTGCGATCGTGCCGCATGACAGCCCGCATTATGCGTTGCTCCGCAGCACAGCCGAACAGCATGCGGAGCGCACGATCTCCTTTGGCATGAAGGAAGGCGCGGATGTGCGCGCATCCGAAGCCGTGCCGTCGCAATCGGGCGGAACGCTTGTCTCCGCGCATTTCCCTGAGGCCGAACTCTGCTTCACCATTGCTGCGCCGGGCGAGCATCAGGTGTCCAACGCGCTGGCTGTTGTCACCGCTGTTGAGATGGTCGGCGGTGATCTGGCGGCGGCAGGTCTTGCGCTCGCCGAAATGGCGGGGCTGCCCGGTCGCGGCGCGCGCATGGCGGTGCCGCTGACATCCGGCACGGCGCTGATGATCGATGAGAGCTACAACGCGAACCCATTGTCGATGACGGCGACGATCCGGCAATTGGGGCGCGAACAGGCGTCCCGCCGCGTTGCGGTGCTGGGCGCGATGAAGGAACTGGGCGACCGCAGCGCATCGTTGCATTCGGGTCTGGCGGATCCGGTTCAGCAAGCGGCAGTCGACATGGCGATACTGGTCGGCGAAGAGATGCAGCCACTCGCAAAGGCGCTTGAAGGGAAAGTCATGTTGCAGCATGTCGCCGACGCCCATGCTGCGACGGCTGCCCTCAAGTCGTTCGTGCAGCCGGGCGATGCCATCCTTGTAAAAGGGTCCAACAGCGTCGGCCTGTCGCGGCTGGTGGCGGAATTGGCGAGCGGAGATTAAGACATGCTATATTGGCTCGCCCAGGAACTTGATTTTCCCGGCATTTTGAACCTGATCCGCTATCTCAGCTTTCGCGCAGGTGCAGCGATTGTAACGGCTATGGTCGTCGGCCTTCTCATTGGTCCGCGCTTCATCGGCTGGCTGCGCGTGCGACAGGGCAAGGGGCAGCCGATCCGCGACGATGGCCCCCAGACCCATCTTGCCAAGCGCGGCACGCCCACAATGGGCGGGCTGATGATCCTGACCTCGCTTACCGTGTCGGTGTTGCTCTGGATGGACCTGTCCTCGGTCTATGTCTGGGCCTGCCTGTGCGTCACGATGGCGTTCGGCGCGATTGGGTTTCTCGACGATTATGACAAGGTGACGAAGGCCAGTCACAAGGGTTTGTCGGGGAAATTCCGCCTATTATGCGAATTTCTCGTCGCGGGCGTGGCGGCAGCCATCATCGTTCATCAGAATGGCACCGCGCTATATGTCCCATTTTGGAACGGTCCGGCCATCGATCTGGGGCCATTCTACTATGCCTTTGCCGCGTTCGTGATCGTATCGTTCGGCAATGCGGTCAATCTCACCGACGGCCTCGACGGTCTGGCGACAATGCCGGTGGTGATCGCGTGCATGGCCTTCACCGCCATTGCCTATCTGGCGGGGCGCGCGGATTTCGCCGAATATCTCGGCATTCCCCATGTCCCGGGCGCGGGCGATCTGGTGATCCTGACCGGCGCGATGATCGGGGCGGGCCTCGCCTTCCTGTGGTATAATGCGCCGCCGGCGGCCGTGTTCATGGGCGATACCGGCAGCCTCGCCTTGGGCGGAACCATAGGCGTCATCGCCGTCGTCTGCCACCATGAAATCGTTCTCGCCATCATCGGCGGATTGTTCGTTGTCGAGGCGTTATCGGTGATCATTCAGGTTTTCTTTTACAAGCGCACCGGTAAGCGGGTGTTCAAGATGGCACCGATCCACCACCATTTCGAGCAACTCGGCTGGCCCGAAACGACCGTCGTCGTGCGCTTCTGGATCGTGTCCTTTGCACTCGCGCTGGCGGGCCTCGCCACGTTGAAGCTGCGATGATCGTATCGAGCGCCTTTGCCGGCAAGCGATATGTGGTGCTGGGTCTGGCGCGGTCCGGCCTTGCGACCGTCAATTGCCTCGCGGCGAGCGGCGCCCATGTGGTCGCCTGGGATTCGCGGGAAGAGGCGCGTCAGGCCGTCGCGCTGAAGGCGGAGCTGACCGACCCGTTGACGATCGATCTTGCGGGCTTTGATGGCGTGGTCGTGTCGCCCGGCGTGCCGCTCAACCGTCATCCGATTTCGGAACATGCAAAGGCCGCGGGCGTCCCGGTGATCGGCGATATAGAGCTGTTCGCGCTCGCGCGGCCGACCCTGCCGCCGCACCGGGTCGTCGGCATCACCGGCACGAACGGCAAATCCACCACGACCGCGCTGATCCATCATATGATAGAGGCCGCCGGTATCCCCACGATGATGGGCGGCAATATCGGCTTGCCGATCCTTGGGCAGGAGCCTTTGCCGGAAGGTGGCGTCTATGTGCTGGAACTGTCGAGCTATCAGATTGATCTGACCTATAGCCTCGACTGCGATGTCGCGGTGCTGCTCAATATCTCGCCCGATCATCTTGATCGCTATGACGGGTTTGAGGGCTATGCCGCGTCCAAGGCGCGCCTGTTCGCGATGCAGTCTTTCGCCCATACCGCCATTGTAGACCGCAAGGCGGCGGAGCGGCATCATACCCTGTGCAACGCGCCCGAAGGGATCGACGTCATCCTGATAGACGATGTCACGGCACCGGGGGATCAGGCCGCTTGGCCCTCGTTGCAGGGGCCGCACAATATGCGCAATGCGGATGCCGCCACGGCGGTCGCGCGCGCGCTCGGATTGCCCGATTCCCTGATCGCGCAGGCGCTTGAAACCTATGCCAGCCTGCCGCACCGGATGCAGCGGATCGGCGAAGTGGGCGGCGTCCTGTATGTCAACGACAGCAAGGCGACCAATGCTGCCTCAACCGCGCCCGCGCTGGCCGCCTATCCGCCCATAGATGGCAAGCCGCGCGTCCACTGGATCGTCGGAGGCCTCGCAAAGACCAATAATCTTGACGAATGCGCGCCGCATTTCGGCAATGTCAAATCGGCCTACACCATCGGCGAGGCTGGCCATATGTTTGCCGATCTGCTGCGCCCTGTGATGCCGGTAGATGACAGCGAGATGTTGTTGACGGCGGTGCGCCGTGCCGCACGTGTGGCGGAGCCGGGCGATGTCGTGTTGCTGTCGCCCGCCTGCGCCAGTTTCGACCAGTTTCGCGACTTTGAAGCGCGCGGAGACGCTTTCGCCGCAGCGGTTGCCGCCGTTGGTGCGGAAAGCGCCGAACCGGGGACGCCCTCCGATGCGTGAGGGCGGTCAGGCCCCGCGACGGGCATTTCGGCCAACGCAAATGATGCGGGATTTCCGGGCACGTACGGTGCCGCGAGAGCGCACCGCGCTGTCGAACTGGTTCTGGGAAATCGACCGGGTTCTTCTGTCGCTGATCTTCATTCTGGTCGCTATCGGTCTGGTTGCCGTCGCCGCGGCCTCGCCGGTGGCGGCAGTCGACCGTTCGACTACAAGCGTCAGCGTCGATCCGCTCATCTATTTCTATCGTCAGCTTCTCTGGGTCGGCGTCGGCGTTCCGGCGATGCTCTTGGTGTCGATGCTGCCCAAGGAACAGGCGCGCCGCTTTGCCATCATGTTGGCCGGGTTCGGCATGTTCGCGCTGCTGCTGGTGCCTCTGCTGGGCAGCAGCATCAACGGCGCCCAGCGCTGGATCGACCTTCCGGGCATGCGGTTTCAGCCGTCCGAGTTTCTGAAGCCCGCCTATGTCGTGACGATGGCGTGGCTGCTCTCTCTTCGGGAGCGGGATCGGAGCCTGCCGCTGGTGCCGCTCACCGGCTTCATGACCGGCATCATCGTGCTGCTGCTGATGCGTCAGCCGGATTTCGGGCAGACCATGCTGTTTTGCGCCAGCTGGGGCGCACTGCTGCTGCTGTCCGGCGTGTCATGGCGCGTCATCGGCATTGTCGGCTCCATCCTGCTGGGCGGGCTGGTGGCCGTGTATATTTTCTACGCCAATGCCCGATACCGGATTAACGACTTCCTTGGCATCGACAAGGCCGTGGACACCGGGCCCGGCCAGACCGAACTGGCGATGCGGACAATCACCCATGGCGGCTTTACCGGCGTCGGGCCGGGCGGCGGGCAACAGAAATTCAACCTGCCAGAGGCGCATACAGACTATATTTTCTCGGTGATCGGCGAGGAGTTCGGCCTGATTGCCTGTATCGCAATCGTGTTGATCTATCTGGCCATCGTCATGCGCGTCCTGCTGCGGCTGCTGGATGAGGAGAATTTCTTCGTCCTGCTCGCATCGGCCGGGCTCACCATACAGTTCGCGGCGCAGGCCATCATCAACATGGGGGTCAACGCACATATTTTTCCTTCAAAAGGCATGACACTCCCCTTTATCAGTTATGGGGGCTCCTCTATGCTGGCGCTGTGTATCGGGGTCGGGCTGCTTCTGGCATTCACGCGGCGCAACCCCTTCATGGATGGCAGGCCGCGGGCCGGAAGGGGCAGGGGCCAATGACGAACTGGAGTAGCCGATGAGCGTTACCCGTCACTTCGTGCTCGCCGCAGGCGGGACCGGAGGGCATATGATCCCCGCGCACGCCGTCGCCGAGGAGCTGATGGCGCGTGGCCACCATGTCGCGCTCGTGACCGATGAGCGGGGCGCGAAAATTCCCGGCATATTCGAAAATGCCGCCGTGCATGTGCTGCCTGCCGGACGCATTCAGGGTGGGCCGCTCGGCTGGCTGAAGGCGATGAAGGGCATCAGGTCCGGACGCGAAATGTCGCGGCGCATGTATTCGACGTTCAAGCCTACCGTGGTGTGCGGTTTCGGCGGCTATCCGGCGCTGCCCGCGCTGTTGGGCGCGATCAAGGACGGCATACCCACGGTCGTTCACGAACAGAACGCCGTGCTGGGGCGCGTCAACCGCCTGCTGGCGCGCAAGGTCAATGCCATCGCCACCGCCTATCCAGCGGTCGAGCGGCTGAAATATAAATATGAGTCCAAGGTGCATCTGGTCGGCAATCCCGTGCGCGAGGAAGTGCTCGAATTGCGGGATGAGGATTTTCCGACGCTGACCGAGGAAAGCGTGTTCCGCCTGCTCGTCACCGGCGGCAGCCAGGGCGCGAGCATCTTGTCGGAGGTTGTGCCGGAGGGGCTCTCGCTGCTGCCCATTTCGCTGCGCCGCCGCCTGCAGGTGACGCAGCAATGCCGCGCCGAGGATATAGAGCGGGTCCGCGCGATCTATGCCGAGCTGGAGATCCCGGCGGACCTGGCGACCTATATCAGCGATATGCCCGAAAAGCTGAGCTGGGCGCATCTCGTCATCGCGCGGGCGGGCGCATCGACGCTGGCCGAGCTGACGGTCGCAGGGCGTCCCGCGATCCTCATTCCGCTGCCCAGCGCGATGGACGATCACCAAACCGCCAATGTGCGCGAAATGGTCGAGGCGGGCGGGGCGCGCTCTATTCCGCAAAAACGCTTCACGCCGGTCGAGCTCGCCAAACAGATGCAGAAAATGGCGCTGGAGCCAGGCGCGCTGCAAAACGCGGCCAAGCGCGCATGGAATTGCGGGCGTCCCTATGCGGCGTCGGATATGGCGGACCTGCTCGAATCGATCGGCACCGCGCCGCTGATGAACGATCCTGTGACCGTAAAACCTGCGCCCGCACCTTCTATCGATTTCAATGGAGTACCCGCATGAAAGGCGTCGCGACCGATATCGGGACGATCCACTTTATCGGCATCGGCGGCATCGGCATGTCCGGCATCGCCGAGGTCATGCACAATCTGGGTTACACGGTGCAGGGCACCGACGTGGCCGAAGGCTATGTGATCGAGGGCCTGCGCAAGAAGGGCATCAAGGTGATGATCGGCCATGACGCGGCCAATCTGGGCGATGCCGCCGTGGTCGTCACCTCGACCGCGATCAAGCGCGGCAACCCGGAGGTCGAACTGGCGCTGGAAAAGCGCGTGCCCGTCGTGCGTCGCGCGGAAATGCTGGCAGAGCTGATGCGCCTCAAATCCACCGTTGCCATCGCCGGCACCCATGGCAAGACGACGACGACATCGATGGTCGCGGCGTTGCTCGATGCAGGGGGCGTCGACCCGACGGTCATCAACGGTGGCATCATCAATGCCTATGGCTCCAATGCGCGGCTGGGTGCGAGCGACTGGATGGTGGTGGAAGCCGATGAGAGCGACGGCAGCTTCCTGCGCCTCGACGGCACAATCGCGGTCGTCACCAATATCGACCCCGAACATCTCGATCATTATGGCAGCTTCGACAAGATCAAGGATGCGTTCGTTGAGTTTGTCGAGAATGTGCCTTTCTATGGCGCGGCCATCGTCTGCCTCGATCATCCGGAGGTACAGGCGATCCTGCCTCGCGTGCAGGACCGGCGTATCGTCACCTACGGCTTTTCGGCGCAGGCCGATATTCGCGGCGAAAATGTGCAGGCCATTCCCGGTGGCAACCGCTTCGACGTTCAGGTGCGGGAGCGGGACGGATCGGTCCGCCGCATTGAGGGTATCGAAATGCCGATGCCGGGGCGGCACAATGTGCAGAACGCGATGGCGGCCATTGGCGTGGCGCTGCACATGGGCATCGATGATGCGACGATCCAGACGGGCTTCGGCAAGTTCGGCGGCGTGAAGCGGCGTTTCACCAAGGTGGGCGAGATCGCTGTATCCGGTGGTGGAAAAGCGATGGTGATCGACGACTATGGCCATCACCCCGTCGAGATAAAGGCGGTGCTGGCCGCCGCGCGCGAAGGCGCTCAGGGCAGGGTCATCGCGGTCGTGCAGCCGCACCGTTTCACGCGGCTGCGCGATCTGATGGACGAATTTCAGCAGGCATTCAACGACGCCGACATGGTCTATGCAACGCCGGTTTATCCTGCGGGCGAACAGCCGATTGAAGGCGTGGACAGCGCGGCGCTGGTCGCTGGGCTGAAGCGGCGCGGCCATCGCGCCGCAGCCGAAGTCGATGGCGCGGTGTCGCTGGCCGAAGCGGTCGCGGCGGACCTTCGCCCCGACGACATGATCGTATGTCTGGGCGCGGGCGACATCACCAAATGGGCCGCTGGCCTCGCGGATGCCGTGTCGGAACGTCTGTCGGAGAAAGCCGCATGATCGAATATATCGACCTTGCCATCAACATGCAGAAACGCGTGATCGATGCCCATG
>CAYGOH010000018.1:14201-22003 GCA_964351385.1 uncultured Sphingobium sp. | reverse complement strand
GTTCCAAATGGTTAATGGGCTAAACAGGGAAGCAGTATGAGAGTAGTTTTTGGATCCGGGTCCCCGGACACATGTCGTTATTCGGCCCATCAATATATGGCGCACGCTGGAGAACAGCAGAACCGGCTTTACCGTATTGATGAAGGCTGGGCATGTCGATTTCGCCTGTTATCCGATGGGCGGAGGCAGATCACCGCATTATTCCTGCCAGGAGAGCTTTGCGAGCCGCAATGGGCGTTGAAGGCGCTGGCGGCACAATCCATCACCGCCGTCACCAATATGCGTGTTAGCATTGTTGCGACGCGATCTTTCAAGGAGCAGATGACGGATCTGGATGGAGAAATTATTCGTTCGTTGCTCGCCTATCTTGATTGGCAAAGTGATTGGCTGGTCAGCCTGGGACGAAAAAGCGCAATCGAGCGCCTGAGCGAATTTTTCTGCACCATATTCGAACGCATGCGACGGGCGGGGCTAACCTATGGCGACCAGTGCGCGATGCCGCTTACCCAGACCGATCTCGCCGACCTCGCCGGATTGACCGCAGTCCACGTTAACCGCGTCCTTCAAGAATTGCGCGAGAAGAAGATTTTGGAGCTGCACTCCAAATGGTTGCGCATACTTGACATGCAGGAACTGAGGCACATGGCGGGCACGCCTTTGCCCAATCCTCGGCCGATCCGAACCGAAAAGCCCCTCATCGCTAACCTGAGTTAACAACCTCTGCCGACCGCCACGCGTTCTTGCACTGGGTGAAATGCGGCAGAACTGCAACGATCTGGGAGATAAGACATGATATTATCAAGGTCATCAGCGTCGGCCGTGGGCATAGTTATCCTGACTGTCGCCTGCAATAGCGAGCCGGACAACGAGAGTTCAGCGTCCAGAGAGGGCATGGAAACGGTTGCGCGCTATAACGAAAGCTCCAAGCCCGAGGGCATATCTGGGCCGAACGAGGCGGTGACCCAAACCTATTATATTCCTCATGCGGCCCTTGGAGATATGTACGAGCTTTCCGCCGCGAAGATCGCGCTGGCGCGCACGCACAATCCCGACGTCCGCCTTTTTGCCGAAGCCATGCTGGTCGACCATCAACGAACCAGCGAGGCTATTAAGGATTTCGTCGATGAAACCGCTGTAAACATCGCCCTTCCCCAAAATCTGGACGACCGTCATGAAGCGATGCTCAAGAATCTGCGCTCGGCCTCGGATGCGCAGTTCGACCATGTCTATCTCGGCCAGCAAGCAGCTGCGCACCAAAAGGCTTATTATCTGCACAAGAGTTATGCCACCAACGGTGCAAACGAAGACCTAGCAAAGGTCGCCGGACGTATCGCTTCGATAGTCCAGAAGCATCGGGAACGCCTCGAAAAATTGCAACAGCAGACCCCCGGCAAAGATTAAATGTCTGAGATTCCCACGAAGAAACCTATCCTTGAAACGCCCCGAAACCATAGTCAGCCTGGAAGCGCATAGGCGACCAGCGCATCGCCTATCGGCGTTTCCATGAAATGATGGCCGCCCGCCATGATCACCAGATATTCCCGCCCGTCGATTTCATAGACCGCCGGCGTCGCCTGACCTCCGGCCGGAAGCGTGTCGCGCCAGAGGGTTTTTCCGGTTTTCAGATCGATCGCCCTCACCATGTCATCGGTCGCGGCGGCGATGAAGATGATGCCGCCAGCCGTGACCACGCTACCGCCGTTATTGGGAGTGCCAATCGTAATGGGCAGCAAGAACGGGATACCGAACGGGCCATTGCGGCGCGCCGTTCCGAACGGGCGGTCCCAGATGGTCTTGCCCGTCGCCATATCGATTGCGCGAATGCCGCCATAGGGAGGCTGTTTGCAGAGTAGGTTGGTGAAGGGCATCCGCCAACCAGCATTGACATCAATCGCATAAGGAGCGCCCCATTGTGGGTCTCCTGCGCCTTCCGCGCCGCTCATCTCGCCGCCCCGCGCTTTCTCGCCGCCTCCCTTGCCAGGATTCATTCCTCGCGGAAACCAGCCTTTTTCGTTGGCCTTCTCGCGAGGCACAAGCCGGTTATAATTGGGCATATCGTTATAATTCGCCACGATCACGCGCCGCACCGGATCGACTGCTATACCGCCCCAGTCTGTCCCGCCATTATAACCAGGATATTCGACATATCGCCTGTCCACGGTCGGCGGCGTGAAATAGCCCTGATAGCTAGCCCGGCGAAACTGGATGCGGCATATCATCTGATCGATCGGCGACATGCCCCACATGTCACGCTCAGTCAGTTGCTCCTTGCGCAATGTATGATAGCGCGAGACCGGCTGGGTGGGTGCACGCTGGGATGGCTCCACCCCGCCGCCCGGCGCGCGCACCTCATCCACGCGCGCCAACGACTGCCCCGTACGACGATCGAGCACATACATGTCGCCCTGCTTACTCGGCAGGATCAGGGCCGGCACCGTGTGCCCGCCGCCCGCCGGAAAATCCACCAAAGTTGCCTGTGCGCCAAGATCATAGTCCCACACATCCTTGCGAACCGTCTGGAAATGCCAGCGCGGCTTGCCCGTCGTCACGTCAAGGGCGACGAGCGATGTCGAATAGCCATTCGCCTGCGGCGTGCGGTCGCTGCTCCAGTAATCTACGGCCGAATTGCCGAGCGGGAGATAAACGAGGCCGAGTTCCTCGTCGCCCGACGCGGTAGTCCACATATTGGGCGTACCGCGCGTATAGGTTTCGCCTTCCGGCGGACTTTCCGTCCAGTCGGGATGAGTCATGTCCCATCCCCACATCTTTTCACCGGTCACCGCGTCAAACCCTTGGATCACGCCCGAGGGCGCATCCAATTTCTGCCCATCGAGCACCTGGTGCCCGGTCACGATGACGCCGCGCACAATGGTCGGCGGCGCGGTGATCGATACCATGCCCGGCACGATATCGCCCAGCCCGCGCTTCATGTCGACCTGCCCGCCCTTGCCGAAATCGCCGCAAGGGCGACCGGTCCGGGCATCGACCGCGATGATGCGGCCATCCAGAGTGCCCTCGATCACGCGGCCTGCGCAGGCGGCACCGGCCGCGGCATCGGGCACTTCATAATAGCTGACGCCGCGACAGGCGGCGGTATAGGGTATCCACTCGTCGCTCACGCCCGGATCATAGCGCCATAGCTGACGGCCGGTGGCAGCGTCGAGCGAGATCATAATGTTGGTCGCGGAACAGAGGTAAAGGCTGTTGCCGACCTTGAGCGGCGTGGTCTCCGCGCCATATTTGCTCTTTGCGGGATCGCCGCTCGGCATGTCTCCGGTGTGGTAGGTCCACACCTTCTCCAGCCGGTCGACGTTATCCGGAGTGATCTGCGTCAAAGGAGAATAGCGGCGCGCGGCGTAGCTACCCCCATAGGCGGGCCAATCGGAACCGGGGCGCAGCAGAGAGGGATCAGCCATGGCGGTTGCCACCATCGGCGGCAGTGCGCCCTGACGCTCCTGCCCCATGTCGGAGAGCACGAACGCGCAGATGACCGTCAGGACAAGAATGGCAAGCACCCCTCCACCGGCCATCGGCCATGTCCAGCGTGCTTTCGTGGGTGGAAAAAGCGGCAGGATCAAAACCAGCAGGACTAATATGATGGTGGGTGCGACCACGCGCGGGACCAGCGCCCAGCCGTTGAGGCCGACCTCCCACACGGCCCATATCAGCGTCAACACATAGATAAGGAAATAGAGCCAGACGCCCGCCATTCTGCCCTGAAACAGAAGTGCTCCAGAAAGAACCAGAGCGAGCCCTGCCACGAAATAGTACAGAGAGCCGCCCAGCACCGCCAGCCAGACCCCACCCAGCGCCAGTGAGAGCCCTATCAGCGCAATGACGGCACCCAACACCATAGCGAAAACGGGTTTTTCGCTGGCGGAATATCCGGAGTGGCGGAACTGGATCATGCTGATTTCCATTTAAAATGAGAGGCATGTTTATCGCGGTGTCGGGCGGGTTAAGGGCTCCGACCCATTGCGATCGGAGCCCCATCTTCCCGCACGACAACCATCGGGAAGATCAATCTTTCCATGAGCCGGCGAACAAATATCGCACGACCGAACCGTCAGCTATTTGGTCGCCGAAGCCGTTTGCCCCTCCGAACTCTGGTCCGCTTTATTGCTATCCAATTGTTGCCGCTCGCGTTCAGCAACCCGCAGATTATTCTGAATGTGTTTGGCGCCCGAAACCTCTTCGGCAAGATCCTCGGCCTGACGCTTGCATCGGCTTGAGGGAACGGTGCCATCGAGCGTCACCTCACCGCTCTCGACCTTCACCTCGATATCGGCCGCATCAAGACGGGGCTCACCCGTCAAGTTATCGCACACATCCTCGCGGATTCTATCATCGGATCGCGTGTAGTTTTTCGGGCCAACGCCGGAGAAATCATCGCGCCCGCTATCCCCGCCGCCCCAGCCTTGGGAACTGCCATAGTCGGGCGAATAAATACGCCGACCCGTGTTGGCTCCGCCACCCGCTTCGTTGTCTGCTGCATATCCAGCGCCCCCGTAGCGACCGCGGCCCCGTCCGGAGCTATCCCGATCGCGGCCATAGCCACGCTGCTGGTCATAGTCTCGCTGTCCATAGTCGCGGTCCTGCCCGCCACTTCTTCCTCTATAGCCATAGCTTCCGTCGTCGCGGTCCCGGCTATAGCGCTCATCCCCATATCCGCCCCGAGCTCCTCGGTCGCTGTAGGAGCGACTGCTGCGGTCTTCGGAGCCGCCAAACCGCTCTTCGCTATAGTCCTCTCCCGCATCATATCCCGAACTATGTCGCCCAGCATAGCGGTCTACATCATCGCGGGAGTCCGATCTGCGGCCTTCATCCCAATGGCCAAACGCGCGGCTGCCTCTGTCTTCAGAGTAATCCCGGCCGCCTCTGTTACCGCCACGACGGTTTTGCTCATAAGACCGCTCAACATCATATGCCATTTCAAATATCCTTTACCTTACGGGTTTCCATTTGCGTGTCCACAAAGGTAAAAGTTCAATCGAGAACGGAGACCCTATGTTCCGCTCCTCTCGCCAACATATGTTGGATCCGTGGTGCTTTTGTCAGGGCTGATTGGCATCCAAGTGCCCGCCTTCGCGGTCCAGATGCAGATAATTGCCATTGAACATAGCCAGTTGATACATAGCCGCCAGATCAATGACTTTCAGGCTCTTACTTTTAAATGCAATCAACTTGCGGGCCCTCAGATCCTGCAGCACCCGATTAACATGAACCGTGGTCATTCCAGTCGCTTCCGCGAGGTCGGCCTGGGTTACCGGGAAATGGAAGCTTTGATCCACAACCAGACCCGCCGCGCGCGTGCGCACATAGAGTTCACATATCAGGTGCGCAACGCGCTCTATGGCACTGCGCTGTCCCAGATTCACCGTCCATTCGCGCTGAATGGCGACGTTGACCAATGTTTCCCACCATAGCCCCTGTACGATCCGTGGTCGCGTCTCAATTACTTCGTCGAGGACGTCGCGAGGCAAACGCGCATAGGTGAGCGGCGTCAATGCTCCGATGGAATGGTCCATTTGCCGCAGGATGAAAACGTTATAATCGCAAATATCTCCCGGCAGAAAGAAGGCGATGATTTGCCGCCGTCCGTCTTCGAGCAATTTATATCGACATGCCCATCCCTCCAATATGAGGTTGACGAAGATCGGCTCATCCCCCTCCCGGATAACATCCTGCCCCGCTTTCACGCGCTGGAGCCCGGTCGTCGCCAGCCGGTCCAGCGCCATCTTGTCATCGGTAGACAGTCGAACGAAGCATTCCAGCTTCTGGGTGAGCGGGTTAGTCATTTTCCCTGATACCATGATCGCGCCTGGACCGAATGCAGCCGCTTATGCTGCGATTGGGTTCTATATTTCCCGGTGATAAAATTCTTTCCGTTAACTTGGGTGATTCTTTCAGGCTGCCATTCCACCTAACAAGAGGTCGGAGGTATCTTATGACCGAACACACCGTCAATTTCCTGCTCCGCCGGCTTCAACAGGAAAACAGCCTTGCGGATCTCGCACGATGCGAAGAAGCGCGCGAAGCCCATCGTTCCATGGCACGGCTTTATGCCCAACAGGTTTTGCAGCAGGTTCATAACGCGGGAGAAGATTTCTCGGTCGCTCGCGTCGGTCTGCTGTACGATCAAGCCAGAGATTTTGCGTGATCACGGCATTTCCAGCGGGATGTTCATCGAACAGCGCATTCCCGATTTCTGAAGCGAGAAACTGCATTCGGCATCCAGTTCATAAGGAAGCACCGAACATATATACTCGCGGCCGAAGCCCGAGTTCTCTGTCGGAGAAATGCCGCTCGGCACATTCTCCGTCCAGTCAATGCGCAGCAACGTTCGCACACTGATCGAATCTACATACCAGTTAACCGCAATCTCTCCGTCGTCAGCCGCCAGCGCTCCAAATTTGACCGAATTGGTCACAAGCTCGTTGATGGCGAGGATCAGGACATCCGCAATATGAGGCGTGATCTCCACATCAGGGCCGGTTGCCTTTACCTGAGCGGATGACTTGTCGGCATGATGGGCCAGCAACTCTTCATGAATTAACTCCGCCAAGTTGACGCCAAGACCGGGATATCGGGTAATGTAGGTTTGTGTCCGCGCGAATGCGTTCAGCCGTCCCTCGAAATGATGCCGGAATTCCGCAATATTCCGGCTGTTGTCGGCCGTCCGACGCGCAATCGACCGGATGATTGCCAGACTATTGCGCACGCGATGTTGCAATTCGGTCAGAAGGGCACGTTGCTGCACCGAAAGTCGCCTGATCTCGTCAACGTCTGTCGACGTACCGAGCCATTCAACAATGACTTCGTTGTTGTCAACGACCGGCGTGGCGCGCGTTTGGAACCAGCGATAGCTCTTGTCCTCTTCATTCCAGATACGATAGTCCGCATCAAATCCGTCCTCGGCGTTGGCGCGGTCCCAGGCAGAACGCGCGCCCTCCCTATCCTCTGCCGCCACCATCTCAAGCCAGCCCCAGCCGCGGCTGTCATTCTCGTTCTGGCCAGTAAAACTACTCCATTGCGGACTGGACCAACTCCAATAGCCCGCTGGAGCCGCCCTCCACACAAGCTGCGGAATCCCTTTCATAAGAGTTTCGAACCGCGCTTCGCTTTCCGCAAGCCCTGCATCCATCTGAAAAGCCAGCGAAGCAAAGCGTGCCAGATTTTCCAGCAGCCGGACATCCTCTGCATCGAAACCGCGATTGGTCTCATGCATTACCGCCCAGATCGTACCTATGGCCCGACCTTTCAAATGCACGGGCGCCAGCAGCAGTTCGTGGGCTGGGGGATCAAGCATAGTAACAGGAAAATGCCGTTCAGGACTGATGAACAGCAACGACATGTTTCTCTCTACCACGACGCCGCACGGGCTCTCAAAAGGAATCAACTCCCCTTCGAAAGGTGACCATCTGCCGCCCACGGCACACCATTTGAGCATCCCTTCATTATCTCCGCCCTGCAGCAGGCTCACTCCAGCGGATTCCGAGAGGCATAATTCGATAATGACGTCCACAAGCCTTTGCATCGCATCGGACGGGCTTTCAACAAGCCGTTCTATAAGCCGATATAGTGCAGCACTCTCCGTTCGATAATCTGGCAGGCGTGGGCGGCGCTGCGCCAATTCATCGGTGGCCAGAACGTCTTCGAGTGAATATCCGTCAGAGGATTTGGGCACGACCCAGGATGCTCCCGATATCATTGGCGAGGAATGCATAAACTCTGCCCGGCTGAGATATATCCTACTGAACGCAAAGTTGCATAAAAACAGTACCAAAATGGAACAGTTTTTA
>CAYGOH010000018.1:0-14191 GCA_964351385.1 uncultured Sphingobium sp. | reverse complement strand
ACCAAAATTATAACATAGGTTATAAGTCATTCGGCTATTTCAGTAATATCTGATGCTCACTTATGAAAAAACCGAATCGTCCTCTCGCTTCATGCACTATCTTGATTGCGGAGGACGAATATATGATCGCGCGCGATCTGGACGACTTATTGTCCTCGCAGGACATCAAGATACTGGGTCCCGCCGGAAGTATGGATCAAGCGCTCGCTCTGGTTGAAAACAATGACACGATCCATGCCGCCCTGCTCGATATTAACCTGAGAGGGGAAGCGGTTTATGGCCTGGTGGACAGGCTAATGGATCGCCAAATTCCTGTAATATTCGTCACAGGCTATGATGCCGAAAGCATCCCTAGCCCATACCGGCATATCCGACGCTATGAGAAGCCCATGCCTCTCGTGCAGATCGTCGTCGCTCTCGAAGAACTGCTGACCAAGGACACGATCTAAGAGCCTGCCATGCGTTCCGGCCATCGCTGACTGCAACCTATGTTAGTTTCCGGATCGCTTTTCGGGAACAAGGACTGGCCCGATACGTCATTCGACAACCGGCACGAACGCCACCCACTCCGTCCCGCTGGAGCCAAAGATGAAGAACCACAGCCTGAAGCTGGCGGCATCCTACATGCCAGCTCGTCTTCCCGGAACCCTGCTCCTGCTAGGCATGGCTGCAGGAGCAGGCATGCTCATCCGCCGCCGCAGACGGAACGGAAAATCGGACGATGCTCCAGGAAGAACGGCGCGCCGAAGCTTCGGCGATTATGATGTTAGTGGGCACACGGTCACAATCGCCCGGCCGCGCCAGGAACTTTACGCCTTCTGGCGCGACTTCGAGAATCTCCCGCAGTTCATGGAGAATTTGGACGGCATGCAGCGCAGCGACGCAGGCGACCGCGCGGTCTGGAAGATTAAGGCCCCCGCCGGTCGACTGGTCGAGGTCGAAACCGAAATCGTTCGCGAGGATGAGGGAAATTTGATCGCATGGCGGTCGGTGCCCGGCTCAGACATCGATACCGAGGGCCGCGTCACCTTCAGGGATGCGCCCGGGGACCGCGGTACGCGCGTCACCGCAATCATCGCCTACAAGCCACCCGGCGGCATTATCGGCAAGGGGATAGCAAAGCTTTTTCTGCGCGAACCCGCGATCCAGGCGCGCCACGACTTGAAGCGCTTCAAGATGCTGATGGAAGCGGGCGAGATTGCCACCTCCGTACGGCGCAGGGAGGATAAACGCGCCGCACAACAGGCCGAACAATGGCATGAGAAAGAGGAAGCCTGACCATGCGCGCGCTCACATGGCATGGGACCAAGGACGTTCGCGTCGAAACCGTTCCCGACCCGGAAATCGTCAATCCCCGCGACGCGATCATCAAGGTCACATCCACGGCAATCTGCGGTTCGGACCTCCACCTTTATGACGGCGTCATTCCCGGCATGCAATCCGGCGACATATTGGGCCACGAGTTCATGGGCGAGGTTGTTGAGACCGGCCCCAAGAGCAGCCTCGAAAAGGGCCAGCGCGTGGTGGTCCCCTTCACCATATCCTGCGGTGCCTGTTTCTTCTGCGAGCAGCATCAATATTCCGCCTGCTCGAACAGCAACCCGGTCGAAAAGCAGGACATGTCGGCAACCCTCTATGGCCATGCGATGAGCGGCCTGTTCGGCTATTCGCATCTTACCGGCGGCTATTCGGGCGGACAGGCCGAATATGTGCGGGTGCCCTTCAGCGATGTGGGACCCGTCGTCATTCCAGAGGGGTTGGAGGACGACGAGGTTCTCTTCCTGTCGGACATATTGCCGACCGGATGGATGGCGGCCAAGAATGCCGATATCCAGCCCGACGACACTGTCGCCGTCTGGGGTTGCGGTCCGGTTGGCCTGTTCGCGGTCCAGTCCGCCCTGCTGCTCGGTGCTGCGCGTGTGATCGCGATCGACCATTGGCCGCACCGGCTGGAGCTAGCCAAGCAACTCGGCGCTGACGTCATCAATTTTCGCGAAACCCATGTCCGCGAAGCGCTGATGGAAATGTCAGGAGGCATCGGCGTAGATGCGGTGATCGATGCGGTCGGCATGGAAGCGCATGGCTTTGCAATCGACAATATGCTCGACATCGCCAAGCAGAAGATCGGCGTCGGCGCTGATCGCGCGTCGGCGTTGAAGCAGGCAATTCTCGCCGTGCGGAAGGGCGGCTGCGTCTCCATTCCCGGCGTTTACGGCGGGATGACGGACAAATTCCCGCTGGGCGCGCTGATGGAGAAGGGTCTGCAAGTGCGCACCGGCCAGACCCATGTTCAGGCGTACACCGCCGAGCTGCTCGATCTCATCCAGCAGAAGAAACTCGATACCACCTTCCTCATCAGTCACCGCCTTCCGCTGGAGGATGCGCCGCGCGGCTATCAATGCTTTCACGACAATCAAGATGAATGGACCAAGGTGGTCCTGAAACCGCAAATGGAGATGGCATAATGGTCGACGCACAGAATCATCGCGGCGAATTCGCCGTCATCACCGGCGCGTCAAGCGGGATCGGGCTGGAACTCGCGAAACTTGCCGCTGCCAACGGCTTTGACCTGTTGCTGGCCGCCGACCGGCCGCTCGACGAAGCTGAGCGGGAAGCGGCTGCTACGGGCGCGGCACGCGTTGGAACACTGATATGCGATCTGGGAACCAGAAAAGGCGTCGATGCCCTGCTCGACGAGATTGGAAATCGCAAGGTCGATGCACTGATGGCCAATGCCGGGCATGGCTTGGGCGGCGGCTTCCTGGATCAGGACTGGAACGAGGCCCGCAGCGTGATCGAGGTGAACGTGACCGGCACCTCCGCGCTACTTCACGCGATCGGCCGGAAGATGCGCGATCAAGGCCATGGGCGCATCCTCATCACGGGCTCGATTGCCGGGCATATGCCGGGCACGTTCCAGGCGGTATATAACGGTACCAAGGCCTATACCGACAGCCTGTCCTATGCGCTGCGCAATGAACTCAAGAATAGCGACGTCACCGTCACATGCCTGATGCCCGGTCCGACGGATACAGACTTTTTCGAACGTGCCGAGATGGAAAACACGAAGGTCGGAAGCGACGACAAGGCCGATCCGGCAAAAGTGGCGAAAGACGGGTTTGAAGCGATGATGAAGGGCGAGGCCGGCGTCGTCAGCGGCTTCATGAACAAGATCCAGACCCTCTTTGCCGACATTCTTCCAGAAACCGTCGTCGCCCAGATGCATCGGCGCATGGCGGAGCCGGTTTCATGAGCGAGCCTGATTTCGAGGCGCAGGAAGCCGAAGCACAAGAGCCCGATACGGTTCACTATGACGGCCCCTCAGGCGGCTGGGGATCGCTCAAAGGGATAACCCGCATCTTCGGCAAGGAGCTGGACAATCCGGCGGTGCTGGAGACCTTGCGCCGTCAGAACAAGCCGGGCGGGTTCATGTGCGTCTCCTGCGCCTGGACCAAGCCCGAACACCCTCGTCCAGCGGAGTTCTGCGAGAATGGCGCGAAGGCAACGTTGTGGGAACAGACATCGCGGCAGTGCACGCCCGCGTTTCTCGCCAGCCATACGGTGGAGGAACTCAAAAGCTGGTCGGATTATGAACTCGAGCAGACCGGACGTTTGATGCATCCGATGCGCTACGATCGTGCGAGTGACACCTATGTCGAGACCAGCTGGGACGAGGCGTTCGCAGCGATCGGCGCGGAGCTGAAGCACCTCGATCCCAAATCTGCGGTCTTCTATGCGTCGGGTCGGGCCAGTCTCGAAACCTCGTATCTCTACGCGCTGTTTGCACGGCTTTACGGCCACAACAACCTCCCTGACAGCTCCAATATGTGTCATGAGACTACGTCCGTTGGCCTCAAGAAAGTGACGGGATCGCCAGTCGGCACCTGCAAGCTCGACGACTTCTCTAAATGCGACGCGATCTTCTTCTTCGGGCAGAATACCGGCTCCAACAGCCCGCGCTTCCTGCATAGCCTGCAGGATGCCGTTCGGCGCGGATGCCGGATCGTCACCTTTAACCCGGTTCGGGAAAACGGTTTAATCGAGTTCGTCAATCCGCAGGAGCCGGGTCAGATGCTGACAGGCAAGTCGACGCAGATTTCCTGCCTCTATTATCAGCCGAAGCCCGGCGGCGACATCGCTGCAATCATGGGTATGATCAAGCATCTGCTCGTTCTAGACAGGAAGCGCTGCAAAGAGCAGCAGCGGCATTTCTTCGACATGGATTTCATCGAGCGGCACACTCAGGGCTTCGAGGAATTCGTCGCCAAGGTCGATGCAACCCTTTGGGATGATATCGAGCGGGAGTCCGGTCTCACAAAGGCGCAACTCGAAGAGGCCGCCGGCGTCTATGCGGGCGCCGACAAGGTCATCGGCATTTATGGCATGGGCGTCACCCAGCATGTCCATGGTTCCCAGACCATCGGTATGCTGGTGAACCTGCTCCTCCTGTGCGGCAATATCGGGCGCGAGGGTGCGGGTATCTCACCGGTTCGGGGCCATAGCAATGTACAGGGCCAACGCACGGTCGGCATTTCCGAAAAGCCGGAACTGGTTCCCAATGAGCGGCTGAAGCAACTGTTCAATTTTGATCCTCCGATGGAGAAAGGCTTCGCCACGGTCGAGGCATGCGAAGGCATACTCGACGGCAGCATCAAGGCGTTCATCGGGCTTGGCGGCAATTTCGTGCGCGCCATCCCGGAGCGCGAGAAGATGGAAGCGGCGTGGCAGAAAATGCGGTTGACCGTGCAGATCGCGACCAAGCTCAACCGCAGCCACCTGATCAACGGCGAGGTCGCCTATCTCCTCCCCTGCCTCGGCCGCTCCGAGGAAGACATTCAGGAGAGCGGCCCGCAGGCGGTGACGATGGAAGATTCGCTGAGCATGATCCACGGCTCGGTCGGCAAGCGCAAACCGGCCAGCGAACATCTGCTCTCCGAACTCGCGATAGTCGCTGGCATCGCGACCGCGACCTTGCCGGCCAACCCGAAAGTCAGATGGGCAGAATGGGTCGGCGATTATGGCAAGGTCCGCGATCTGATTGAACAGAGCTATCCCGACAAGTTCAAGGATTTCAATCAGCGCATGTTCACGCCGGGCGGCTTCTACAAGGGCAACAAGGCGCGCGAGCGGATCTGGGAAACTGAGAGCAAGAGAGCGGAATTCACCACGCCGACCACACTTTCGTCCGTCGGCCTGCCGGACAAGGACGACCGTTTCCGATTGATCACCATGCGCTCCAACGACCAGTTCAACACCACCATCTACGGCTTTTCCGACCGGATGCGCGGGATCGAGGGCACGCGCGACGTGCTGCTGATCAGCCCAAGGGAAATGAAACGCATGAGCCTTAGCGAAGGTCAGATCGTGGCGCTCGCCAGTGATGCCGAGGACGATGTCCACCGACAGGTCGATGGCCTGAAGGTCACGCCGTTCGATCTGCCAGACGGCTGCCTCGGCGCCTATTATCCCGAGATGAACCCCCTCGTCCCGCTCTGGTATCACGACAAGCTGTCCAAGACACCGGCGGCCAAGGGCGTTCCGGTCCGGATCATCGCATAGCAAATAGCCTCGGCTGCGCGCAGCGGTTGATGTCCATTGAAACATTTTTAACGGAGACAGGCATGGCCGGAGAGTTTGATCTATCGAAAGGCGGTGCAAACCATCAGAAGCCGGAAGGCGATGACGATGTGATGACATCGGCGCAGGGCGCGCCGATGGCTGACGACCAGAACTGGCTGAAGGCCGGTGCGCGCGGGCCCAGCCTGCTGGAGGACCAGTTCGCACGTGAGAAAATCTTTCATTTCGACCATGAGCGCATACCCGAGCGCGTCGTCCATGCGCGCGGCTATGGCGTGCACGGTCATTTCGAGCTGACCCACCCGATCCCGGAATATTCCAGCGCGGCTATCTTCAACGAGGTAGGCATAAAGACTCCTACTTTCACGCGCTTTTCCACCGTGGCCGGCAGCAAGGGCTCACCTGACCTCGCTCGCGATGTGCGCGGCTTTGCGACCAAATTCTATACCAGAGAGGGCAATTGGGATCTGGTCGGTAACAATATTCCTGTCTTTTTCATCCAGGACGCAATCAAGTTTCCCGACCTCATCCATGCAGCGAAGCCTGCCCCCGATCGCGATTTTCCACAGGCGCAGACTGCACACGACAATTTCTGGGACTTCGTGTCGCTCACGCCCGAATCCATGCACATGATCATGTGGATCATGTCCGACCGTGCCATTCCCCGTTCCTTCCGTTTCATGGAAGGCTTCGGTGTCCATACGTTTCGGCTGGTGAATACGGATGGAGGAGCGCACTTTGTCAAATTCCACTGGAAGCCGCGCCTCGGCCTGCAATCGGTAATTTGGAATGAGGCGCTCAAAATCAATGGCGCCGACCCCGACTTCCATCGCCGCGACATGTGGGCAGCGATCGATACGGGCGACTTTCCGCAATGGGATTTGGGCATGCAGATCTTCGATGAGGCGTTCGTCGATGAGTTTGAATTCGACGTGCTGGATGCAACCAAGATCATCCCGGAGGAGCAGGTGCCGGTACAGATCATCGGCACGTTGACGCTCGACAATAATGTCGAGAATTTCTTCGCCGAGACCGAACAGGTAGCGTTCTGCACACAGAATATCGTGCCCGGCATCGATTTCACCGAGGATCCGCTACTGCAAGGGCGTAACTTCTCCTATCTCGACACGCAGTTGAAGCGGCTGGGCGGCCCCAATTTCACCCATATTCCGATCAACGCGCCCAAATGCCCGGTGCGCCATTTCCAGCAGGACGGGCATATGACGATGACTAACCCCAAGGGCCGCGTCAATTACGAGCCGAATAGCTGGGGAGGTGACACCGGAGAGGACCGCGGGCCGCGTGCCTGCCCGATGCGCGGATTTTCGTCCGCATCGGTGGCTGTCGAAGGCGCCAAGATACGCGAGCGCTCCGAGACATTCGCCGACCATTACAGCCAGGCTCGGCAATTCTACATCTCGCAAATGCCGGTCGAGCAGACGCATATGGCCAACGCGCTGACCTTTGAGCTGTCCAAGGTCGAGCGGTTGGATATCCGCAAACGCATGGTCGGCCATCTCCGCCATATCGACGATGGACTGGCGCAGGACGTCGCTGACGGCCTGGGCCTGCCGGAACTACCCGACAAGGTACCCGCCGCGCGCGAGCCCATCCCCGATCTTCCGGAAAGTCCGGCTCTCTCGATCCTGAAAAATGGCCCTGAGAGCTTCAAGGGCCGCAAGCTCGGTATCTATATCGCCGAGGGCGCAAACGCAGATATCGTCTCGGCGCTGAAGGATGCGGCGAAGAGTGCCGGGGCAATCGTCGAGATTGTCGCCCCCCACATCGCGGGAGCGAAGCTCTCCAACGGCGAGATGATGGAGGCCGACCAGAAAATCGATGGAGGCCCATCGGTCGTATACGACGCGGTGGCTGTCTTGATGAACGAAGAGTCCGCCAGTCGTTATAATGCCGACAAGCCCAGCCTCGATTTCGTCAACGACGCTTTCGCCCACGCCAAATTCATCGGCTATGTCCCCGAAGTGCAGCCGTTGTTCGCCTGCGCCGCAGTGTGGGATTGGCTGGACGACGGCTTTATCGATCTCTCGGTTGCCGGCGGCCCGCAGCAGTTCATCGAAAGATGCGGTGCGCTGCGTTTCTGGGACCGAGAAGCGGTGAAGCAGGATTAACCTTCGAGGAGCAAAGATCATGACCAGACCACGCCAACATGCCACGGAGAAGCCTTCACGACAGGGGCCTTTGGGCGATGTGCGCCCCGAACATGGCGACGATCCAAGAACGGGCGGCGGTATGGATCAGGAACCTGTCGACCGAAGGCCGGTTGTGGGAAAGGTGAAACCATCTGACTATCCCGAAAAAGATCGAGCAGAACAGGCAATGCTCTCGAAAAGCAGAAAATAATCTGACGTTGGCAGTGCGTCAGATCGGAAAGAAAGGACCAGTGTCATGCCCCGTGGCGACAAGGACAGCTATACCGACAAGCAGAAACGCAAAGCCGAGCACATTGAGGAGGGCTATGAAGATCGCGGCGTGCCGCACGAAGAAGCCGAACGCCGCGCTTGGGCCACGGTCAACAAAGAATCTGGCGGCGGCAACAAGTCCGGCTCGGGCCGGGGCAAGAAGGACAGTCACGAGTCCTCATCGCGCGGCGGCAAGGCGCATAAGTCCGGATCTGCAGAACAACGTTCGGCCGCAGCACGTAAAGGCTGGGTGACGCGTCGAAAGAATGAGAAAAAGTACGCATGACAATGTGTGCGCCGTCCTATGAATTGCGGTCCGTCGCATGCCGCGATCAACACGCAATCCGAAGCAGCGAGAAAAAATGTCGTCTCGACTGATCGTCGTTTCCAATCGTATTCCGATGGGCGATCAACCCTCGGGAGGTCTGGTGGTCGCACTGCACGACGTCTTGGCCAACTCTGGCGGATGCTGGATCGGCGCGCATCCCGAGCTCGGCAGTGGCGATGAACGCTTGGAAGAAATAGCCGAAAAACCTTATCGCCGATTGGCGTTCCGCCTGACGCCAAAGGAACAGCAGAATTATTATCTGGGCTTTGCCAATTCGGTCCTGTGGCCATTATGCCATCGCCGGGTAGATCTGGTGAGGATAAGGGCCGCCTTTGAGAAGGCCTATCGTTCGGTCAACAGCCGTCTGGCGCGTCTCATCGCCGAGACTGCCGGCCCCGACGATCTGATCTGGGTGCACGACTATCATCTTATCCCCCTCGCCCGGGAACTCCGGGCGCTCGGTCTCAACAATCGCATCGGCTTTTTCCTGCATGTCCCCTTTCCGGTTCTGACCGACCTCTCCGTCCTGCCGCAGCCCGAAAGTTTTGCCGACAGCCTTGCCCATTACAATCTCGTCGGCCTTCAGACCCGCGGAGACGTGGCACGCTGCCTGGAAATGTTCCGGTCAGATCCTCGTGCCGAATTCCTGCCAGACGGCTCGGTCAAATTTCTCGATCGTGTCACATCTGTAAGATCCTTTCCCATCGGCATCGATGTTGCTTCTTTTCGCGCAGAAGCAGAACGCGAAACGTCGAGCCCGTTCGGCGCTGACAGCCCGAAGGATCTGATCATCGGCGTGGACCGGCTGGATTATTCCAAAGGACTACCGAACCGCTTCCGCGCTTTCGGGCGATACCTTGAGACGCGGCCCGAAGGAAGCCGCCCATGCCTTGTCCAGATTGCGCCTCCCACGCGGCAACAGGTCGAGGCTTACCAGGACATAACCCGCGAACTTCAGGGGATTGCGGGGCAAATCAATGGCGAGTTCGCCGAACTCGATTGGACGCCGATCCGCTATATCCACCGCGCCGTGGATCGCGACAAATTGGCCCGGCTCTATCGCCTTGCCCGCGCATGTCTCGTCACGTCGCTTGCAGACGGAATGAACCTCGTCGCCAAGGAATATGTCGCCGCCCAGAAATCCGACGATCCGGGAGTGCTGATCCTCTCCCGCTTCGCTGGGGTTGCCGAGGACATGACGGACGCCCTGCTGGTCAATCCCTATGACATTGAGGAAATGGCCCACGCGATCGACACGGCGCTTCATATGCCCTTGGAGGAGCGCCAACGTCGGCATGCGGCTTGTCTGCAGGTTGTCGAAAATACCGATGCTTCCATCTGGTCAGCCAATTTCCTTCATACTCTCGAGACCTGCCTCCCATCACTGGGCTTACATATGCCGACTCTACCTCTTTCTGCCTGATGATAGCGCTCACCGAGAGCCATGATCTGCGAACCGGCGATGTGCCGTGGCGCGAGGCCGACTGGAAATTCCGACGCTCCAATGCTTTTCCTCCTGAGGTCGATATCGCCATTCTTGGTTCCGGCATCATGGGAGCGATCCTCGCCGAGCGCCTGAGCGACGGCAACCGCCGCGTGGCGCTTTTCGACCGAAGGCCCCCGGGCTGCGGCAGCACGGCCGCGTCCACGGCGCAGATCATGTGGGCGATGGATGTGCCGATGGTCGATCTCGCCCATCGCATTGGCGAAGCGGAAGCCGTCCGACGATGGAAACGCGTTCACACCGCCGTGCACGATCTGGCAAAGAGGTTCGACGATCTGGGCATTGACGCGGCGAAGATCGAACGCCCCACACTCTATCTCGCGGGCTCGCTGCTCGACGAGGCAGGCTTGACCGATGAGGCCACGATGCATGTGCGACATGGACTGCCCTCCCGCGTCCTATCTGCCGATCAGGTAGCGGAACGCTATGGCATCGCGCCGAGGGCCGCCATCCTCTCCGACGGCAATTTCGAGATCGATCCGGTCCGCACCTGCCACGCCCTGCTCGACCGTGCAGTGGAGCGCGGAGCAAGCCTCACCTATCCGGTCGACATCATCGCCCTTCATCCCGAAGAGGGCGCGGTCGTCCTGGAGGATGCCGAAGGCGGAACCTGCCGCGCGCGCGAGGTCGTCATTGCCACCGGTTATGAACGCGCGCGGCTGTTCCTGCCTTCCGCCTTTTCGCTGCTTTCGACGTTCGCTATCGCCACGCCGCCGGGCGTGGCGCCACTGTGGCGCGAAAAAGCGATGATCTGGGAAGCATCCGATCCCTATCTCTATATCCGCACGGACAGGGCCGGATCATCGCCGGCGGGGAGGATGTCGAACAGGCAGACGAAGTGGCGCGCAATGCGCTCATCGACAGCAAGGCGGGGATCATCGCAGCCAAGCTCGAAGCCCTGCTGGGCCATGGCACGATCGCCATCGACCGCAAATGGGCGGCGACCTTCGGCGCTTCGCCGGACGGTCTTCCCGCAATTGGACGATCGTCTCTCATGCCGCATGTCTGGCTGGCCGCGGGCTATGCCGGCAATGGTATTTCCTTTGCCGGCCTCGCCGCCGAAATCCTTCATCAAGAATTATCGGGAACGCCTGATCCCGATGGCGAATGCTTCAGCCCCTATCGGTTCGGATCCTGATCCGGATTATGGCTTATTATTGCGCCAAGCCACGTCAGCTTCGGATGCGAACCAGCACCGGCCCTCTTTCAACTGTACCACGTCTCGCAGGGGGCTCGAAATATCGGGCCTCCTCAACAGGATCGATATACGCATCACCCTCACGGATTTCGATATCCTCGACAGGTACTCCACGTCCGTCTTCTAAAACTAGAGCCGCGACGTGCTGCCGTTCGGGGTCAACCAGCATTCGCTGTATCGTGCCCAGTTGCCGACCATCATAGGTTCGCAGGACATGGCCACGAAGATCTTGGTCATCGTTCTGGAGCTGATAGTCATCAAGCTCCACCAGTGCAGTATATTTATCAACCATTTTTGGAAACCTCGGTAATGTGTCACCGGTCATTCACGCCGGTGGACGAGATGTGATTTCGATATTGTTCTCGTCAACTACGAGAAAGGCGCCCTGCGATTCCGCAAGGCTCCGCGTATCTTCATCGATCGGTTCTCCAGGCAGATTCTTGAGGAACTCTGCATCCCGGACCATGCCATTTGTGATGCGCAGATTCTGGCCGGGATTAATGTCGATCGGTCGTTCACGCGGTTCGTCGATAACGATGGCAAACATTCTTTTACCGTCCTGCTCGACCCAAAACCCTCGGTCGGTCGGAACTTCGGGAGTGCTTACATCCGCGCTGAAATCGTCACGTCCGATATAGCTGGCCGGATTTGCGAGAATTGCACTGACCGTCAGATCAGACGCGCGGTTCGCGGCCGTCCGGGCCATATCTGATGTTTCCTGAGCTACAGGGCGATCGGTATAGGCTCTGTCATCATTGTCGCTTATCCACCAGATGAGCAATGCGGCGAGGATTATCAGGGGGATAATCCATAGCCATGCTTTGTTCCTTTTCTTCTCAACCGGAATTTCGGCCATTCTTCATTCTCCTTGAATTGAAGGGTTGCGCACGCCTTATCTCGCTCGAAGCGTCGTCCCCTTCAGACATTGAAGTGCGCCACGACCGCACGGTGGATCGGATAGTCGAACAACAGGAGGGTTCTGGCGTAGGGACTGAGATGGGCACGCAGCGGGCCAATAGCCCCCAGCCAGAGCTGGATTGACATGCCCAACAGAGACACGGCCAATGGCCTCATTATCCGGCAACGGCGATCGCACAGATCCGAAACGGTAACCGGAAATGTGTGGCCGGCGACTGTTTCTACGGAAGCTGGGATCATCAGTTGGGGATTGGCGGGCACGGTCAGTATTCCTCTGAATCAACAGGACCATGATTACGTGCTCGTTCGTCCTCATTCCTTCACCTGGGTTAGGCGCAGGTAGAGTTCGTCACTTGCCCGCCAGATCGCCAGGGATACGCCAAAAGCAGCAGTTTGCTCTCGGACCTGCCCGGAAGGGATGGCAATTGCGACCCTTAGAATTATCAGCCGAATTTATCCTGGCAGTGTCCGGACCTTTATGTGCTGCGGCCTGTTATTAAGAAACCCCCCAAGTCGCCGACGGATATGTTGAGGAGTTTCCATCCATGCCACTCAGAGCCCTGCCGCTCAATTGCACCCTCAAGTCGGACCCTGCCGAGCAATCGTCCACCGATGCGATGATCGATGTCCTTTCCGAGGCATTTCGGGACTTGGACGTCGATGTCAGTGAGACCGTCAGGGTGGCTGCACTCGATATTATGCCGGGCGTCACCTCCGATGAAGGTGAGGGAGATGATTGGCCCGCATTGCGGTCGAAAATTCTCGATCACGACATATTGATTTTCGGCGGCCCGATCTGGATGGGACAGGTGAGCAGCATCGGCAAACGCGTGCTGGAACGGATGGACGCCTTTCTCTCGGAAACCGATGACGCGAGGCGCATGCCGAGCTATGGTAAGGTCGCGGTGGCCGCCATCGTCGGCAATGAAGACGGCGCCCATTTCTGTTCGGCTCAGATTTTCCAGGCTCTCAACGACGTCGGCTGGACGATTCCCTCCGTCGCGGCCTGTTATTGGGTCGGCGAAGCCATGGGGTCGAAGGATTTCAAGGATTTGAAGAAGACACCGGAGATGGTGGCAAAGACCGCAAAAATGGTGGCATCCAATGCCGCGCATTTGGCAGATCTGCTGAAATCGGACCCATATCCAGGTTGAGCCCGCTAAAGTCCGATTCACCTTGCTGATCAGATGGGGGTCAGCGTCGATGAATCAACAAGAGTCAAGCAACGCTGTTTGGGAGCAGAGAAGAATCAAAGCAGATCCTTCTTAAGGACTGATAAGTCCCAAATTCAGCGTTAGTGGTGGCCCGAGCGCAATGTTTGACGATGGGCTAGAAAACTGATTTTTACCTGTCAAAAATAGCGAAGTAGAAATTGAACATCGACGACCGTCCACTAATAACGGCTTACCACCTTGCCTCGGCTGCGCTTGATGCCGCTGATTGGCGGGGCTTGGCTGGAGAAATTGCTCGTACAGGCGATGAAGATCCTTTGGCGCTCGTCGATGACCCGGACATGCGCGCCGTGATAGCCGTCAAAATGCAACTACGTCGATCGCGGGAGGCTAAAATGTTTCAGGAACTGGATCAGGACGAGAAAGAATTCTGCGTCAAGCTTTTGGACTTTGAAGATTCGATGGACTCTCACAGACTCATCAATGAACGCAAAATTTTCTTGGCCAAAATTTCCGGACAGGTGAAACATATAATTGCTCATCTAAGATCCTCAAAATCCCCGCGCGACCAGAACATCGCTCGATTGCATATATTAGAAAAATTTAAAGATTTATCCGAACCGTTCTGCACGTCATCCAGTTAACACTCACTATTTTTAAGGTTAAATGACCTTGAAATTCTAATGTAGTTTGAGATTTTATTTTATTTGACCTGAGAGGACATAGATCAATTCAATAGAACCAATTTATTATTATGCGGCTTATCGAAAGCGAAAACGTAAGATCATTGAGCGCGCGCTCGCCAAAGAAGGCCGCCCCCTCGGGAACATTTGCGAATTCGTGGAGGATTTCACCACCTTTCTGCGCGACAATCAGCATCAAAACTAAGGCTGGCGCTCAAAGATAAGGCCAGAGCGCTGATGGATTGGGTTCTTTGAGTAGGATCATCCTCATATTTTTGGTGCTTTCCACTGCCCCTTAGAGAGTAAGAGGACGGCGCTCCGCTTTGTGACGGGTATTGGACTGCCAGCGATGACTGGTCCGGTTGCGTAGTTAGTTGATAATTGCCTCCGA
>CAYGOH010000017.1:8350-22450 GCA_964351385.1 uncultured Sphingobium sp. | reverse complement strand
GCGAAGCGCTTATGGAGATGCTTCACGCGCAGCCAAAGCCTCTCCTGACGAATTATGAGCTGTATCGAGAGACATGGAAAATCTACAAGCGAGACAATGTGCCCTACCTGCGCGGGGATGTTCCATCGAAGGAAGTCTTTCGAAGAGTTCGGGCGCTGTTGCGCGAGGAAGGCGTCATTCGCCATGATTCCGATTATTCGGCACTTTGGCGTATTATAGCGAAGCCCGATGCAGCGTCTGAAGACATCATCTGCTCGGTCGATCCGCATTGCTATGTCAGCCATATGTCGGCCATGCAGCGTTATGGCATCACAAACCGCCGGCCTGAGGCGCTGTGTTTGACACAACCGACCCCCGAACTTCGTCGGCAGAAGCTCAATGCGATAATGCAGGATGAGTACGGGGCGGCGTTGCAGGAATTCGCGGATGATATCGAGCGTGCCAAAGCGCTGAGCCATCCGAGTAGCGTGCGTGGGCGTCCGGTCACTTTCCATGCGACCAAGTTTTTCGGTGACCATATTCAGGTGAAAGGCGGTTTTTCGCGGATTGCGACCATCGGGCAGACATTTCTCGACATGCTCGAAATTCCGGACCGTTGCGGCGGAATCGCTCACATACTCGATGTCTGGGTTGAGCATGCGCCTATTTATCTGGAAGAAATCATTTCGCGGGTGGACGCATCCGACAAGGCCATACTCAAGGTGCGGGCAGGCTATATCCTCGATGAATGTCTCGGTATCGATGAGCCTCGAGTGGGGGCCTGGTTGCGCTACGCACAACGTGGATCGAGCCGGGTGTTGAACGCAGGCAAGCCATTCAGCGCTGCTCACTCCGAAAAGTGGATGCTCTCGATCAATGTCTGAAACACCTGCCGTCGCTGACACGATATTGGTCGATATCGCCGGTTGGATTGACAAATCCAAGGCCGACCCTGCGGCATATACAGAGCGGCAAGCCACGGAGATATTCCTTGTCGCGCTCGGCATGACCCGGCCCTATTCGCACGAAATATTCCTCAAGGGCGGGGTGCTCATGGGGGTTGTGTATGAAAGCCCGCGCCAAACCGGGGACATCGATTTTACCGCGATCAGTCAACCCGATCCCGCGATCGCCGATCACCTCAAGGTCGCGCTCAATCGCAGTCTGCCCCGGGCATCGGCGGCACTCGGTTATCCTGACCTGATGTGTGCCGTTCAGTCCTGTCGGTATTTTCCATCTGAAAAGATGTTTCCGAAAGCGACTGGACCAGCGCTTAAGCTTCATGTCGGCTATGCTCGCCGGGGATCCCCGCAAGAGAAGCTTTTTCTCAGCGGAAAAGCGACAAATATTCTGGAGATCGATATATCGTTCAAGGAACCCGTCCATGCCATCCAGATTGTTCAGCTTGGCGATTCCAATGCGACGGTATGCGCATATTCCCTCAATGATCTTATTGCCGAGAAGTTGCGCGCTCTTCTTCAACAGGAAAAGCGTGACCGCAATCGCCGACAGGATATTTATGATATCGCCTCGCTTTTGAAGAAATTTTCGCTCGACGAAGGCGAAAAAGCGCAGCTTTTGGCTCTGTTGCGCGAGAAGTGCGCTGCACGAAGGATCAATTGCCCGGAGCCGGAACCGCACTCTCTTTCGATGCCGGAAGTAAAGGAGAGGGCGCGTAAGGAATGGGACACGCTGGCGATTGAAATCGGGGAGCTTCCCGATTTCGATGAATGTTTCATAATTGTCGATGTGTTTTATCGGTCGCTACCATGGGGGTGACCGGGTGGCATGGAAGTATGGCCCTGTCCCCGTCCCCTCGACAGGCGGCTATAATGGCCTAGAGTGGAGGCTTAAGCGGCGCGCCCTTTTGAGCAGCGCGCGGGCGAGGATGGAGCAGGCATGAATGGCAGCGTTCATCGACTGACGGCGGCGGTGCTGGGTGAGCCCCGGACGCGCTCCATATTGGCGGCGCTGGATTTTGCGTCTCTGCTTGATCGCGAAGAACAGAGCGAGGCGACAGTGGATCGCGCGGCGTTTGCGATTGCGCTCAACGCGATATTGTTCGATGGCCTGTTGGACCGGGTGCCAACCGGAGCGCGCTATGTCGCGTCGGTGGTGGCGCGGGGTGCGAGGGTCCGGTTCGACCATGGCGCGCTGCGCACGATAGACGGGCCGACCGGCGCGTTGCCCGGTGGCCATGTAGCCTTTGCGCGCTTGCTGGAACCGTTGGGATATCGGGTCGGCGGAGTGTATCCGCTGCCCCGACTGAGGATGACCGGGCGCGCCTATGCGCATGCGGATTTTCCCGAAACCGTGCCGCAATTCTTCGTGAGCGAGCTGCATGTCGGGGAGCTGTCGCAAGAGGCGCAGGGGGCAGTAGAGCGGATATTCGGGCAATCCGTCGATCCGCTGGACGATGACGCGCGCGCGATGCTGGATGCTTTCGCGAGCGAGGGTCGCTGCGCGTTCGCGCTGGCGCAGGCCGGTCTGCCGTCGCTCGTCCGGGCGTTCGGGCGACAGCATGGGGTGCCGCGCCTGCGCGACTATGAAATGCTGCGCGCGGATAGTGCCGAAGGGGCATGGATGGCGACCGAGGGCAATGCGTTCAACCATGCGACGGACCGCGTGGACGATGTCGTCGCGCTGGCCGACGCGCTACGGGAGGAGGGCTATCCGATCAAACCCGATGTCGAAATCTCCGCCAACGGGCGGGTACGGCAAACGGCTTTTCTGGCGGACAAGGTGACGCGCGACTTCGTGATGGACGACGGCAGCATGGCGCAGCGCGAGGTGCCGGGTTCGTTCTACGAGTTCATCAGCCGGGATATCGACCCGGATACAGGGCGGCTCGACCTCAGTTTCGACAGCGGCAATGCGACAGGCATCTTCTCCGTGACGAGGGCATCATGAGCCTGTTGTTCCGGCCGGTTCGCGCGGACGATGTTGAGGCGCTGTACGCGATGGCGAAGAGTACCGGGGGCGGGTTCACAAACCTGCCGCCCGACCGCGATACGCTGGAGGCGAAGGTGGCGCGCGCGCTCGCCGCGTTCGACCGGGCCGAGGATGCGCATGAGAATGACCAATATGTGTTCATGCTGGAGGATGTGTCGGCGGGACGATGCATCGGGACCTGCCAGATATTCGCGAAGATCGGGGCGGTGTGGCCGTTCTACAGCTTTCGCGTCGGCGCGCTGACGCAATATAGCAAGGAGCTGGAGCGCACTTTTCGCGCCGAGATGCTGACGCTGTCGACGGATCTTGACGGAGCGACCGAGGTGGGCGGGCTGTTCCTGCTGCCCACGGAGCGGTCATCGGGCGCCGGGGCGCTGCTGGCGCGGGCGCGCTACCTGTTCATCAAGATGCACCGCGAGCGTTTCGCCGACCGGACGATTGCGGAGCTGCGCGGGGTGCAGGACGATGCAGGCAGCTCGCCCTTCTGGGACGGGATGACGGGCCGCTTTTTCGGCATGAGCTTTCGCGAGGCGGACGAGTTCAACGCGATCCACGGCAACCAGTTCATTGCCGACCTGATCCCCAAGCACCCTATCTATACCGCGATGATCCCGGACAGCGCGCGCGCGGCCATCGGTATGCCGCACACATCGGGCCGCGCGGCGATGCGCATGCTGGAAAAGGAAGGGTTCGTCTTCGACAATTATATCGACGTGTTCGATGGCGGGCCGGCGATGATCGCGCCGACCGACAAGATCGCGACGGTGGCGCAGGCGCGGGCGGACCGCATCGGGGCGCTTGGGGATAGCGATGACGCTGGCGTGCACATCATTGCGCACGGGCGGCTGAACGGGTTTCGCGCCTGCTATGGCGCGGTGGAGCAGGGCGATGGCGAGGGCGTGATGCTCGACCCGGTGGCGGGGAAGCTGCTCGGCGTGGCGGAGGGTGACGAGATCACCCATGTCGCGCGGTGAAACACGGGTTTCGCTCTATGCCAGGCCGTCCGCAACCTTGCGCAATGCATCGAGATCCGTGCCGGTGATGGCGGGCACGTTGGCCTCTATGACATCCACCGGCCAATCCCACCAGGCCATATCGCATAGAGCCGATATCGTGGCATTGTCATAACGCTGTTTCAGCGGCTTGGCCGGGTTGCCGCCGACGATGGTGTAGGGCGGAACATCGGCGGTGACCACCGAGCGCGCGCTGATGATGACGCCGTCGCCGATCGTGACGCCGGGCATGATGACCGCTTCCATGCCGACCCACACATCATTGCCGATGACGGTATCGCCCTTGCGCCCCGGCACGTTGAACATCCGCTTGATCTCATCGAAACCGGTGTCCGGCGTCATCGTGAAATTGTTGAACGGATAGGTCGAAAATCCGGTCATATCATGATTGGCCGAGCTGGTTATGATGCGCACGCCATGGGCGATCTGGCAGAATTTGCCGATAACGAGCTTTTCCGGGCTGAGGGGGAAGAGATAGGGCGCGAGAAAGGCGGCATAATCGTCCAGCACCTGAAGATGACCGAAATAGGTAAAGTCGCCGATTGCGATGCGGGGATGGTCGATCACCTGATTGAGATGCACGACGGTCCTGATCTCGGTACCGTCTGGCATCACCATCGGATAGGTCTTGTCGGGGTTCAGTAATGTCATGGGCGTGGGCTACAGCAAGCCAATGGCGCCGTCCAGCAGTGGGACTACGCAGAAATATAACCTATATGGCACTTTTATATTGACATCGTAACGCTATTTAGGTACGTCCGTCTATAGTGAGAAAATGTGAGTCGCGCCGGGGCGGTTGCGTTGCATGGGCTGGAGCCGCAGGGCGTTCCGGCCCTTTTTGCTGCGCGATGCCCATGATTTTCGGTGCGGAACCGGAGGCGGAATGGCGCGGGCGGGTAAGGGCGCGGCATCTGGCAAAAGCGATGCCGGTGCGGCGGATATTCGAGGGGTTGGGATCGGCAAGCGAGAGGGCGCGCGCAAGATCGTCCAACGCCGCACCCCGCGCAAGACCGGATGGACGAAGGCGCGCAGAACCAGGTTTCTGCACCTGTTGAAGGAGAGCTGCAACGTCACGGACTCGGTCCGGGCGGTGGGGCTGACACTGCCTGCGGCCTATGCGCTGCGCAAACGCGATCCCGAATTCGCGGCGGGGTGGGCCGAGGCGCTGGAACAGGGCTATGCCGAGCTGGAAATGCATCTGTTGCGGCAGTCGATCTTTGGCAGCCAGACCACGGAAACGGTGGATGACGGCGATGAGAAAGGCAAACGGAAGACAAAGACCGTGCACAGTTATCCGCATGTCACAGCGTTGCGGTTGCTGCTGGCGCACAAGAGCAGCGTGCAGGCGTATCGCAACGAACAGGGGATCGAACGGCCCGGCAGCGATATTGTACGAGAGGAAATTCAGCGCAGGATCGCAGCCGTGCGGGCGCGGGGCGGTGCAGATCCGGGTGGTGAGGACTCCGTCCGCGAGGATTCCGACAGTGAGGACAAAGATGGCGCGGAGGGCGATGATGCATGAGCCAGTCGCAATGGGAAGAACTGGCGCATTGGCCGTCCGAAAAGCTTGAAGCCTTTCTGGAGCAGTTGGGCGAGGTTGGCCGCGAGACGCTGTTGCATGACTGGCAGGTGCATGCGCGGCCGCAGCAATTGCCGCCGCCGGGTGACTGGCGCGTCTGGCTGATGCTGGCCGGGCGCGGGTTCGGCAAGACCCGCAGCGGCGCGGAATGGGTGCGCGGAATTGCCGAGCGGGACGGCTCCGCGCGCATTGCCTTGATCGGGGCGACTCCGCAGCAGGCGCGCGCGGTGATGGTGGAGGGCGAGAGCGGCTTGCTCGGCATTGCGCCGTGGTGGGACAGGCCCGCCTGGCATCCGGCGCTGCGGCGTCTGGTCTGGAAATCGGGTGCGCAGGCGATGCTCTATGGCGCGGCGGACCCGGACAGCCTGCGCGGGCCGCAGTTCACGCATGGCTGGGCCGATGAGCTCGCCAAATGGGCCTATGCGCAAGCGGCGTGGGACAATTTGATGATGGGGTTGCGGCTGGGGCGGCGCCCTCAAGTGCTGGTGACGACGACGCCGCGCCCGGTGCCGCTGATCCGGCGGCTGATGAAACAGGCAGGGGTCGCGGTGACGCGCGGCGCGACGCGTGACAACCGCGCGCATCTGGCGAGCGATTTTGTGGCGGCCATGGAGCGGGACTATGGCGGCACGGCGCTGGGACGGCAGGAGCTGGAAGGCGAGCTGATCGAGGAGCTGGACGGCGCGCTATGGTCACGCGCGCTGATCGAACGCTGCCGCGCCAGAAAGGAAGGGCTATGGAATGACGGTGAATGGTCCTTCTCTCGCGTGGTGATCGCGGTCGATCCGCCAGCGGGTTCGGAAGGCGACGCATGCGGCATCGTCGCGGTGGGGCTGGGCCTGGATGGACGCGGCTATGTGATTGACGACGCATCGGTCGAAAAGGCGGGGCCGGAACGATGGGCCGCGCAAGTGGCGCGGGCGGCGGCGCGCCATGGCGCCGATCGGGTGGTGGCCGAGGCGAACAATGGTGGAGCGATGATTGCGAGCGTGCTGCGCGCAGCGGATATGGACCTTCCCGTCAGGCTGGTGCATGCGAGCCGCGGAAAAAGCGCGCGGGCGGAACCCGTGGCGGCGCTGTATGAGCGTGGTCGGGTGTCCCATGTCGGGGCATTTCCGCAGATGGAGGACCAGATGTGCGGCATGCTGATCGGCGGCGGCTATGAGGGGCCGGGGCGCTCGCCGGACCGCGCAGACGCGCTGGTTTGGGCACTGACCGAATTGATGCTTGGCAAACGGGCGCACCACTCTGTTCGCAGTCTTTAGAACTATTGTGTCGACGCATTTCTATTCACGAGACATCATGACGAAAAAATGCAATTATCGGATCCGGGCAATCAATAGAGTCTTGAGGCGTATTGCGTGAATGCCATATTCAAGCTGATCGGCGATGCGCAGGCCCCTGCCGATTTGTGGCGAATTGTTCGCGAATATTACGGAGGGCTCGGCTTCAAGGGGCTGGCCTATTTCGCCAGTAGCCGGGGAAGCGGTGGCGACCGGAAGGGTTTTCACATTTTCCACCATGGCTTTTCGCCTGCGGTGAAGCGTATCTATATCGATGAGGGGCTGGGCGATGACGATCCGTTGCCCGCGATCGCTCTGTCGCGCGGTATGCCGATACGGTGGCGCAAAACCTGGCAGGAGATCGAGCCCGATGCGGACCAGCTCTATTTTTTCGAGCGTATCAAGGCAGCGGAGCTGGGCGACGGTTATACGTTTCCGATTTTCGGACCGTCAGGCCGAAACGGCTGCATATTGACGGGCAATGTGACCGATGAACTGGTTGAACAGGCGCCGGTGGAAGAGATGCACCTGATCGCCCAGTCCGCGCACATGCGGCTGTGCGGGTTGTTGCCGGATCGGCCCGCGCTGGAAAAGCCATTGTCGGCAAGGGAGCTGGAAATTCTCGACTGGGTGGCGCGCGGAAAGAGCAACAGCGTGATCGCGGATATTCTGCATTTGTCGGCTGCGACGGTCGATACCTATTTGCGACGCATATATGAGAAGCTGGAGGTTTCCGACAGGACGTCGGCGGCTGTTCGCGGCGTCGGCATGGGCCTGATCACCGCCTAACTGATTTGCCCCGGTTCGGCCTGCAAATGGCGAACTCCTGCGCTTCCGGTGCTCACGTACCTTAAGTACGCTGCGCGCCGGTTCTCGGATTTCACCATTTTCGGCTCGACCCAGACCAAATCAGTCTTGGGCAGCTTGCAACCTTGGCGGACATCGACCGCAAAAGGAGTGAATTCATGAAATTGTTCGGATGGAAGGGTGCGGCGTCGCCGCGCCCGGTCTTGTCGCATGCCTATCTGACGGGCGGCGCATTGCTGGGTGAATGGCCGTCCGCCTATGAACCGCAGGTACGCGCCGCCGTGCTTTCCAATCCGGTGGCGCAGCGTGCCGTGCGACTGGTGTCGGAGGCTGCCGGCGGCGCGGCGCTGAGCACGGCGGGGGCGAGCGCCGCGGACAATGCGCGCGCCCTCGACCTCGTACGGCGTACATCGGGCGGTCAGGGCCTGATCGAGACGCTGGCGCTGCATCTGGTGCTGCACGGCAACGCCTATGTGCAGATTGCGGCGGATGCGGCGGGCGAACCGGCGGAGCTGTTCGCGCTGAGGCCCGAGCGGGTCAGTGTGAATGTCGATGCGCGCGGCTGGCCGGTTGCCTATCATTATCGCGTGGGCGACCGGCTGACGCGGCTTGCGACGGAAGATGGGGTGGGGCGCACCGCGATCATCCACCTCAGGGCGATCAATCCGCTCGACGATCATTATGGGCTTGGCTGTCTGGGTGCGGCGTCGGGGCCAGTGGCGATCCACAATGCGGCGACACAATGGAACAAGGCGCTGCTCGACAATGCGGCCCGGCCATCGGGCGCACTGGTCTATGACAGCGGCAAGGACGGCGCGGCGCTTTCCGCCGAACAGTTTTCGCGGCTGAAGGGGGAGATGGAGGCGGCGTTTCAGGGTGCGGTGAATGCCGGGCGACCGATGCTGCTGGAAGGTGGCCTGAAATGGCAGAGCCTGAGCATGTCGCCCGCCGAAATGGATTTCGTGGCGTTAAAGGCGGCGGCTGCGCGAGAGATTGCGCTGGCGTTTGGCGTTCCGCCGATGCTGCTCGGGATACCGGGGGACAACACCTATTCCAACTATCGCGAGGCGAACAAGGCGCTGTGGCGGCAGACGATTTTGCCGCTGATGAGCAAGATTCTGAGCGGGGTCGCGCAAGGGTTGCAAGGGTGGATGCCCGGGCTCGAACTGGCAGTCGATATCGACCGCGTGCCCGAGATGTCTGACGAGCGCGCGGCCTATTGGGAGCGGGTGAGCGGAGCCGATTTCCTGTCGGATGAGGAAAAGCGGGCCTTGCTGGGTATCGGTGCGGGAGGACGCGATGAGGGATAGTGACATGCTGGCCGGGCTCGCCGCGCAGGCCGAAGGCGACGGCAGCGACCTGGTGATGATCCGCGCGCTGGTCGAGGAGGCGAGCGAGATGGGGGCGAGTCGGGCGCTCGACCGCATCGGACTGTCGGATCGGGCGGCGGAAAATGACGTGCGCGAACTGCGCGAGCTGTTGTCGGCATGGCGCGACGCCAAGACAGCGGCGCGCGGCGCGGTGATCGGCTGGGCGGTGCGGGCCATATTGGCGCTGATGCTGATCGGCATGGCGGTGAAGCTGGGGCTGTTCGGACTCGTGAAGGGATGAGCGGGGAATTCGTGCCAGACGGGCCTGCAAACGTCGATGTGCTGCGCTCCGGTGCTCACGTACCTTTGAGTACGCTGCGCTCCGGTGCTCGCACATCGGCGTTTTCGGCTCCATCTGACCCAAATTCTCCCCAGATTAAACAGGAGGATGGGGAAACGCCCATAAGGTTCGCGGGATATGCGGCGTTGTTCGATCGGGAAGATCGCGGCGGGGACATCATCCGGCGCGGGGCGTTTGCGCGGGCGATTGCCGCGTGGCGGGGACGCAAGGTGCCGCTGTTGTGGCAGCATAAGCCGAATGCCGTGATCGGCGAAGTGGAGATGCTGGAAGAGGACGGGCGCGGGTTGCGTGTCATCGGCGCCGTCCGCGGGAATGCGCCCGGAGATGCTGCGGCGCTGCTCAAGCGCGGGCAGGTGAACGGGCTGTCCTTCGGCTATCGCGTGACGCGGGCGGATGGGCGCGCGCCTCGAGTTCTGAAGGATCTCGATCTGGTCGAGGTCAGTTTGGTGACGTTCCCGATGCAGCCCGGCGCGCGGGTGCACGCGGTTGAATAGTCCTCCCCGTATGCGGGGAGGTGGCAGCCGCTGCGGCAGCAGCGGATGACGGAGGGGGCGTGCGGTTAGGCGATCCCCCTCCACCACTGGCCTGAGGCCAGCGGTCCCCCTCCCCGTGCCGGGGAGGAGTTTCTAGACAGGAGAAGCTTATGTATGAAGTGAAAGCCGATGCGCTGGAGGGGAGCTTTGACGCGCTCGCCCAAGCCGACAAGATTTCCACGCTTGAAGCCGATCTGGCCGCGCTGAAAGGACAGGTGGCTGCGGTTCAGCGAACGGCGGTTGACCGCCCCGCGCTGGACGGTGTGAAGGGGGCGGAGCGTGATCCGGCGCGGGCGGCATTTGTCGACAAATATCTGCGGCGCGGACAGGAAGCCGGACTGGAGCTGAAGAGCCTTTCGGGGGCGTCGGGCGGTGTTGGCGGCTTTGCCGTGCCGCGGGAAATCGACGCGATGATCGCGTCGACGCTGAAGGCGATCTCGCCGATCCGGCAGGTGGCCAATGTGGTGCAAACCGGATCGGCCGGCTATCGCAAGCTGGTGGCGAGCGGTGGTACGCCCTCGGGCTGGGCAAGCGAGACCGGCGCGCGCGCAGAAACGGGAACGCCGACCTTTAACGAGATCGTGCCGCCCGCGGGTGAGCTGTTCGCCAATCCGGCGGCGAGCCAGGCGATGCTGGACGATGTGCAGTTCGATCTGGAAAGCTGGCTGGCTGGCGAGATTTCGATGGAGTTCGCCAAGGCCGAGGGCACGGCTTTCGTTTCGGGCACCGGCACGAACCAGCCCAAGGGGTTCCTGACCTATACCACCACCAATGAGGCGGACGGGGTTCGCGCGTTCGGGTCGCTGCAATATGTGGCATCGGGTGCGGCGGGCGCGTTTGCGGCGTCCAACCCGCAGGACCGGCTGGTCGATCTGGTGCAATCGCTGAAGGCGCCCTATCGGCAGGGTGCGGCGTTCGTGATGAACAGCACGACGCTGGCGGCGATCCGCAAGTTCAAGACGGCGGACGGCGCGTTTCTGTGGCAGCCCTCGCTCAGCGCGGAGCAGCCCGCGACCCTGCTGGGCTATCCGGTGATCGAGGCGGCGGACATGCCCAATATCGCGGCCAACAGCCTGTCGATCGCGTTCGGCAATTTCAGCCATGGCTATGTCATTGCCGAGCGCAGCGAGACGAGCATTCTGCGCGATCCATACAGCAACAAGCCGTTCGTGCACTTTTATGCCGTGAAGCGGATCGGCGGCGCGGTGACGAATTCGGAAGCGATCAAACTGATGAAGTTTTCCGCTTCTTAAGACCCCCAAATCGAGCAGTGGTCTCCCTGAACTGACCTCTCCGGTGCGTGCGTGCCGGGGAGGTTTTTCTTTGAGAGGGGCCTTTCGGAGAACAACGAAAACATGCGGAGGCACGGGCGATGACGGTGCAGATGCAGGCAGTCGCGCAGGCGATTGTCGATGCGGGGCTGGCGGAGACCAGAGCCTGGCTGAGGATCGAAACGACGAGCGACGATGCGACGATCCGCTCGCTGGTCGCGGCGGCGATCGGCACGGCAGAGGAGTATTGCGCGCAGTTGATGTTCGCGCGGAGCGGGACGGAAACGCTGGGCGCGAGCAGCGAGTGGACGCGGCTGCGCGCCTGCCCGGTGCAGAGCATAACGGCTGCGCGGGGACTGCCCGCCGAAGGATCGATCTTTGCGCTGGCGGCGGAGGCCTATGCAATCGACATTACTGCGGACGGCGATGGCTGGGTACGGGTAAGCCAGCCGGGCTCGGCGGGGCGCGTGGAGGTGGATGTTACCGCCGGTATCGCTGCCGACTGGGCGTCGTTGCCCGATCCATTGCGGCAGGGGATCGTTCGGCTGGCCGCACACCTGTTCACTGAACGCGAAAGCAGCGACCCGGCGCCTACCATCATTACGGCATTGTGGCGGCCTTGGCGCAGGATGCGGCTGGCATGAGGACGGGTGCGCTGGACAAGATGCTGCCCAAGGCGCGGCGCGCTGTGGAGGCGAAGGCGCAGCAGCAACGGGAGGCGATTGTCGAGGCTGCTGCTGCGATGCCGGGCGTCACCGTGCATATCGAGGATGAGCGGGTTGTGCTGGAGGGGCGCGGTCTGCTCGACCGCTGGCTGCGCGATGCCAGCCTGCGCAACATCGGGAGGTTGGACCTATGAACGCCGAGAGCGATATTCGCGCCGCGCTGATTGCCGAGCTGCGCAACGATGCGGCGCTTGGCGCGCAGGTCAACCGGATCTATGACGCGGTTCCCGTCAAGTCGACGCCGCCGACCCTGGTCATGGGAGAGTGCATCGGTGGCGACTGGGGTACGAAAGACAAGGTGGGGCGTGAGCTGCGGCTGGCGATCACAATCGAGGACGATATCGAAACGCCAACGCGGATCAGCGGGATCATGCCGCTGGCCGATGCGGCTGTGCACCGGCTGACCGGAACGATTGCCGGTTGGCAGGTCGGCAGCCTGCGCCTCATTCGCTCGCGGTTGTTGCGCACCAATGCGGGGCGGTGGAACGCCCTGATGGAGTATCGGATCAGGGTTCTAAAAAATTGATCCTCCCCGCTGGCGGGGAGGTGGCAGCCGATGCGTCAGCAGCGGATGACGGAGGGGGCGTGCGGTGGGGCGATCCCCCTCCACCACTGGCCTTTGGCCAGCGGTCCCCCTCCCCATGCCGGGGAGGAGGGAAGGATTATTGCGCGCCGTCGAAATCCTCGGTCATCTTTTCGATATATTCGGAGACCTGATCGTTCGCATCTTCGGCGGATTCCGCGTCGCTCATTCCGTCCGCCTTGTCAGTGGCGATCAGCGCTTCGCGGAATTTGGCTTCCTTGTCGGCGCATTTGCTTTTGAGACCGGCGAGAAAGTCTGCGCGCGCCATCTTTTTGTCGACTGCGCTAGTGGTGAAATCGGTAAGGCAGGAGCCATAGCTTTGGCGCGCCTTGGGCAGGGCATCTGCCGGTGCCGCAGCCAGAATCATCGCAACGATAATCATAGAGACCTCTCTAACCCATTTCTGTGTCGCAGAGCGCCTGACGAAGCGCGCTGACGGCTGTTTTCATTCACAAGGAGCATATCGCAATGAGCGTCGAGAAAGGAAGCGCATTTTTGCTCAAGGTGGGCAATGGCGACGTGCCGCTGACCTATACCACAATCGCCGGTTTGCGCACCACGCAATTGTCGGTCAGCGGGGAGGCGGTGAACATCACCAACAAGGATTCAGGCGGCTGGCGAGAGCTGCTTTCGGGCGCGGGAGTAAGAGCCGTCAGCGTATCGGCAGCGGGCATCTTCACAGGTTCCGCCGGAGAGGTGAAAATCCGCACTCATGCGCTGGCCGGGACCATCGACGATTATGAGCTGAGCTTCGAAAGCGGCGAGCGCATGCAGGGCCGGTTTCTGGTGACGCGGCTCGATTATGCGGGCGATTATAATGGCGAGCGCAACTACACGATCAGCCTGGAAAGCTCCGGCGCGGTGGCGAGCCTGTGAGCGCCGGCATGACGCAGGAGCGCGCGGCCAACGGGCTGCGGGGCGAGGCGGCAATATTCGTGCGCGGCGAAATGCTGACGTTGAGACCGAGCTTTGCCGCGCTGGTGGCCGCAGAAGAGGAACTGGGCCCGTTGTTCGGGCTGGTCGAACGCGCGTCGGCGGGCGAACTGCGCCTATCCGAAATGGTCGCCTTGTTCTGGCATTGCCGCTGGGACTGGCCCGACATGATCACGCGCGATGACATAGGCAATGCCGTCGCATCGCAGGGCCTGATGGCCGTAACCCCCGTCCTGAAGGCGATATTGCAACAGATCCTCTCAGGCCGGGCGTGACCGAACAGACATTCGGCGAGGTTGCGCTGCGCCTGGCGGGGCTGGCGGGCTGGCATCTGGGATGGAGCGCCGACCGGTTCTGGAACGCGACGCCGCGCGAGATGGAAGTCGTGGTGCGCGCGATGTTCAGTGCTGATGAGTCAGGCGCGGGCCTGCTGATGGCGGGCGAGCGTGCGCCGTCGGCGGGCGAGATCGCGCGATTGCAGGAGATGTTTCCCGATGGATGAGGAAATCGACCGGATGATCCTTTCGGTGCGTGCCGACACGCAGGGTTTTGCGCAGGATGTCGAAACCATGCGCGCCGGCCTTGATGGGCCGCTCGCATCGGGCGCCGAACGGGCTGGGCGCACCATTGAGCGCAGCTTGCTGCGTGCGGTGCAGACGGGCAAGTTCGGCACTCGAGTACTTCGCGCGGTGCCGCTGCGCGCAACGGATGCGATCGGCGGTGACGCCCGGCGGCGCGTCCAGTTCGACGCTCGACAGGTGGATGCCACCT
>CAYGOH010000017.1:919-8340 GCA_964351385.1 uncultured Sphingobium sp. | reverse complement strand
GGACAAGCTGTTCGGCGGCGGTGGCGGCGGGCTGGGCGGATTTCTCGGCGGGCTCGCTGGCTCCCTGTTCGGTGGCGCGCCCGGTAGGGCGACCGGCGGGCCGGTATCCCCGGGGCGGGCCTATCGTGTCGGTGAGCGCGGGCCGGAGCTGTTCGTGCCGACGAGCAGCGGGCGCGTAGTCGCTGCGGGCGGTGGCACCGGGGGGCGGGATGTACGCGTGACGATCAACGTCAATTCGCCCGATGCGGGTGCGCCGCAGGCGCTCGCGCGCAGCGCGCGGCAGATTGCGCGCAATGTAAGAACGGCACTGAGCGAATAATTCTTCCCTGCATGATGGGAGGGTTCGCACGCGAAGCGCGTGACGGAGGGGTGTGCGGTTGGGCAGTCCCCCTCCACCACTGGCTTGCGGCCAGCGGTCCCCCTCCCCGTGCCGGGGAGGATTGGAGGTTTTCATATGGCTTATTGGCTGGCGTCGGGTGGCGGCGCGCAGGAGAAGGGCGTCATCAAGCGCTTTTCGCCCGCCTATTGGACCGTCAATTTCCCGCGTCCGATGATGGCGGGGGTGGTGACGACGGCGCCCGATGCATTGCGGGTGGACGCGGTATTCTATGGTTCGGGCGATCTCGCTGGGCTGATCTGGGAAGCGGAGGATGTGTGGGATCATCCGCTGCTTGCCTATGAAACGAGCCGGGACTTCCGCAATTGTCAGCTGCGATTTCACTGGCGGAGCGGCGGCATTCGCGCGCTTGACCAGATCAACGGGCCGACGCTGACGATTGAAGGGCGCGATCAGTCCGGCAATCCCAAAAGCTGGTTTGTGCGGCTTTGGAATTATGCGAGCGGTTTGCCGGACGACGCCGATATCCTGCTTGATTTCAACGCAATGGATGGCGGGTATCTGTTACCCGGCGAAGCGGATGCGGTATGGGCGGGCGATATCGACCGGATGTTCATCTCGCTGGTGTCGCCCGGTTATGATGCGGGAACGACGCCCTATGCGACCGGGCAGGAAGGCTGGGCCGAGCTGACCGGCATCACCTGCGATGGTTCGGGATCCGTGCTGTCGATCGGCGACGTGATGCTGCCCGAACATGGCCTGTCGATGGCGACCGGATATGACGATGCTTATAACCAGACGCCCGAGCGGGTGGTGCGGCAGGTCCATGCACTCGGCTATCGCGGCGATATTCTGCATTATGTCGGCATGAGCCATTATTTCCGGCTGCAACGGGATGCGGGCAGCGGCGGATATTATGTCAGCCTGACCGGAGGTGTGCTGAACACGGCTTGTTCGGCCTGGCATGCCGATTATGCCGCGCGGGCCAAGGCGGTGGGGCTGGGGCTGATATGGTCGCTGTCCTATGAGCTGTTCGATCAGCATTGCTGGAACGACTGGAAGCAGCGGGCCGAAGACGGGACACCCGCGCTTACCGGCTGGGTGCCGCCATCGACATTATTATCGCCAGCGCATTCCGGGGCGATGAGCTATTTGCAGCAGGTTGGCGCTGCGTTCATCACCATCGGCGTGGCGGCGGGGCTGACGCCGAAATTTCAGGCGGGCGAGCCGTGGTGGTGGGTGATGAACGACCATCGCATCTGCCTGTATGACGATGCGGCAAAGGCGGCGTTCGGGGGCAGTCCGGTATCCATTCCGGACATCACCGCTTCGCTCGATAGCGCGCAGACGACGCTGCTCGATCAGGCGGGCGTGCTGCTGGCGAGTTCGACGGCGGCGCTGATTGCCGCGGTTCGGGCAGTTGCGCCTGCGACACTGGCGCATCTGCTGACCTATCTGCCGACGGTGCTCGATCCGGCGGCGCCGGAGGCGAAGCGCGCCAATATGCCGGTTGGCTGGGCGAAGCCCGCCTTCGATGTCCTTCAACTGGAAGATTATGACTGGGTGACGGAGGGGCGCGGCGCGCTGACGGCGCAGGGTGTTGCCGCAGCGACGGCCCGGCTCGGCTATGCGAGCGGCGAGCAGCATTATCTCTCCGGCTTCGTGCTGAACGCAGTGGATGCAGCCGCGCACTGGCCCAGGATCGAGGCGGCGGCGCGCGCGGGTGCTGCGCGCGGGGCGACAGCGACCTTCATCTGGGCGATGCCGCAGGTGGCGCGCGACGGCTTTACCTTTTTCGAGTTGGGCGAGGGGGACGATATGCAGGCGTTCGACGATGTGCTGTTTCCGCTGGCAATTGGGCGGGAGGCGAGCGTGGTACCCGCCTTTTCGACGCAGACGGTCGAGAGCCTGTCGGGCCATGAGCGCCGGTCGAGCGATTGGGCGGATGCGCGGCTGAGCTTCGATGCGGGGCCGGGGGTGCGGTCCGAGGCGGATCTGGTGACACTGGTGGAGTTCTTCCGGGCGCGGCGCGGGGCGGCGCGCGGGTTCCGTTTCAGCGATCCGTTCGACAATCAGAGCGCGCCTGCGGGACAGGCGGTCAGCGCGGTCGACCAGAGCCTGGGCATTGGTGACGGCGCGGTCAGTCAGTTTCCGCTTGCCAAATATTATGGCAGCGGTGCGGACGCGCAGCAGCGGCTGATCACGCGCCCGGTTGCGGGCAGCATCCATGTCGCCATAGACGGGGTCGAGCAGATGAGCGGGTGGCAACATCTGGGCGGCGGGCTGATCGCCTTCGACAGTGCGCCCGCCCTTGGGGCTATCCTGACGGCGGGCTATCGTTTCGATGTGCCGGTGCGTTTCGCCGAAGACAGGCTGGAGGTCAGCCGCGCGACGTTCGCCGCGGGTGAGGCGCCGTCGGTACCGCTGGTGGAGATCCGCGAATGAGCGCCGATGCGATATTGGCGCAGGAGCTGGTGGCGCTGGCGTTCTGCTGGCGGCTGGAACGACGCGATGGCGTTACCATCGGCGTTACCAGCCATGACCGCGATATGACGGTGGACGGCGTCGTCTATCGCGCCGCGCCCGGCGTGGTGCCCTCGGCCATCCGCCGGGGCATTGGGCTGGACACGGATAGCATGGATGTGAAAGGCGCGATCACCAGCGATGCGATCAACGCAGTCGATCTGGAGGCTGGCAAATGGGACGGGACGGCGTTGAGCCTGCACCTGACGGAATGGACGGAACCGGGCGCGCTATGGCTGGAATTGACGCGCGGGGAACTGGGGTCGGTCGAGCGGCAGGGCGACAGCTTTTCCGTTGAGCTGACGGGGCCGGGCGCTGCGCTCCAGAAGCCGGTCGCGCCGGAGACATCGCCGGGATGCCGGGCATTGCTGGGCGACGCGGCATGTCGGATCGATCTGGCGCATCATCGGCGGGTCGTGGCCGTTTCGGACGCGGCGGCGGAGGTCGTGACGGTCGGTGGCGGCGGTTTGACGCCCGGCGATTATGTGTTCGGGACGTTGCGCTGGATGGGCGGCGCGAATTGCGGTTTGACGCAGAGTATCATCGCCAATGATGCGGGCAGCGTGACGCTGGCTGACAGTCCTGCCTTTGCCGTGGTGCCGGGCGCACAAGCGCTGCTGACCCAAGGGTGCGACAAGCAGATGGCGACCTGTTCGGCGCGCTTTGGCAATGCGATCAATTTTCGCGGTGAACCTTATCTGCCGGGGATGGATCTTCTGACCCGCTATCCCGGCGCGGCCTGACGTAATTCCGCCGGGACGGCCTGCGAACAACCGCTTTCTGCGCTTCCGGTGCTCACGTACCTTTAAGTACGCTGCGTTGAAACGAGTCATTGGCCTCGTTTCAAGGTTCTCGAAATCGGTCATTCTCGGCTCGTCCCGAACGAAATTCCGAACAGGCCGCTGGACATATCATTGCAAAGGAAAGTCGTGTGAAGCGAGGCGACAAGATAGTCGAAGCGGCGCATGCGCTGGTGGGCACGCCGTTTCGGCTGCACGGGCGCGACCCGATAACGGGGATCGACTGTATCGGGCTTGCGATGCTGGCGCTGGAAAGGGCGGGGAAGGGGCGGCTGCGTCCTCTGGTGCCTGCCCGCTACAGCATCAGGGGCGGCGCATTGGAACGGTTCGCGCAGATATTGCAGGCGGCGGGCCTGCGCCCTGTGCGTCATGGCAAGCCGGGCGACCTCGTGCTGGTACGGGCGGGTGTCGCGCAATTTCATCTGATGATCATGAGTGGTGCGGGGCATGTCCATGCGCATGCTGGGCTGGGCCGGGTGGTGGAAATGCCCGGCCCCTCGCCATGGCCGGTCATCGCAACCTATCGCTGGGGAAAATGACGCATGGCGACACTTGTTCTTACAGTCGTGGGCACGGTTGTCGGTGGGCCGATTGGCGGCGCGATCGGCGCGCTGATCGGGCAGACGGTCGATCAGGCCATCTTGTTCAAGCCCAAGGGGCGGGAAGGGCGGCGGCTGGAGGACCTGCGGCTGCAAACGTCGCGCTATGGCGACCAGGTGCCGCGCATATTCGGGACCATGCGGGTCGCGGGATCGGTTATCTGGGCGACGGACCTGAAGGAAAATCGCAACAAGCAGGGTGGCGGCAAGGGGCAGCCGAGCGTTACCACGTATAGTTATAGCGCGAGTTTTGCGGTGGCGCTGTCCTCGCGCGGGATCGCGGACATCGGGCGGATCTGGGCGGACGGCAATCTGTTGCGCGGGGCGGCGGGCGATTTCAAGACAGCGCTGGTGGGTTTCCGTATCCATGACGGCAACGAGGATCAGGCGCTCGACCCGCTGATCGCCGCAGACAAGGGCAGCACGGTCACGCCCGCGCACCGCGGGACCGCCTATGCTGTGTTCGAGGGGCTGGAGCTGGCGGACTATGGCAACCGCATTCCGTCGCTGACATTCGAACTTGTCGCCGATGGAGCAAGCGTGGCGATAGCCGATATTGCCAGCGATATAAGCGGCGGCGCGATTGCGGCGGAGGGCAGTCCGGCGACGCCTGGGGTTGCGGGCTACGCGGCGAGCGGGACGGTGTCCGATGCGCTGTTGCCGCTTGCCAATGGCTATGATCTGGCGCTGCGCAGCGGCGAGGCGGGACTGCGGTTGACGTCGGACGGCCCAAGCGAGGTTGCGCTGGCGGAGAACCTCATCGGCGCGGCGTTTAACGGCAAGCGTGACCGTGGTGAGCGGATCATTCGCGGCAAGGCGGAGGATGTGCCGGTGCGCCTCAACATACGCCATTATGATGCGGCGCGCGATTATCAGGCGGGCGTTCAGACATCGGTGCGACCCGGACCCGGACGACAGGAGCGCGATTTCGATATGCCTGCCGTGCTGGCGGCATCGGACGCGCGGGCGCTGGCGGAGCAACGGTTGCAGGGGCTGTGGACGGCGCGCAAGGGTCTCGAGTTGCGCTGCGACTGGCGCGCGCTGACGCTGGAGCCGGGCATGGTCGTGACGCTCGAAGGGCGCGGCGGACGCTGGCGCATCGATGAGCTTGAATGGGAGGGCGGCGGCGTTCGGTTGAAGCTGACCCAGGCGGGTGGCGGCGGCGTTGTTGCGCCGCCTGCGGATTCGGGCGCGCCGATCACGCAGGCCGATCTTCTCCACGGTGCAACGAGTTTGATTGTGGCTGATCTGTCGGTGCCGGGCGATGCGCTGCCGACCGCGCCCGTGGTGGTGATCGCTGCGGCGGGCACGCAGGCGGGCTGGCGTTCGGCCGAGCTGTTTGTCGAAGATGTGGTCAGTGGAGGGCTTACCTCCATCGGAGGCACGGCTGCGCCTGCGACCATGGGAACGGTCTCGACCGTGCCGGATGCGGGGGTGGCACCACAACTGTTCGACACGGTGTCATCGGTGAATATCGACCTGCTTCACAGCCAGATGACCCTTTCGAACGCGGATGATGCGGCATTGCTGTCTGGCGCGAACGCTGCGCTGCTGGGGCGAGAGATCGTGCAATTCGGCACGGCGGTTCAGACCGGCCCGACAAGCTGGCGGCTGGGACGCCTTTTGCGCGGGCGTCGCGGAACCGAATGGGCGATGGCGGGCCACAGCGCAGGCGAGCGGTTCCTGCTGTTGGAAGAGAATACGTCCGTCGCGATGCCGTCGACCTATGCGGTTTACGGATCCACAGTGCTGATCGATGCGATCGGCATCGGCGACGTCACGCCCGCACAAGGATCGGAAGAGATAGCGGGGCAGGCGATATTGCCGGTTTCGCCGGTCTTCCTCGGCGGGACGCTGTCCTCGGGCGACTGGGTTTTGGGCTGGACCCGGCGCAGCCGTTTGGGCTGGAGCTGGATCGACGGGGCGGACGCGCCGCTGGGTGAGGAGCAGGAGCTGTATCGTATAGACCTCTCGCAAGGCGGAGTGATATTCCGCTCGGCGACCGTGTCGGTGCCGCAGTGGACCTATGATGCCGCCAGCATCGCTGCCGATACCGGAGCGGGAATAGCCGGCACGGTCGATGTCGCGGTGCGACAGGTCGGCACATTCGGGGCCGGGCGGCCCGCGACCATGATCATCACCATCTGAACCTTTCGGAGCACCCTTTATGGCCAGCGATACAAGCGACCGGTTTTCCCTCCCCCTTTTGCAGGCCGGCCAGGCGCAAAAGGAGATCACGCACAATGAGGCGCTGACCCTGATCGACGCGATCGTGCATGCGCAAGCGGAGAGCGCGGTTGTGGCGGCGCCGCCCGGCGGGGCTGTGGCGGGCCAGTGCTGGATAGTGGGGAGCGGCGGAAGCGCCGAATGGTCGGGGCATGACGGCGAACTGGCCTGCATGACATCGGGCGGGTGGAGGTTTGTCGTTCCGCGGAAGGGAATGCGCGTCTTCGCCGCCGATAATGGGCAGACTTATGTACATAACGGAACCGGCTGGGCGCAGGATCTGGTGCGACCCGACGGTTTCTACATCGGAGATGTTCGTATTATTGGCGCAAGACAGGCCGCAATAGCCGATCCCGCCGGAGGCAGCGTGATAGATTCCGAAGCGAGAACAACTCTTGGGCAAATACTGGCCATATTACGGAATCATGGCATTATTTATACAGTCTGAGAGTGTCGTATTAACTATAAAATCTGAAAATTTTTCGTAATTTACCCCGGAATGGATGTTTTTCGACTGTAATGCTTGTTAAACATTTCAGTAGGATGGAAGCCCTCGTGCTTCTGTCGAAAAGTGAACTTGCCATGCAACTTTCTGAGGAGTACGGAGTTCTCGCAGTCTTAGTGACAAACTTGGAAGGGGAAAAACATGCAGAAGCTTACTCTCGCAGTGGCTCTTGCGACCACGGCGATGGCATCACCTGCTCTCGCCCGTGACGATGCCTGGTACATCGGCGCGCACGCTGGTGCGATGCTGGTTGAGGATGTTGACATCAGCACCGCAGATGGCGCGTCGGACGCAACCAACGACTCGTCCCCCGTTGGCTCCGCCGCCGACTCGAACAACGAGACGGCCACCACTGCCGCTTCCCCGGTTGCATCACCAGCCACCGCCTCCACGCCCACCACATCATCCCCTGGACCAACGGCGGCCCCACC
>CAYGOH010000017.1:0-909 GCA_964351385.1 uncultured Sphingobium sp. | reverse complement strand
GTGGACGGCGTTGTCGGTTATGATTTCGGTATGTTCCGCCTCGAAGCGGAAGTCGGGTTCCGCCGGGCTTGGACCGATATCGTCGATTTCGCAAATGGCGCTCCGAGCAGCACCAAGGGTAATGCCCGCTCCTTGAGCTTCATGCTCAATGGCTTGCTGGACTTTGGTCCTGATGATGGCCTTCAGGGCTTCGTCGGCGGTGGTGTCGGTGTAGCGCGCACCTATCTTTATAACTCGGTTGTCGATGATTCCGACACAGGCTTTGCCTGGCAGGCTCTGGCAGGCGTACGCATGCCGCTGACCGACCGTCTTGATGCGGAGCTGAAATACCGGTTCTTCAACCATAATAACGTTGATATCGTTACGAGCGACCGCTTCACTGGCAACCCGCTGTGGTCGCCCGCCGGAACAGGCGCAAGCGGAGACTTCCGCTCGCACAGCTTGCTGGTCGGTCTGACATACAATTTTGGTGAGCCGGCAGCTCCGCCGCCTCCGCCGCCGCCGCCGCCGCCGCCTCCGCCGCCTCCGCCGCCGCCGCCTCCGCCGGTTGTGGAGTGCACGCCTGGGCCATATATCGTGTTCTTTGAATTCGATAGCTCGGACATTACGCCGGATGCGGCGACGATCCTCGACAACGCTGTATCAGCATATGGCAATTGCGGCAGCGCGCAGGTCATGCTCGCTGGACACGCCGACCGCTCGGGCAGCGCATCCTACAATGTGGGCCTGTCGGAACGCCGTAACGCTTCGGTTCGCGGTTACCTCGTGTCGAAGGGCATTTCGGATGGCGTGATTTCGACAGAGGCCTTCGGTGAAGCCCAGCCGCGCGTAGAAACTGCCGACGGCGTTCGCGAGGTGCAGAACCGCCGTGTGGAAATCACCTACGGTCCCGGGTGGGGCATGTAAGAA
>CAYGOH010000016.1:0-23463 GCA_964351385.1 uncultured Sphingobium sp. | reverse complement strand
GGTGAGCTCGAGCACCGCCCGCAGGTACTCCTCGTAGCTGAACAGGCCGGGCACGTTGTAGTCGACGTGGGCGTACCCCCCGAGCGTGTGCATATGCGGCGGGAGGTCGACGTTGCGATCGAAGCGCTTCGTCATGAAGTGGGCGAGCCCGTCGTGCTCAAGCAGGCGGCACGGCATCATGTCGATGCCTGCGCGGGCAGCGAGCAGGTGGTAGACGTACTCCACTCGGTTGTGAGGGGTGCCCTCAGCCTGCTCGATGTCGCGGGTGCGGCCGGGCGTTTTCTGGCGCATCCCGGCGAAGGTCTTGCCGGGCGCTTGCGGCAGGGCGCATCGCGGCTTGCTGCCGATCTGCTGGAGGCGATGGACGAGGAACGCTTGGGCGGCATGGCCAAGACTGCGCTGAAACAGCGGCTGTCCGCGCTCAATCTCGCGCCGTTGCTGGGGCAGGCGCTGGAGGCGGCGATGCGCGAAGGGCGGCACGAGCCGGTGATCGACAACGGCATTCGCTGGGCGGCGCACATGCTGGACGCACAGGCCGACATGATCCGCGACATGGTGCACCAGCGCGCGGGCAAGATAATGCGCTGGACGGGCCTTGATGAGACGCTGGCCAATGCGATCCTCGACGGACTGCTCAAGCTGTTGATGGAGATGGAAGCAGACCCGCAGCACCCTGTGCGGCAGCGCGCGCTCGAAGGGATGGAACGACTCGCCTGGCGGTTGCAGAATGAGCCTGAGATGCAGGCGAAGGTCGCGCGCATCCGCGATGAAATCGTCGCCAACCCGGCGATGCAGCGTTGGATCGACGGGCTGTGGGAGCAGGCACGCGCCGGGCTGCTGAAGGCCGCGCGCGATCCCGACGCGATGATGGCCGGACGGCTGGGCGAGGTGATGAAGCAGATCGGCACCAGCATGGAAAGCGATGCGGCCCTGAAAACCGTCATCAACCGCTTCGCGCGGCGCGCGGTCGTCGGATTGACCGCCAGCTATGGCGACGGCATCGTCAAGCTGGTCAGCGAGACCGTGCGTGGCTGGGACGCGAGCACCGTGACGGACCGGCTGGAGCGCACCGTCGGGCGCGACCTGCAATATATCCGCGTCAATGGCACGCTGGTCGGCGGGCTGGTCGGGTTGGCAATTCACACGATAGATGTACTGATGTAGGCAAGCGCTTCGGGCCGGTTTCCGTTGTCTGAAAGGCAGGGTGGGGGATGTCAGCACGACTTGTCGAAATCTATCTGCCGGAAACGCAGATTGCGCGGCTGGAGGCGCTGCTGCCGCTCCATTGCCGCCGCTTCTGGCGGGAAACGGTGCCGGGCGGGCAGGAAAAATATAGCTGCATCGTGCAGCAACGGTATACCGAGCGACTGCTGGACGACCTGGACCGGAGCTTCGGCACCATCCCCTCCTTCAATGCGCTGGTTTCCGAGCTGGAGGCTGTCTTGCCACCGCTCGAAGAGACTCTGGCGACAGAGCTGCCAGCCCCGGTTGGCGTGAAGCCGCCGACCGCGCTGGAGCGCTTTTTCACCCGGGATCGCATCAGCACGAATGAGCTGTACGACGACATCGAAGACAATATTCATATCAAGCCGAGCTATTTGCTGACGGTGCTGCTGTCCGCCGTGATTGCGGGACTGGGCATGCGCAGCGGGCAGACGGCGGTGGTGATCGGCGCAATGATTATCGCGCCTCTGCTGGGGCCGACCATGGGAATCGCGCTGGCGGCCACGGTCGGGGATCCCCGCTTGGGGAAGAAAGCGGGGGTTACGCTTGCGGTCGGTAGTCTGATCGCCGTCCTTGCCGGTATCGTGATCGGCGCGACGGTGACGATTGATCCTGCGGTGCCGGAACTCAGAAACCGCACGCTGGTCCAGCCCGCCGATATCGCACTTGCGCTGGCGTGCGGGGCGGCGGGCGTGCTGGCGTTCAGCCGGGCCGCTTCCCTGACGCTGGTGGGCGTGATGATCGCCGTCGCGCTGGTGCCACCATTGGCGGCGTCGGGCATTTATTTGGGCGCAGGCGATGCGCTCGCCGGGGCAAACGCTCTGTTCCTGTTCGCCGTCAACCTCGTCTGCTTGAATGTGGCCGGCATCGCGACCTTCCTTATTCAGGGCCTGCCGCCCAAAAGCTGGCGGATGACCGGCGGCATATTCACGCTGTGGCTGGCACTTTTGCTGCTGCTCGCCTCAATGATCGCCGGGCAATTCGCGCTCGGTATCGGCTTGGCGAGCAGCTAGCGGCGCATCATTTCGCCAGTTCCGCCTCAATCGCGGCGATCAGGCCGGGCGCATCCGGCGGCGTCGCCGGGGCATAGCGGCCCACGACATGGCCCTCACGGTCGATCAGGAACTTCTCGAAATTCCACAGCACTTCGGGATCGTCATTGGGGGTCATGCCATGATCGCGCAGTTTTTGGCGAAAGCTCTCCGTTTCATCCTGCTTGAACGGCAGCGCCTGAATGAGGGCATCGTAGAACGGATGCTTCTCCGGACCGGTCACCGGGATCTTTGCAAACATTGGGAAGGTCACGTCGAAATTGGTCGAGCAGAATTGCTGGATTTCCTCGTTGGTTCCCGGCTCCTGTCCGGCGAAGTCATTGGCCGGAAAGCCGAGCACGACGAAGCCCTGATCCTTGAAGCGTTGATACAGCTTTTCCAGCGCCTCATATTGCGGCGTCAGGCCGCATTTGGAGGCGACATTCACGACCAGCAGGACCTTGCCCTTATATTCCGCCAGCGTGGTGGCGTTGCCGAGGATGGTATCGACGGGAATATGGGCGACAGGGCTGGTCATGACGATGCTCTCCTTATTTCGTGTGGGCAATCTACCGCGATTGCTCCGCCTACAAAATTGGGATGGAGCGCGCCCAGATCAACCGTCGCTGGCGCGTTCGATGTCGGCGCCGACTGCCTGCAGCTTTTCCTCCAGCCGCTCATAACCGCGGTCGAGGTGATAGACGCGGTTGACCTGCGTTTCGCCCTCGGCGGCGAGGCCGGCGAGAATCAGGCTCATCGACGCGCGCAGGTCGGTCGCCATCACCGGCGCGCCGGTCAGCTTGTCGACGCCGCGCACAATGGCCGTGCGCCCGTTAACGGAGATGTCCGCACCCATCCGCGCCAGTTCGGGCACATGCATATAGCGGTTCTCGAAAATCGTCTCAGTGAGGACGCTCGCCCCTTCGGCCAGGCACAGCATCGACATGAACTGCGCCTGCATGTCAGTGGGGAAGCTGGGGAAGGGGGCTGTCGATAATGTCAGCGGGCGCAGGCGTCCTTCTGCTGCGATGCGGATGCTGTTGCGCCCCGCCTCGACATGCACGCCCGTGTCGCGCAGTGCGGAAAGGACTGCCTGCATATCGTCGGCCTTGGCGCCAACCAGTTCGACGTCGCCGCCGGTGATCGCTGCGGCGCAGGCATAGCTGCCCGCCTCGATCCGGTCCGGCATCACCGCATAGGTGGCGCCGTGCAGGCGCGGCTTTCCGGTGATGACAAGCCGGTCGGTGCCGATGCCTTCGATATCCGCGCCCATTGCGGCGAGCAGGTGGCACAAATCGGTGATTTCAGGTTCACGCGCCGCATTCTCCAGCGTGCAGGTGCCGCTCGCCAGCACTGCCGCCATAACCGCATTTTCGGTCGCGCCGACGGAAACGACCGGGAAGGTGTAGCTGCCGCCGGGCAGGCCGCCGTCGGGCGCGATCGCCTTCACATATCCGGCGGTGATCTCGATCGTCGCGCCGAACGCTTCGAGCGCTTTCAAATGCAGGTCAATGGGCCGGTTGCCGATGGCGCAGCCGCCGGGCAACGACACGGTCGCCTCGCCCGCGCGCGCGAGCAGCGGGCCGAGCACCAGGATCGATGCGCGCATCTTTCGCACGATGTCATAGGGCGCGACGGTCGATGTTACCCGCCCCGCGCGCAGCGTCATCACCCGCCCGAAATCTTCGGGCCGCGCGCCCTCGATCATCGTTGAAACGCCAAGCTGGTTGAGCAGGTGGCCAAAGCTGTCGACGTCGGCGAGGCGCGGCAGGTTGCGCAGCGTGACCGGTTCATCGGTCAAGAGCGCGCAGGGCAGCAGCGCGAGCGCCGAGTTCTTTGCGCCGGAAATGGGAAGGCGGCCGGAAAGGCGATTGCCGCCGCGAATGAGAATGCGATCCATCGACCGGGTAATAGCGGCAATTGTGCGGCGTGCAAGTATCCGCAAATTCGCGCCGTTCGTCGCATTCCTGCCTCCGGCTACTGGACGTTAACGAAAATCTCTTATTGTGCGGTGCAGGGTAAAGCGAAATTGGGCGGGTAGTCGAGATGGTCGAATTTGCTGCGGTGACTTACGGGCTGTTGATGAGCTTTGTGTTTTCGAGCCTCCATACCAATGAAAGGCGTGCGCAGCCGACGCCTGCCATCATGGTGGCGGTGGGGTATTTTCTGTGCGGCGTGTCAGCAACGCTCGCTGCCTGCCTGGTGGGCCTCGCCGGATACCAGTTGCTGCACTGAAAACTTCAGTAGCGAAAATTCTGGCTCTGCATTGGCTGAATGCCGGTGCGCCCTCAGGGCAGCAGTTCCACGTCCCAGTAAAGCCAGTCGTGCCAGCTTTCGTGCAGATAGTTGGGCGGGAATGCGCGGCCATGTTCCTGAAGCTGCCATGTCGTCGGCCGGATCGGCGGCACGTGCAGGCGCATATGCGCTTCCCTGGGCGTACGCCCGCCCTTTTTCAGATTGCATGGTGAACAGGCGGTCGCGACATTTTCCCACGTCGTGCGTCCGCCCGCGCGGCGTGGGACGACATGGTCGAACGTCAGATCCTTCAGGCTGCCGCAATATTGGCACTGGAATTTGTCGCGCAGGAACAGGTTGAACCGGGTAAAGGCCGGGTACTGGCTTGGCCGGACATATTGCTTGAGCGCGATGACCGACGGGATCTGCATCTGCATACTGGGTGAATGCACTTCGCGGTCGTAGCTGGCGACGATGTCCAACCGATCCAAAAAAACCGCCTTGATGGCGGTTTGCCAGGGCCAAAGGCTCAGCGGGTAATAACTCAATGGCGTGTAGTCGGCATTGAGGACGAGCGCGGGGCAACTCTCCACATGCCGCGTTTCGTCCGGTCTTATAAGGTCGGGATGATACATATATCGTCTCTGCCCCCTTGTTGCGCCCTGCTCTTTGCCGATAAGCGTGACAAGGACATGACAGCACGCCATGACTCCCTCCGTCAAGAGTCTGTATGACGCCAGACCTTGAACCCCCGCATATGGTGACGCGTTTCGCGCCCAGTCCGACCGGCAGGCTGCATATCGGCCATGGCTGGTCAGCGCTGATGGCGATGGATTTCGCGCGCGGGGCAGGCGGGCAGATGCGGTTGCGGATCGAGGATATCGACGGCACGCGGTCGCGCCCCGAACATGTCGATGGAATCATCGAGGATCTCACTTGGCTGGGCGTGGAATGGGACGCCGACATCGTGTTCCAGTCACAACGGTTGGCGTTTTACGATGACGCGCTGGACCGCCTGCGGCAGATGAGGCTGGTGTATCCCTGTTTCTGCACCCGAGCGGAGATCGCAGCAGAGATTGCCGCCAGCGGGTCGGCGCCGCACGGGGCCGAGGGGACGTTCTATCCCGGCACTTGCCGCACTCTGGCAGAGAGCGAACGGGCCGATCGCATGGCGGCGGGCGATGCGCATTGCTGGCGGCTGGACATGACGCAAGCGATCATGCAGGCGGGGCCGCTGGACTGGCAGGATATGGATGTCGGCACTATCGTCGCGCATCCCGAACATGCGGGCGATGTTGTGCTGGCGCGCAAGGATGCGCCGACCAGCTATCATCTCGCCGCAACCCTTGATGATGCGGACATGGGCATCACCCATGTGCTGCGCGGGGAGGATTTGCGCGCGGCAACCGATATTCACCGGCTGTTGCAGGCGTTGCTCGACCTGCCGACACCGATTTATCGGCACCATCCTTTGCTGGTTGCTGCGCGGGGGCGGCGGCTTGCCAAGCGTACGGGTGGCATCGCGCTTGCCGAGCTGCGGGAAAGCGGCGTGGACCCCGCCCGACTGCGCGCCGATCTGCGCGCTCGGCGCTTTCCGGTTGGAATCGCGCTGGCATCCGCCTAGATAGGGCCCATGAACGCTTTTCTTGTCATTTTGCTGATCGCCGCCATGGGGGCAACCCTGTTCATGCTGATCAAGGGCATCGTCACCTTCCTGAAGACGACCGAGGAGGATCTGAAATCGGGGCCAGACGGCCCGAGTGCGTCGGGCCTCAGGCAAAACCGTGCTATGATGGGGCGCATATTGTTTCAGGCGGTGGCCATCATCATCATTGCGCTGTTGCTCATGATGCGCGGCCACTGACGCGCACATGGTCAAGCTCAACAAGATCTACACCCGTACCGGGGACGACGGGACGACCGGCCTCGTCGATGGTTCGCGGGTGTCCAAGCATGAGCCGATCATGCAGGCGGTCGGCGATGTCGATGAGGCGAACAGCGCGATCGGCATAGCCATCGCCGCGCTGGGCGAATGCGATGAGGCCGTGCTGCTGCAAATGATTCAGAACGACCTGTTTGACCTTGGCGCCGATCTGGCGACACCGGTAACCGACAGTGCCGACCCTGAATGGGCGTTGCGCATCACCGCACCGCAGGTCGAACGGCTGGAGCGTGAAATCGATCTCCTGAATGAGGCATTGCCCGCGCTCGACAGTTTTGTTTTGCCGGGCGGTTCGCCGGCAGCGGCGGCCATTCATCTGGCGCGCGCCATCGTTCGCCGGGCCGAACGAAGCGCCGTGTCGGCAGGGTCAGAACGTCCTCTCAACCCGCCGGCAAAGCTTTATCTCAACCGTCTGTCCGATCTTTTGTTCGTGCTCGCGCGTCATGTGAACGCGAAAAAGGATTTGGGCGGCCTGGGCGATATCAAATGGGTGCCGGGCGCATCGCGCTGACGGAGGGCGAACTCGCCGAACTCAGGACTGGCTTTGGCGGAGGAAAGCCGTTAACGGGTCTGCCGTTTACGGAAACGGAAAGGGAGTGACATGGACGCAATCGGTGTAATCGGCGCGGGGCTTATGGGCGGCGGCATCGCCCAGATTTCTGCGCAGGCGGGCTATCATGTGTTCCTGTCCGACGTTGATCAGGCGCGCGCGCAGGCGGGCAAGGACGGTATCGCCAAGATCCTCGGCAAGCAGGTCGAGAAGGGCAAACTGGAACAGTCCGCGCTCGATGCGACGCTCGCGCGGATTCAACCGGTGGCCGATCTTGCGCCGATGAGCGACGCGCAGATCATCATCGAAGCCGCGACCGAGCGTGAGGAGATCAAGGCGAAGGTCTTCGAAAACGCATCGAAGGTTCTGGCGGATGGCGCGGTGGTGGCCAGCAACACCTAGTCCATCTCGATCACGCGCCTCGCCAGCTATTCCGCTGATCCCGCACGCTTCATCGGCATGCATTTCTTCAGCCCCGTGCCGCTGATGCCGCTGCTCGAAATCATCAACGGACTGGCAACCGCCGAATCGACCACCAAGGTCGCGTTCGATTATGGCGAAAAGGTCGGCAAGCAGGTGATCGTTGCCGCCGACAGCCCCGGTTTCGTCGTTAATCGCATCCTACTGCCGCTCATCAACGAAGCCTGTTTCGCGGCCGGTGAACGGCTTGCGTCGATCCCGGATATCGACAAGGGCTGCAAGCTCGGCCTTGGCCATCCGATGGGTCCGCTTACGCTTGCCGACATGGTTGGTCTCGATGTCTGTCTTAATGTGCTGAAGGTCTATCAGGAAGATTTCGGCGATCCGAAATATCGCCCCGCGCCGATCCTCACCAAGATGGTGGAGGCCGGATGGCTCGGCCGCAAGACGGGCAAGGGCTTCTATGACTATTCCGGCGCGGAGCCCGTGCCGAGCTTCTGATTGGTTCACGACCCTTTTCGCCGCGTTAAAAAGGGGGTAAGGGCCCGCCCATGAACGATAAACACGCTCCCGAACCCGCTCTTCTCGCCAAGGCCGAAACGCTCGTCGAGGCGCTGCCCTATATGCAGCGCTATGAAGGCAAGACCTTCGTCGTCAAATATGGCGGGCACGCGATGGGCGATCCGGAGGCGGCACGCGATTTCGCCGAGGACGTCGTGCTGATGAAGGCGGTCGGCATCAATGTCGTCGTCGTCCATGGCGGCGGGCCGCAGATCGGTGCGATGCTGAAACGGCTGGGCGTGGAATCGCAGTTCGTCGGCGGCCTGCGCGTGACTGACGCCGAAACCGCGCAGATTGCCGAGATGGTGCTGGCGGGTTCCATCAACAAGGAAATCGTCGGCTGGATCAGCCAGGCCGGTGGTCGCGCGGTCGGCATTTCCGGCAAGGATGGCGGGCTCGTCCTGTGCGAGAAGGTGGGCGGCACGCGCGAGGCGGACCCCAATAGCGGGATAGAGCGGCATGTCGATCTGGGCTTTGTCGGCGACCCCAAGACGGTCGACCGGCGTATCCTCGACAGCCTGACCAAGGATGGCATCATCCCGGTCGTGGCCCCGGTCGGCATCGGCGCGGATGGGCACACCTACAACATCAACGCGGACACGATGGCGGGCGCCATCGCCTCGGCGCTCGGCGCGACGCGCTTCTTCCTGCTGACCGATGTGGCTGGCGTGCTCGACAAGTCGGGCGATCTGCTGACCGATCTCGATCCGGCGCGCATTCGCGAGCTGCAACAGGACGGCACGATCTCGGGCGGCATGATCCCGAAGCTGGAAACCTGCGTCAATGCGGTGGAGGGCGGCGTGGACGCCGCCGTCATCCTCGACGGGCGCGTCCCGCATGCGATGCTGCTCGAAATCTTCACGAAACGCGGTGCGGGTACACTGATAAGGGCGTGAGCCGGGTTGTTTGCACGATCCGCACGGGCTAAGGCCGGGGCAGGACGCGACGCGAGCGCCAGAAAAACGGAGATTTCATGGTTCTAGCCTTGTTTCAGATCATCATGATCCTGCTCAACGTGCTGTGGTGGATCATCATCGTTCAGGCAATCATGAGCTGGCTGATCGCGTTCAACGTTATCAACACCCAAAATGATTTCGTGCGCTCGATCTGGATCGCGCTCGACCGGCTGACCGCGCCGATCTATCGCCCGATCCGCCGCATCATGCCGGATCTTGGCGCGCTCGACCTGTCGCCGATGGTCGTGCTGCTGCTCATCATCATCGTCCAGCAAATCCTGCCGCCGCTCTTCATGTCCATGATGTAACGGTGGCCGCTGCATTCGCTCGGACTGACGGAGACGATATCATAGTGGCGATCCGCCTGACGCCGCGCAGCGCCAAAGAGGGCCTTGGCGGCATCTGGCGGGATGACAAGGGCGCAAGCTGGCTTCAGGCGCAGGTGCGGGCGATACCGGAAAAGGGGCAGGCCAACCGCGCATTGATCCGGGTCATTGCCAAGCGTCTGTCTGTTCCGGCAAAGGATATTGAGATCGAATCGGGCGATACAAGCCGGTTGAAACGTCTCCGCCTCGTGGGCTGGGCGGCATCGGCGGACCGGATAGTGAAAGAGTTGGACGGATCATGACCATCGGCAAGCTGATTGACGGAAAGGCATTCGCCGCAGACCTGCGGGAACGTGTGGCGGAAGGCGTCGCCGCCTTTGTGGACGCGCAAGGGCGCAAGCCGGGCCTTGCCGTCGTGCTGGTGGGCGAAGATCCGGCAAGCGCCGTCTATGTCCGCAACAAGGGCAAGATGACGGTCGCGGTCGGCATGGAAAGCTTTGAGTTCCGTCGCCCCGACACGATCAGCCAGGGGGAGCTGCTCGAACTGGTCGAGGAACTGAACGGCGATCCGCGCGTGGATGGCATATTGGTGCAATTGCCGCTGCCCAAACATATTGACGAACAGGCGGTGATTTCCGCCATCGATCCCGCCAAGGACGTCGATGGCTTTCATGTCGTCAACAGCGGCAAGCTCGCCGTGGGGCAAGAAGCGCTCGTTCCCTGTACGCCGCTCGGCTGCCTGATGCTGCTGAAGGATGAACTGGGCGACCTTTCGGGCAAGGAAGCGGTCGTCGTCGGTCGCTCCAATATCGTTGGCAAACCGATGGCGCAGCTCTTGCTGGGCGAAAACTGCACGGTCACCATCGCGCACAGTCGGACCCATGATCTCGCCAGCGTCGTCCACCGTGCCGATATCGTTGTCGCCGCCGTCGGCCGTGCCGAAATGGTGAAGGGTGAATGGATCAAGCCGGGCGCCGTCGTCATCGATGTCGGCATCAACCGGATCGCGGCGGAGGAGGACGGCAAGAGCCGGATCGTCGGCGATGTGGCGACGGCGGAAGCATTGGCCCATGTCCGCGCGATCACGCCCGTTCCCGGCGGAGTCGGCCCAATGACCATTGCCGTCCTGCTGCGCAACACGCTCGTCGCCGCGTCCCTGCGCGCTGGTATCGCCAAGCCCGAGGGTCTGTGAAGCGACTGACCGCCCTGACCGTGATATTGGCTTGGGCGGCCACGCCAGCACTGGCAGGGGAGCGCCCGCGGCAGCGGTCTTTCGCCAATCCCAGCACGATTGCTGCTGCTGAATATGCGTTCAACCGGCTGGCGCGGGAGAAGGGGCAATGGACCGCCTTCCGCGAAACCGCAGCCGATGACGCGATCCTGTTCGTGCCCGAAAAAGTACTGGCGAAGGACTGGCTCAAAAAGCGCCCCGACCCCGCGCAGCCGGTGCAGTGGGAACCGCAGCGCATCTATATCTCCTGCGACCGGCGCACCGCCGCGTCGACCGGGGCATGGCAGCGGCCCGATGGCGGCGCCGGTTATTTCACCACCCTCTGGCAGCTTGATGACAAGGGTGAGTGGAAATGGGTGCTCGATCATGGCGACGTGCTGGCCACGCCCTTGCCCGAGACGGAGTTTCTGGAAGGCCATGTCGCCACCTGCATAAGGGGCGGGCGGCCTGACGATTCCGGTGCGGATGAACGCCCGCAGGATCAAAGCCTGCTGTGGAGCTATACCGTGCAGGACGATGGCAGCCGCCGGGTGACTGTGCGCGTCTGGAACGGCGGAAGCTATGACACCGTCATCAACGACAGGGTCAGCGCGAAGCCATGATGGAACTGTTCATATCCGCCTTCGTCACGCTGTTCGTGGTGATCGATCCGCCGGGCTGCGCGCCGATCTATGCCAGTCTGACCGGCAGCGCGAACGCGGCCCAGCGCCGGGCGATGGCCATTCGCGCAGTCGGCATATCGGTCGTCATTCTGCTCGTCTTCGCGCTGTACGGAAAACAGCTGCTTGGTCTGCTGGGCATCGGCCTCAACAGCTTTCGCATTGCAGGCGGCATCATGCTGTTCCTGATGGCGCTCGAAATGGTGTTTGAGCGGCGCACCCAGCGGCGCGAAGACCGCGCGCAGAAGATCATGGACGCCAATGAGGTCGAGGACGTCTCCGTTTTCCCGATGGCCATGCCGATGATTGCCGGACCCGGGTCGATCACGACGATCATGCTGATGATGGCGCGCGCGGACGGCATTGCGGAGCGGCTTGTGGTGCTGGGCGCGATGTTCGGCGTGCTCGCCCTGATGCTCGCCGCACTGCTGGCGGCGGGGCCGCTCATGGCGTTTCTGGGGAACAAGGTAGAGGCGGTCATCACCCGCCTGCTCGGCGTATTGCTCGCTGCGCTTGCCGTTCAGTTCGTCATCGACGGGATTGTCGCGAAATTCTGAGAAAAAGGGCGAAGCGACCCGGTCGCCCCGCCCCATATTCTCTTGAATCGGCTGCGTTCTATCAGCTTGCGGCGACGTCCGCTTCCGTCACCGGCACAATCTTGATCTCGACGCGCCGGTTGGCGGCCTTGCCCTCGGCGGTTTCGTTGCTGGCGATGGGCTGCATTTCGCCATAGCCCTTGGTTGCCATGCGCGCGGATAAGACACCGCGGGCCGACAGGTAGTTGGCGACCGACCGGGCGCGGCGCTCCGACAGGCCCTGGTTATAAACTTCGGAGCCATCCGAATCGGTATGGCCGTAAATGTCGATATAGGTCTTGGGATATTCGGCCAGTGTCCCTGCAACCTCGTTCAGCGTCGGCTGGAACTGCGGCTGCACCGCGTCGCTGTCATAGGCGAAGGTGATGCCCGACGGCATGCGCAGCAACAGATTGTCGCCGTCGCGAATCACGTCGACGCCACTGCCTGCGGTCTTTTCGCGAAGCTTCTTTTCCTGCGCGTCCATATAGGCGCCGATGCCTGCGCCCGCGACCGCGCCGATCCCTGCGCCGACGATCTTTTCCGTGCGGTCCTTCTTGCCGCCAACCAGATCGCCCAGCAGGTAACCGCCCAGCGCGCCGCCGATGCCGCCGATGCCCGCGCCCGAGATGTGGCGCTCGCCCGTTTCGGGGTTCGTAACGCAGGCAGAGGTCGCCAGCAGCGCGGTCAGCGCCGCGCCCATCGCCAGCTTCGTTGAAACACTCTTCATCATGCCATCCTTTCCAACACGGCTTGTCATTTGCCGTTAGTCAGCACCTGACGCGACGAAATGTTCCATAGTGCACATGAACGCCAAGTGATCTGGCTGTTGTGAATTGGCAAGAATCCCGGCAATAAGGCGGGCAGATCATGGACCAGACTTTAACCCTAGCGCCGTTTCCCTGGGTGGATGTGGTCATCATATTGGCGCTGGTGGCGCTCAACGGCCTTTTCGCTCTGTCCGAACTGGCCATTGTATCTGCGCGGCGACCCCGCCTGCTGGCGGCGCAAAAGGCCGGGAAAACAGGCGCGGGGGCTGCATTGCAGCTCGCCGCCGATCCCGGAAAGTTCCTCTCCACCGTGCAGATCGGCATCACCCTGATCGGCATCGTCGCGGGTGCCTATTCGGGCGCGAGCCTCGGCGAACCGGTCGGCCAGCGGCTTGTGGGGCTGGGGCTGGATCCGGATATGGCGGCGACCGTCGGCTTTACGCTGGTCATCGGCCTGACGACCTATGCTTCGCTCGTGATAGGTGAGCTGGTGCCCAAGCAGTTTGCGCTGCGCTCGCCTGAACCGATTGCGATCATCATGTCGCGCCCGATGATCTGGCTGTCGCGGCTGACGGCGCCGCTGGTGTGGCTGCTCGACAGCTCGTCGGCGCTCATCTTTCGCCTGTTGCGCCTTAACCGCGAATCCGCCGCGCATGTGACGGCGGAAGAGCTGCACCTGATCGTGGCGGAGGCGACCAAGTCCGGCATCATCGAGGAGAGCGAGCGCGCGATCATATCGGGCGTGGTGCGCCTGGCCGACCGCCCGGTGCGCGAGGTCATGACGCCGCGCACCGATGTCGACTGGATCGATATCGATGCGGATGCTCGCGCGTTGCGGGCGCGGTTGACCGACACGCCGCATTCGCGCCTGCCGGTCGGCGAAGGCTCGGTCGAAGATATCGTCGGCGTCGTGCAGGCGCGCGACATGATGCTGGCGCTGCTGCGTCGCGAAAAGATCGACATTCGCGCACTGATGCGCCCGGTCGAGGTCGTACCCGATCAGGTCGATGCGATGGACGCGCTGGAGGTGCTGCGCCAGTCCGGTGTGCCGATGCTGATGGTGCATGACGAATATGGCCATTTCGAGGGGATCGTGACGCCTGCCGACCTGCTCTCGGCGATTGCGGGCAATTTCGTGTCGGACGCGGATCTTGATGACGAGCCGGATGTGGTGGAGCGCGACAATGGCGGCCTGCTGGTGTCCGGCCAGTTCGCCATCGATCAGCTTGCCGACCGCATCGGCATCGATCTGGGCGAGGAGCGCGACTATGCGACCGTCGCCGGCCATGCGCTGTGGCATCTCAAGCACCTGCCCGAAATCGGCGAGACCTTTGAGGATCAGGGCTGGCTGTTCGAGATCGTCGATATGGACGGTCGCAAGATTGACCGGTTGCTGGTGACGCAGTTGGGCGCTCCGCCCCCGGCCAGTTAGCGCCCTACTCCTGGGGGGCTGAGCCTAACCGCCGAAGCGATAGACGATCTGTACCCCACCCCCGATGTTGGCGCTGCCGTGCGACCGGCCGGTATAGCCATAGCTCAGGACGCGCATCTGTTCGTTGAGCGGGTAGCTGACCGTTCCCATGATCTCGTTTTCCTTCGAAACCCGCGTCAGGGCGGATTGCTCGCCATCAACATCGATGCCGAACGTGGCGCGGCCCTTCTGATAATAGAGGGCGGACCCCGCGAGCCACATATCGTTGAGCGGAAACTCGATGCCGGGATTGTTGAAGGGAAGGCCGTCCTGTGGCACAGGCTCCCAATCGTCCATCAGCTGCCTGATGTCCTCATCCATGGGAGCAGGCGCGATCAGCCCGGGCTCGACCTTGTCGGCCTTTTGGCCGCTCCACGCTCCCGCCGGGGCGGCCTGCAACGCAATGGCGATGATGGGCAGGGGAGCACAATATCTCCGATTTTCTCTCGCGAAAAATGAGCCGCCGGGATGACTGCCGACCATTGCTGTCATGCCCGGCGGCACAGGAGGGGAGAAAATCGATGCTGCGCGGAGGCCTGTTCATGGGCAGAAGCCAGCAAAGCCAATAAGCCGTTTATGGCGTTCAATCGCATGACAAACCCCCCGCTTGCTTGGTCGGAACCAACGACCGGGATCAATGCTATGGCCTGTCGTCCTAACGAAAAATTAACAGGCCCGGTAACGCCCTGCTAACCGTAAGAAAGAGGGTGGGGTTTGAAATTTATAAAGAAATTTCAATATCTTGAAAGAAATTTTCTCAGAGGGCGATCATGAGCCCTTTTCGCGCCCTACCTCGCGCCAGCCGATATCGCTGCGGGTGAAACCGGTCGGGAAATCGATGGCCTTCACGGCGGAATAGGCGCGCGCCTGCGCCTCACCGATGCTGTCGCCCAGCGCCGTGACATTCAGCACACGCCCGCCATTGGCCACAAGGACATTGCCCTTGATCGCCGTGCCTGCGTGGAACACCTTGAGCGCGGCATTCTCCACTGCGTCTATTCCGTCGATCGTGCCGCCCTTTTCCGGCGTGCCGGGATAGCCGTTCGCGGCCATCACGACCGTCAGCGCGCATGCATCCGACATCCTGACCGACCCGTAATCGGCGAGGGTGCCGTCCGCGACCGCCATCAGAAGCTCTGCGAGGTCATCCTGCAACCGCATCATCAGAACCTGACATTCCGGGTCGCCGAACCGGGCGTTATATTCAACCAGCTTGGGGCCTTCCTCGGTCAGCATCAGCCCGGCATAGAGCACGCCATTATAGGGCACGCCCTCGCTCGCCAGCGTGTAGACGGTCGGCAGGATGATTTTCTCCATCACCGTCGCCTCGCATTCGGGCGTCAGCACGCGGGCGGGGGAGTAAGCCCCCATGCCGCCGGTATTGGGGCCGGTGTCGCCGTCGCCGACCCGCTTATGGTCCTGCGCGCTGCCGAAGGCGACGATCGCGGTACCGTCGGTCAGCGCGAAGAAGCTGACCTCCTCGCCCTCCATGAATTCCTCCAGCACCACTTCCGCGCCGGCCGCGCCGAAACCGCCGCCGAACATATCGACAAGCGCGGCGTCGGCCTCCTCAGGCGTGGTCGCAATAATCACGCCCTTACCCGCAGCAAGACCGTCCGCTTTGATGACGACCGGCAGGCCAAAGCGCGGCAACTCGGCCCGCGCTTGCTCCAGCGACGTCGTGCGGACATAGCCTGCGGTGGGGATATTCGCTCGGGCGCACAGATCCTTCGTGAAGCCCTTTGATCCTTCAAGTTGCGCGGGAAATTTATTGGGACCGAACACCTTGATGTCCGCGCCGCGCAGGCTGTCGGCCAGCCCATCGACCAGCGGCGCTTCCGGGCCGATCACGACCAGATCGACATCATTGGTCCGGCAGAAATCGATAACGGACGCATGATCGGTCGCATCGAGGGAGACGATCTGAGCATCCTGCGCTATGCCGGGGTTGCCGGGCGCGGCGTAGAGTTTTTCCACGCGCGGCGATTGCGCCAGCTTCCACGCCAGTGCATGTTCGCGTCCGCCGGAACCCAAGAGCAGGATTTTCATTCGTTATGTCCCCGGAAAATGATGTCGACCTCGATGCTTCGGGCCGCCTGTTAGCGCAAGAGCGCACGGGGGACAACGCGCCCGCGCTATCGGTGTCCGAACTTTCGGCGATGCTGAAGCGTACGGTGGAGGATCGCTTCGGCCATGTCCGCCTGCGTGGTGAGATTTCGGGGTATAAACGCGCGGCGTCCGGTCATGTCTATCTCGCGCTGAAGGACGAAAATGCCGTCATCGATGGCGTGATGTGGAAGGGGAATGCCAGCCGCATCGCCTTCGTGCCGCAGGACGGGGTCGAGGTCGTCGTCACCGGCAAGCTGACCACCTATCCCGGCCGGTCCAAATATCAGGTCGTGATCGACCGGATGGAGCTGGCCGGCGAAGGCGCGTTGATGCAGCTTCTGGAGCGGCTGAAGAAACAGCTCGCCGCAGAAGGTCTTTTCGACCGGGATCGGAAGCAGCCGCTGCCCTATCTGCCCCGCGTTATCGGTGTTGTCACCTCGCCGACGGGCGCAGTGATCCGCGACATATTGCATCGTCTGGCCGACCGCTGCCCCACCCATGTGCTGGTCTGGCCGGTCTTGGTGCAGGGGGAGGGTGCGGCGAAGCAGGTCGCCAATGCCGTGCGCGGGTTTGACGCGATGACGCCCGGTGGTCCCATCCCACGGCCCGATCTGGTGATCGTGGCGCGCGGCGGCGGCTCTATCGAGGATCTGTGGGCGTTCAACGAGGAAGCCGTGGTCCGCGCGGTCGCCGATTGCTCGATCCCGATCATTTCCGCAGTGGGCCATGAAACGGACACCACGTTGTGCGATTACGCCGCCGATGTCCGCGCGCCGACACCGACCGCAGCGGCGGAAATCGCTGTGCCGGTGCGGGCGGAGCTGATGGCCGGACTCACCGAAATGGGTCTGCGCGCCAACCGCGCCGTTCGCCACGCGGCGGAGCAGCGTCGCGAGCGGTTGACGATGACGGCGCGCCTGCTGCCTTCGCCGGAAAACCTGTTGAGTCCGCAACGCCAGCGCGCGGACGATCTGGGCGAACGGCTGGGCCGTGGCCTGCGGCAACGGACGACGCTCGCATGGCGGCAGCTTTCCGAGGCGGGCGGCGCGCTGCGCCCTGCCTTGCTGGAACAGCGCATGACCCGCGCCAAGGACCGGCTCGACCATATCTGGCGGCTGGCGCTCTCGCTCGACCCGCGTCGTCCGCTGGCGCAGGGCTTCGCGCTGGTAACGGGCGGCGACGGGCATGTCCTGACCACCGCGGAGCAGGCGCGCGGGGCGGGCGACATGACGCTCCGCTTTCAGGACGGAACGGTCGATGTTGCTGTTCGGGACGGGGTTGAGCGTGACGGCACAAAGGGGTTATCATCCCCACCAAAGCCGAGGAGCGGCAAATCGACATTGGCGCGGGGCGCGAGCGTTCAGGCCGATCTTTTTGCCGGTGATATGAACGAGAAGGATAATTGATGTTGATGAGCGGCAGGGATCAGGCGGCGAAGCTGCATTATATGCCCTATAGCTTTCGCGTGCTCAGCCCGGGCGACCATGTGCTGTGCGCGGTTACGGGGCAGCGGATATTGCTCGACGATCTGCGCTACTGGTCGATCGTGCGGCAGGAACCCTATGCGGATGCCGAAGCTTCGGTGAAGGCGGAGATCAAATATCGCAAGGAACAGGGTCTGCCCGCATAAGGTGCGCGGACAGCCTGTGATGAGGTCGATTGCCGTTTTACTGCCGCTGATGCTGGCGGCTTGTGTCGCGCCGTCTGGCGCGCCTGTGCTGCCCGCGCCCCGAGCCGCTCCTGCGCCGCCGGTCCAACCGCCAACGCCTGCTGCTGCGAAACGCCCCGAAGGCCCGCGCGATTTCATCCTGATCGGCGACGCGCGCCAGGGCGGTGTGATGCGCGGCACGGTGCCGGCGGGCACACGCACGTTGTCGTTCGATGGCGCATCGGTTGTGGTCGACAAGGACGGCCAGTTCCTCATCGCGTTCGACCGCGATTCGCCGCAGACGGCGATATTGCGCGCCGCGCTATCCAATGGAACGGTGGTGATGCGAACCCTGTCCGTTGCGCCCGGCGACTGGCATCTCGAATATATCAACGCGCCCTATACCGGCCGCGCGACGAGCGCCGAGTTTCGCAGATTGCGCGATGGTGAGCTTGCGCAGATCGCCCAGGCGCGGGCCATCAATGCGCAATCGGACGGATGGCGGCAGAATTTCCGCTGGCCGGTTACCGGCTCGATCTCCAGCGGCTTTGGATCGCAGCGCATCTATCAGGGAAAACCGGGCAGCTATCATGGCGGCGTGGACATCAGGGCAAAGACCGGCACGCCCTTTGTCGCGCCCGCCGACGGGGTCGTGGTGCTTGCCGCCGAACGGCCCTTCACGCTGGAGGGCTATCTGCTGATCGTCGATCATGGAATGGGCCTCAACAGTGCCTTTCTGCACTGTTCCAGCCTTGCAGTGAAAAAGGGCGACAGGGTGCGCCAGGGGCAGGTTCTGGGTACTGTCGGGTCCAGCGGGCGGGCGACCGGACCGCATATGCATTGGGGCATGAAGTGGCGCGATTCCCGGCTCGATCCGGTCGCGCTGGCGGGGCCGATGCCGTAATACCATGCCCTGTCACGCAGTTGCGTGACAAGAGTGCAAAAGTGAACGGTTTTTTGTGACAATATTGCAACATTTGCGGCCAAATCGGTATTTGCCGACCGCACCGCGCTTTACTCTTCTAAAATATGAACGACAAGTAAACGTCAGGGATGGGGAGAGATTAGCTGTCGGGCGCTTCGCCAATCGTTGTCGGACGATTGTTGAGGATAAAATCTCTCCCACATCACTTTAACCAAGGGCCGGGTTGTACCTGGTTCTCCAGAGCAAGGGACTGGAAAAGTGAAAAACATCGATATTGCAGCTCAGCTGCGTTGCGGAGTCGCGCCGTTAATACTTGCGGCGGCTCTCGTCTCTCCTTCCATCGCCGTCGCGCAAGACGCGCCTCAAGAGTCGCAAGAAGCTCAGGGAGCCGGCTTCGGCGACCAGGTGATCGTCGTCACGGGTACGCGTATTTCGCGGCCTGATTTAGAGGCAAGCAGCCCGGTCACCGTGCTGAATGGCGAGGATTTCAAGGCTACCAACTCAAGCTCGGTCGAAAGCCTGCTGGCGGAGAATCCGCAGTTCGTGCCTGCCATCGCCTCCACTGTCAATAACGGCAACCCTGGCGTTGCAACAGTCGACCTGCGTGGCCTGGGCGAAAACCGCACACTGGTACTCGTCAATGGCAAGCGTCAGGTTGCCTATGATTCGGAGGGCATCGTCGACGTGAACGCGATCCCGGTCGCGCTTATCAAGCGGGTTGATGTCCTTACTGGTGGCGCTTCGGCTGTGTATGGTTCCGACGCCGTGTCTGGCGTCGTCAACTTCATTCTGGACGACAGGTTCACCGGTTTGCAGGTCGATGGATCAACCCAGATCACCTCGCGCGGCGATGGTGGTGTCTATGATATTTCGTTGACCGGCGGCGTCAACCTCGGCGACCGGGGCAACCTTGTCGTGTCGGGCGGTTATACGAAGCGTGAAATCGTGTATCAGGGCGACCGCAGCTATGCCGACCCCGCGCGCTTCTCGGACGACCTGTCACCGGGCGGCAGCTCGACCTCGGTTCCCACCGTCATCGACAACAGTTTCGACAACACCAGCACGCCCTATTATCAGATCGGCGCGGGCGACAATTTCGTTCCTTATTATCAGCCGTACAACTATGCGACCCCCAACTACCTCGTCGTTCCGCAGGAGCGGTACACGCTGACCAGTTTGGTGCGCTACGAGCTGACCGATGCGATCGAATTGTTCGGTCGGGGCAACTATATGAACTCTAAGGTCAACAGCCAGTCGGCACCGACCGGCACCTTCGGCTACACCTTCGACATCTTCCCGGACAACGCCTATCTTACGCCGCAACAATCGGGACTGCTGTTCGGCAGCCCCAACACGATTATTAACGCTGATGGATCGACGACAATCGGCATTCGCCGTCGTATCGTCGAAAGCGGCGGTCGCACGACCACCTATGACAATACCGCGTGGCAGATTGTCGGCGGACTGCGCGGCCAGATCAGCAATCTGGATTGGGAAGTGTTTGCGCAATACAGCCAGTCCAAGCGCGACATCGCCTATCTGAACGACATCACTTACGCCCTGACGGCGCAGGCGCTCGATGCGGTGAACACGGCGAACGGCATTGAATGTCGCGATCCTTCGGGCGGGTGCGTTCCGCTCAACCTGTTCACCAGTGCACCGATCCCGGCTGATGCGCTTGGTTTCATCCTGACCGGTGGCCAGCAGAAGGACAAGACGACGCAGTTCGTTGCAGGTGGTTCGCTTTCAGGAGATCTCGCGGCGATCACAAGCCCGTGGGCCGATAAGCCTGCGGCGTTCGCGGTCGGCGTCGAATATCGTCGAGAAAGCGCGCGTACAGCGGTTGATGATGCGTATGCGTCGGGAGACCTTATCGGCTATGGGCAGGGCTTCAATCTCGCCCCCTATCATTTCGATACGAAGGAAATTTTTGCCGAACTCCGCGTCCCGGTGATTGAGGACAAGCCCTTCTTCGATTCGCTCAGCCTTGAATTCGGCTATCGCTATTCCGATTATTCGACGGTTGGTGGCGTACATGCCTATAAGGCTGGCGGCGACTGGTCGCCGACCCAGGGCGTCCGGTTCCGCGGCCTTTATCAGCGGGCCGTTCGCGCGCCGAACATCTATGAGCTGACCGCTCCGCCGGTATCAACCATCGATAACCTGGATACCGACCCCTGCGCCAATGGCGCTCCTGTCGGAAATGCGACGCTGACTGCGCTGTGCCTTGGTACCGGTGCAGCCGGATCGACTTATGGTGTCGTCAATATTCCGGGTCCGGTCGCCGGACAGATCAACGCATTTGAGGGCGGGAATCTTAACCTGAAGGCGGAGAAGTCCGACACCTACACGCTGGGTGTGGTTCTGACCCCACCGCAGGTTCCGGGTCTGTCCGTGTCCGTCGACTGGTTTGATATCACCATCAACAATGCCATCGATGTTCTTGGCGGATCGCCGCAGAATATTGTGAACGGATGTTATGTTGTCACGCAGGACCTCAACAGTGAATATTGTCAGGCGATCACGCGCAATGCACTGACAGGTTCGCTGAGCGGCAACATTCAATATGGCGTCAATCAAGCCTATGCAAACAGCTCGTTCCTGCAGACCAAGGGTATCGACGTTGGCGTCAACTATGCGCGTGCGCTCGGCAATGGCCGTATCGCGTTCACGTTCAACGGTACGTGGCTCGACACCTATGCCAAGAAAGGCGCTGACTTCGCACCGACGACCGAGTGCGCCGGACGCTTCGGCTTCGCCTGCAACCTCGCGCCGATCCCGAAGTGGAAGCATGTCGCAGCTGTGACTTATGGCGTTGGCGGCGTTTCCCTGATGGGTCGCTGGAGGTTCATCGGCAAGGTGAAGCAGGATGCGGGGACCGATATTCTGGTCTCCTCGCTCGATGCGGTCAGCTATTTCGATACGACCGCCTCTGTCGATATCGACAAGAACTTTACCCTGCGTCTTGGTGTCGAAAATCTGTTCGACAAGGATCCGCCGATCGTCGGTTCCGACGCGGGTGGCACGGCGTATAACTCCGCCAACACCTTCCCGACCGTGTATGACGCGATTGGCAGGACTTTCTTCGCGAGCGTGACTGCGAAGTTCTGATCGGTTCAGCGGAACAAAAGAAGGGCGGCCTTGCGGGGCCGCCCTTTTTCGTTGGTGTCGCTTGCGAGGCTTAGCTTACGTTCAGCACAAGCTGTCCGTCGCCTTCGCCGACCTTGACCGTCGATCCGTCCGGCACCTCGCCCGACAGGATCATCTCGGCCAGCGGATCCTGCAGATATTTCTGCACCGCTCGTTTCAGCGGCCGTGCGCCATAGACCGGGTCATAACCGACGCGGCCCAGCCAATTGCGCGCGCCCTCGCTCAGCTCCAGCGTCACCTTGCGGTCCTTCAGCAGCTTGCCGACGCGACCGACCTGAATGTCGACTATCGGCGCCATATGCTCGCTGCCCAGGCGATGGAACAGGATGATCTCATCGAGCCGGTTGAGAAATTCCGGGCGGAAATGCGCGCGGACCACCTCCATCACCTGCGGCTCGACATCCTCGGTGCTTTGTCCCTCGCCCATGTTGGACAGGAACTGGCTGCCAAGGTTCGACGTCAGCACGATGATCGTATTGCTGAAATCAACCGTGCGGCCCTGCCCATCGGTCAGGCGACCGTCATCGAGCACCTGCAACAGCACGTTGAACACGTCGCTGTGCGCCTTTTCCACTTCATCGAACAGCACGACCTGATAAGGGCGCCTGCGTACCGATTCGGTTAGAACGCCGCCCTCCTCATAACCAACATAGCCCGGAGGCGCGCCGATCAACCGCGCGACGCTATGCTTCTCCATGAACTCGCTCATGTCGATGCGCACCATCGCGTTGTCGTCATCGAACAGAAACCCGGCCAGCGCCTTGGTCAGCTCGGTCTTACCGACGCCGGTGGGGCCGAGGAACAGGAAACTGCCCAGCGGCCGGTTCGGGTCCTGCAATCCGGCCCGGCTGCGGCGCACGGCGGTGGAAACGGCGCGCACGGCGTCCTCCTGCCCGATTACGCGCTTGCCCAGCTCCTTTTCCATCCCGAGCAGCTTTTCGCGCTCGCCCTCCATCATCTTGTCGACGGGAATGCCGGTCCAGCGCGAAACGACCGACGCGATATCCTCGCTCGTCACTTCCTCGCGCAGCATCGCGCCTTGCGACGCCTCGCTCGCCTCGGCAAGGCGGCGCTCCAGGTCCGGGATGCGGCCATATTGCAGCTCGCCCGCCTTGGCGTAATCGCCCGAGCGTTGCGCCTGCTCGATCTCAAGCCGCGCGGCGTCCAGCTCTTCCTTGATGCGCTGTTCGCCCGCGATCTTGTCCTTCTCGCCCTGCCATTTGGCGGTCAGCTCGGCGGACTGTTGCTCATAATTGGCAAGGTCCTCCTCCAGCGCCGTCAGTCGATCCTTCGACGCCTGATCGGTCTCCTTCTTCAACGCCTCGCGCTCGATCTTCATCTGCACGATGCGGCGGTCGAGCGTCTCGATCTCCTCGGGCTTGCTCTCCACCTCCATGCGCAGGCGGCTGGCGGCCTCGTCCATCAGGTCAATCGCCTTGTCGGGCAGGAACCGGTCAGAGATATAGCGGTTGGACAGCGTCGCCGCCGAAACGATCGCGCCGTCGGTGATGCGCACGCCATGGTGCAGCTCGTACTTTTCCTTCAGGCCGCGCAGGATCGAGATCGTATCCTCGACCGTTGGCTCGCCCACGAATACGGGCTGGAACCGGCGTTGCAGCGCGGCGTCCTTCTCGACATATTTCTGATATTCGTCGAGCGTCGTCGCGCCGATGCAGTGCA
>CAYGOH010000015.1:20701-23987 GCA_964351385.1 uncultured Sphingobium sp. | reverse complement strand
TAGAAACCGAGCTGCTTCTGGCTCACGTCCTCCGCGCTGGCGCGCAGGAAGCCGGGATCGCCGGGCATGGGGATGGAGCCGTTGAAATCGGACAGCGCAGAATAATCGATGTCGTATATGTCGATCGGCTCCAAAGCCAGACCGCCCTGCTTGCGCACCCGGTTCCAGCTGTAATCGACACCGGCGAGCAGAGTATGCTCGATCGCTCCGCCGGTGCGGAAATCGAACTGGACGTTGTTGTCGGTCGAGAAGATCTCCATGCGGGCCAGGCTTCCGCTGGCGTAGTTGCCGATGATCCGCTGGTCTTGGTCCAGAGAAGGATTGGTCGGGTTGCTATAGCTGTTCGGATAATGGGTCAGATAGGTTAGGTCGCTGTCGATGTAGCGCGCCTTGAGGTTCAGCTTCAGCGCCTCGGAAAAGCGGTGATCGAGCAGGGCGGTGCCTTGCAGCAGGCGGCCGTCGTAACGATCCCAGCCCGGCTTGCCGATGAACAGGTCATTGGCGAGCTGGCCGTTGGGATTGGGCAGGATTGTGCCGACCAGTGGCAGAAACTGCGATGTCGAACCGCCATCATCCTCCTGATAAAGACCAAGCAAGGTCAGGGTTGTGGCATCAGTCGGTGCCCAGGTGACTGACGGCGCCAGCATGACGCGGTCGTCCGGGACATGATCGGTCTGCGATCCCGAATCGCGCACTCGAGCCACGACACGCGCCGCCAGATTGCCGGTCAAACCCCCGGTGATGTCGGCCAAGGCTTCCTTGCGATCATGCGAGCCGTAGCGGAGCGACACTTCCCCCGACGGTTCGAACTCCGGGGTCTTCGAAACGAGGTTGACCAGTCCGCCGATCGAGCCTGCCCCGAACAGGACAGAGGCCGGCCCGCGCACGACCTGGACTTGCGAGAAGTTGTAGGGATCGGAACGGACGCTGGCATAAAAGCTGAAGATGTCACGCATGCCATCGCGGAACTGGAGCGCATTGATGCCGCGGATGAAGCCGCCGTCAACCCGGCTGTCGGGGCCATAGGGATTGGCCTGGACCCCCGCGACGTAGTTCAGCGTGTCGCTGACCGACACGGCGCCCTGAGCCTCGAACGTGTCGGCGGTGATCACGGTGACAGGTTGAGGAACTTCGATCGCGGGGGTGTCGGTCTTCGTCGCAACGCCGCCTTGCGCCTTATCTCCGGTGACGAGGATCTGATTCGCCTCAAGGGCGGCCTCGGCTGCCCATGTCGGGCTGGCAGCAAGTGCGGTCGAACAGGCAAGTGCGGCAGACAGGCGGAACGTCATCAAATACCCCTCATCGGAAACTCGCGATAACGGTACGCTAATGAGAATCGCTTGCATTAGCAACAGTTGATTAAAAATTGCTGCTCATCGGGAAAGATTGTTCCGGCACTGCTGGGGAACGTTTTGCCGTGAAGCCCGAACTCCGGTGCATCACCACCATTGCCCGGCACGATAGATTTCCATATTACGATAATTATCGAATCATTGGAGCAATCGAATGGATGCCGACCGTATCATCCGTGCCTTGTCTGCCCTGGCGCAGGAGCATCGTCTCGCTGCCTTCCGCCTGCTCGTGCAAGCAGGTGAAGACGGGCTGGCGGCCGGCACCATCGCCGAAAGCCTCGCCGTTCCGCCGTCCTCGATGAGCTTCCACCTCGCCCAGCTTGCCAACGCGGGTTTGGTCACCCAGCGGCGAGAGAGCCGCTCCATCATCTATTCTCCGGACTACGCCGCGATGAATGGCCTGATGGGCTATCTCACCGAGAATTGCTGTGGCGGCATGTCCTGTTCCGAGGATGCTGCTTGTCCTCCATCCCAGACAAGAAAGAGTGCGTGATGAAACGCTTTCATGTGCATGTCGGCGTGACCGACATCGGCAACCTGCCCGATCTGGCCCGGTTGTCCGACTTCGGCGCATTGGGGCATTCCCGACCCGGCCTCTATCGAGGGCAGCGATGCGGAAAAGGCAGCGGCCTTCCTCGATGCCTTCCGTATGCTCAAACGACGGATCGACCTCATGCTGGCGCTGCCGATTGCGAGTCTTGAGGAGATTGCTTTGCGTGAAAAGTTGCAAGCGATCGGGCAGCAGGCAGACTGTCAATGAGCATAAACACCACAGACATCGACACCCGCGCCGCGGGCCTCGGCTTGTTCGAAAAATGGCTCTCTGTCTGGGTCGGTGCAGCGATCCTCGCCGGGATCGCTCTCGGCAATATCGCGCCGGAATGGTTCGCCTCGCTAGCGGGCATCGAATACGCTTCGGTCAATTTCGTCGTCGCGGTGCTGATCTGGGCGATGATCTTCCCGATGATGGTCGCGGTCGACTTTGGCGCGGTGCGCCGTGTCGGTGAAAAGCCAAAGGGCCTCATCATAACGCTGGTAGTGAACTGGCTCATCAAGCCCTTTACCATGGCAGCGCTTGGCGTCCTGTTTTTCGAGGTCGTGTTTGCCGACCTGATCGCGCCTGCCGACGCACAGCAATATATCGCTGGCCTGATCCTGTTGGGTGCGGCGCCTTGCACCGCGATGGTTTTCGTATGGTCGCAGCTGACCAAGGGCGATCCGGCTTATACGCTGGTGCAAGTCGCCGCGAACGATCTCATCATGATCGTTGCTTTCGCGCCTATCGTCGCGCTTCTGCTCGGCGTTGCCGACATCGCCGTGCCGTGGCAGACGCTGCTGCTGTCGGTCACGCTCTATGTGGTCGTCCCGCTCGCTGCCGGAGCCTTAGTGCGGCATCGGCTGCTCCCCGGACCCAGCGCGCTGCGCTGGGCTCCCTCACTTGCCTGCCAGGAGCTATTCGGCTCGCCAGCCAGATGGCTGGTCACTGCGAGACGGTGTCTTGCGCGCAAGCAGCTTAAACTCCTCATTCATTTACACTGGAAAAGATCGTTTAGAAGTGCTATTTAGAGTGCCATTAAAGGCTTTTGGTGATGAAGATGACGAACATTGTCCTCGCGGAGACAACCGCCAGCGTTTCCGAACTGAAGCGCAATCCGATGGGAACCGTGGCCGCCGGCGAGGGTTTTCCGGTCGCGATCCTCAATCGGAATGAGCCCGCTTTCTACTGTGTGCCCGCCAAAGCGTTCGAGGCGCTGATGGATCGCCTCGAAGATGTTGAGTTGAACGCCATCGCGGATGCGCGTGCGGGCGAGCCCGTCATCAAGATTGCCCTCGATGACCTATGAGCTGGGCTTTCTCGAGTCCGCATTGAAGGAATGGCGCAAGCTCGATTCGCAAACCCGGGAACAGTTCAAGAAGAAGCTCGTCGCCGACAA
>CAYGOH010000015.1:1563-20691 GCA_964351385.1 uncultured Sphingobium sp. | reverse complement strand
CCTGCTCCATGCCTTCGCTTGCGGTCATGTAGCGCTCGTGCAGCTCGGCGAAGGCCTCGAAGTGGCGCATGTCCCATCGGCCCGCCTGTCCGGAGGCAAGGACCGCTACAAGATCAAGCTGCGCGGTGTCGGTTATCGCCTCGTCTATGAAGTGCACGATGCCGAGGTGATCGTGATTGTTGTCGCGGTAGGCAGGCGTGATCGCAACGCCGTCTACAAGGCAGCACAAAAGCGGACCGATACCGCCGCGATGGTGGAAACTATGCGTCAGACACGTCGAAAAGACTGACTGAGCTGGCGTTGCCGACTACGATGACCGGACGCGTCTGAACCTGTAATCGCCCTTCGATGTTCGCAGGGCGCGCGCGATGGCCTTGTTCGTGGCGTCGAGATCGAAACGCTCGGGATCGAACTTCCGGCCAGCCCATCGGCGCATGTCCTTGTGCTCTTCGTGGGTCGGGTCAAGCCACGCCTCAAGAAAGTCGGCGTAACCGGAATAGCCCCCCACATCTTCCGGCGGGCCTGAGCGTGTGCCCGCCACGCAGCGCGGGTAGGTGGCGTTGCTGTCGCGGGGCAGCCGGCGCAGACTGATCAGGTGGCGCCAGCAATCCCCAAAATCGTACTCGTAGACGATGGCGAGCATCGGGTCCGCTTCGTAAGGAAATGTCAGATCCTGGAGGCGGATCTCGGATGCTTCAAAGGTGCGAGGCCCATACTGATCGTCCTCGTTGAACTCTGGTGCGCCAATGGTGAGGCCGCCCACGTGGAACTGGTGAAGGTGGCTGTCGGTCCAGCCAAAGGCGACTTGCAGCACTTCGTGCAGCTCAGCGAAGTTGAGCTTGAGCGGCAGCTCGAGGGTGCGGCCGATCCGGGGCTCGATGCCGATGATGTGGACATCGGCAGAGACGATGAAGGAGTCGGGATCGAAAGGATCGAGCATAAACCGGACCATGCCGCGGGCCACCAACGTCGGCAATGTCTGTGACGACAATTATCCCGCGATGCCGGCTGCAGCCGCCCCTGTGCGGCATCAGCTGAATCGATACAGCGCAGGCGCGACCGGGCACGGTCCTTCTGCTATGCAGGCGACTCATAAAATCAAATACGGACGCGGGGAGGCACTTTGTGGTCTCGATCATCCGGGCGGCGGCCGGGGAGCCTGGTATCCCGGCCGGCTTCCCGATCCTGTTCGACGCCGAGATGGCGATCATCGAGCCGGCCTTCGCCTGGCTGCTCGACTATGCGGCCCTGCAGGGCCGCAGTTCCGTGTCGGACACGGTGCGCACCTATGCCGAGCATATCTATGACTGGTTCGACACGCTGGAGCAGTCGGGCTTCGACTGGCGGACGGTCGATGAAGGCGTGATCGCCGAATACCGCAATCGGATGCTGGAAACGCCGAGCCAGCATACCGGACGGCCCTATGCCCGCACGACCATCAATGCCCGGGTGATGAGCATCTGCCGGTTTTACGTCTGGGCGCACGAGCAGGGCTGGGTCGATCAGCTGCCGTTCCAGCGGCGCCAGCGCATGAGCCCCAAGTTCCGCGAAGAAGGGGGCGGACCGCGCTTCATGGAGCGCAACACGCTTGTGCTGTCGGCCCCCGAGAGGCTGCCGCGCCCGCTGCGGGCCGACGAACTCGATCGCCTGTTCGCCAAGCTCGGTCCCACACCGCGCCTTGTCGCCGAATGGGCGCTGACTGCCGGGCTGCGGCGCAAGGAAATCTGCGGCTTCACGATCGAGATGGTACCCGACAGCCATGACCTGACGCCGCGGGATCATCCGCTGGTCGGCGTGCCACTCACCATCACCAAGGGTGATCGCCCGCGCACGGTCTACCCGCCGCTCCGCCTGATCGACCGCACCGACTGGTATGTGGGCGAGGAGCGCGCGCGAATCGTCGGGCGTGCCCGCGCGCGTGACCGGCGCTATCGCCCACCGCCCCACCTTCTCCTGGCGAAGACTGGCGCGGCGCTGTCGCGCAAGCGGCTCACCGCACTCTTCGCCGAAGGCTTCGCCGCCGCGGGGATCACGGGCAGCTTCCACTGGCTGAGGCACACCTTTGCCATGGTGATGCTGGCGCGTCTGCAGCGACAGGCCCGGCTCAATCCCGACCTCAACCCCCTGAAGATCCTCCAGGTGCTGATGGCATCGTTCGATTGCGACGACGGCGATCTACTTGCGGTGCGTCGAAGTGCACGACCGCGACCTCTCCGAATGTCTGGACTGGCTTTATGGCGAGGTGATCCCCGATGCCGCGTGACCGCCGCGTCGACCGCCGTATCAAGCGGCCGATCGCCGGAGCAGACCCGGTCATGTCGATGGGTGCGGTCGGCTTTGGCAACAACTGGGGAACGGCCGTCCAGAGCTTCGATCCGGCTACGCTGGGCTTGCCGGCGGACATGGTCGTTCCGTTGATGGCAGCGTTCCGGACCAATGATGCCGGTTCCTCGCCGCGGACGCGGGCCGCGCGCTGGCGGGCCTTGCGGCGGTTCGCCGGCTTCCTGGCGGGCGAGGGCGTGACCCGCGCAGGCGAAATCGATGCCGGAACGATGCAGCGCTACCTTGCCTTCCTCGCGCGCCCGGTGGGGGGAAAGCGCCTTAAGAGGCCGACAATGGGGACGCAGATCGCGCTGATCCGCCCGCTGCTCGACCGCGCCGAGCAGGCCGATCCCGGGCTGTTCGGCGCGCCGCTTGCCATCCCCTACAATCCGGTTCCGGGCAGCCGCATCCACGAACCGAAGGCGCGACTGTCGCGCGAGGACCTCCAGGCAGTGCTTGCCGCCTGCTACGAGCAAATCGATGCCGCATGGGCAAGGTTCCAGCACGGCCAGGCCATCATTGCCGCGCGCGATCCGCCACACCGCGCGGCCCGCGGCGAGAGTCTGGAAAGCGGCATCTGGCGTCTGCACCGCCTCACCGGCGGGCTTGCGCCAACCCAGGCGCAGCTCGATGCGGCCGGCGTTCCGTGCAGCACGCTGTTCCGATGGGGATCACGGGGGCGCGCCCTCGCGCTCGAGCTGGGTCTGGAAGGCAAGGTTGACCCGCATGTCTTCGCCGAGCTGCTCGCCGGCCGGGTTGCCGGCCAGCAGCTCGGTCGCCACCGTGTGGGTGGCGAAATTCAGCACCATCCGGGCTTGGACTTCGCCGTCAATGCGCCCAAGTCCGTCTCGATCATGGCGTTGGTCGCGGGTGATGAGCGGATCATTGCCGCGCACGAACGCGCGGTCAGCGTGGCGCTCTCCTACCTCGAGGAACATGCCGCGCTGCGTCGGCGCGACAATGGCGAAATCGTCCACGAGACGACCGGGCGACTGCTCTTCGCGCGCTTCACCGAGCATGCGAGCCGCGAGCTCGATCCGCATCTTCATACCCATGTCGTCGTGCTCAACATGACCAACCACGAGGCGGATGCGCTGATGGCGAGCCTCGAGACTCGCGCCATGTTCGCCGAACAGATGGTCGCGGGACAAGTCTACAGGAACGAGCTTGCCCGTGACCTGCGCGAGCGGGGCTTCGAGATAGACTTCGATCCGCGCCGGGGGCTGTTCGAGATCACCGGGGTGCCCAAGGACTTCATTCGCGAGACCTCGCAGCGTGCCGAGCAGATCGACGCCCATGCCAAGGCGCATGGCCTCGCCGGGCAATCGGCCCGACGCGCATCGTTCTACCAAACCCGCGGGGCCAAGGTGAAAGTCGGGCTCGACGAACTTCGCGGTCAATGGACCGACCGCGCGAAACCCTATGCCGAAGAACTGGCCAGCGTCCGGGCGAAGGCGGGCGAGCAGGAAGGGCAGGAGACTGAACTCGCGCCCTTGACGGCAACCCGCGCCGCCCTGTTCGGCATCCGCCAGGCTGAAACCCGCGAGGCGGTGTCGAACCTCGGCACCCTCTATCGGCATGCGCTCGCCAGCCATGTCGGCGAGGTGCGACTTGGCGATGTCCGCCCCCTGATCGCCGAGCATGAAGCGCGGCGTAAATTGTTGGCGACGCGCGATCCCACCGGCGACGGGACATTGACGCGGGGGCGCATCACCCGCCGCAGCGCCCGGCTCGAACAGGCGCTGTCGCGCGAACTGGCGTTGGCGCTGGGCGACACACGGCCGATCACCTCATCCGACCGGTTGCTCAGAGTGCTGGAAGATGCCGGGCTCACCCCCGCGCAGGAACGCGCGCTGGTGATGCTTGGTATGTCGAATGACCGTGTAACCGGCCTTCACGGCGTTGCCGGTGCAGGCAAGTCGATGCTGATGCGGGTCCTGTTGGAAGCTGCCGGAGCGGGCAGGGAGTTCATCGCGCTGGCCCCGACCTCTTCAGCCGCCGCCAATCTCGGCGAGGGGGCTGGGATTTCCTCGCGCACTGTCGCGAGTCTGCTTGCCAGTGGCGGGCATGACATCACCGAGCGCCATGTCCTGCTGGTCGACGAGGCCGGGCAGCTGGGGAACCGGCAGGCCCGGAGTCTCCTCGAAATCAGCCGCGAAACCGGCGCGCGCCTGATCCTTCTTGGTGACAACCGGCAGACCGGCGCAATCGAGCAGGGCAAGCCGTTCTGGCTGCTACAGAAGCTGGGTCTGCCCACCGCCGAGCTCACCGAATCAATGCGGCAGGAAACCCGGGCGATGAAAGCGGCGGTCACGGAAGCGCGCGCCGGCGACTATGCCGCATCATTGGCCAAGCTCGACAAGGTGGTGAGCGGCGCCGATGCCGAAACGCTGGCGAAGGGGCTGGTCGCCGAATGGACTCGGCTCAAGCCTGAGACGCGGGCGACGACCAATATCCTTGTTCTGGAGAATGCCACCCGGCTTATCGTCAACACCAAGATCCGCGAAACGCTCAAATCCGAAAGCGCTATCGCAGCGGAAGATACGCGGCTCGCGATCCTGACCCCCGCGGGGCTATCCGACCAGGAGAAGCACTTCGCGCGGTTCTATTCGGGCGGGCAGGTGGTGACATTTGCGCGCGATCTTGCCGGGGCGGGGCTCGCCCGAGACACCGAGTACCGTGTGATCAGTATCGGCCGCGATGCCAACGGTCGGCAGGTCGTGCGCCTTGCCGATGAGCATGGTCGGACCATCCGCTGGGACCCGAGGCTGGGGCAGGCACGCCACGTCAATGTCTTCAATCGCGAAGAGCGCGATCTGGCGGAAGGAGACCGCATCCAGTGGCGGCTCGTCAGCAAGGAACTGGAGCTCAAGAATGCCGAGCGCGGTACGGTCGAGAAACTTGATGGAACCCATGCCACGATTCGCTGGGACCGGGGCGCGCAGGTGCAGACCATCGATCTGGCCCAGCACAAGACCTGGGATCACGGCTATTCGGAAACGGTCTATTCGGCGCAGTCGAAAACCTATGCGCGCGTCTATGTGCTGGCGCCGGTGAACTCATCTCTGGTCAATGGGCAGAACTATTACACAGCGATCACCCGCGCCCGGTTCGGCGTGAAGCTCTGGACCGAGGACGAGAAGCGCCTCGTCGAAAAGCTGGAGAGCCGTTCGGGCGAGAAGACCTCGGGGCTCGAAGGGCTGGGTCGACTGGCGAAGGATTCGGTGCGGGCTTACGCTGATCGCCATGCCGACCGTTTGGCGCGCGAGCGTGACGAGCAACGAAACTTGCGGCAGGAACGACGCGACCGGGCAATCAAGCGCCAGCTCGACCGGAACCGGCCAGCGAATGGGCTGGGTGAGCGGCTTGCCGAGAGCTCCCGCGGGATCGGCGATTTTCTTCATCGCATCCTCCAATCCGCTCTGGATCGCCGGGCTGAACCCGAATTGCCGCATCCATCCAGGTCGGCAAGCCCGTCGGAGCCGGTTCGCGATCGGCAGGAGAATCAACGGCAACCCCACCCACAAGCTGATCACGGCCCCGAGCGCTGATCGGTGTCTACAACTGCGAAAGGAACATCGATGTACTCTTCTGCTCCCATGCCCGATCTCGCGTCTCGCGCCCGAACGGTCGTTCCTATCATCTGCGCCGGCCTGGCCTTGATGATGCCTATCCAGGCTCCGGCTCATGGCACCGAGCGGGAGGAGGCCCGCATGGCCGAGTGCATCCGCCAGGCTGCGGACGGTCGGCCCTAGTTTGAAAAATGGCGCTCTGGGATCCGCGATCGATGGGGGCTAAATTGGTGCCCAGATGCGCAACAACGAATGGCCTGCACGAACCAGTTCGAGCTAGTGGCCGAGAATCTGCGCAAAATCAGGGTAGGTTTCTGCTGTCGCTCAACGACCATCCGGATGTGCGGCGATCTTCGCAGGATTCACTTTCCGGGAGGATGACGTGCGCTATTCGGTGGGTGGACAGGGCGATGGCAGGGTTTTGGGCGAGGTAATCATTTCGAGCCGTTAGTCCGCTTTTCTCAAACGGCGGCGGGGCACCCAACTCGGCTTATCCCGGGGATGGGCCACTTTCTCTCCTCGGCATAGGCTCTAAACAGCTGTTAGAGATCGCCGCAATGAAAGCTCTCAGTGCCGTGGTCAATCGAACGCGGATAGGATGGGAGTCCCCTCAATTGCTCCAGCATTCCCCAATTTCACCCGGAAATTAAGCGCAAAGGTTTCGGGTCAATTCCGGCACGGCGTCGAACAGGTCGGCGACGAGGCCGAAGTCAGCGATCTGGAATATCGGCGCGTCCTCGTCCTTGTTGATGGCGATGATGGTCTTGGAATCCTTCATGCCGGCAAGGTGCTGGATGGCACCCGAAATGCCGATCGCGATATAGATTTCAGGGGCGACGATCTTGCCCGTCTGGCCGATCTGATAATCATTGGGTACATAGCCTGCATCTACCGCGGCGCGGCTGGCGCCCACCGCCGCGCCAAGCCTGTCGGCGAGTGGGAAGATGGTATCCTCGAATGTGTTCGCGTCCTTCAGCGCACGACCGCCCGCGATGATAATCTTCGCCGATGTGAGTTCGGGGCGCTCGTTCAAGGCGATCTCGGCGCTAACGAAGCTGGAGAGGCCCGCATCGCCGCTGCCGGCAACTGACTCCACCAAAGCCGAGCCGCCTTCCGGGGCCGCCTTGGCGAAGGCGGTGCCGCGCACGGTAATCACCATCTTGGCGTCAGAACTTTCGACTGTCGCGATGGCGTTGCCCGCATAGGTCGGACGGGTGAAGGTCGTCGGGCCTTCGACCGAGAGGATGTCGGAGATCTGCATGACATCGAGCAGCGCGGCGACGCGTGGCGCGATATTCTTGCCGTTGGAGGTGGCTGGCGCCACGAAGGCGTCGTACTGGCTCATAAGATCGACAATCAGCGGCGCGACATTTTCTGCGAGTGCGTTGGCATAGGCGGCGTTGTCGGCAACGTAGACCTTCGCTATGCCAGCGATCTGCGCGGCGGCCTGACCGGCAGCAGAACAGTCCGACCCGGCGACGATCAGGTGGACTTCACCGATCTGCGACGCGGCGGTGACGGCGGTGAAGGTCGCCTCCTTGATGGAGGCGTTGTCGTGTTCGACCCAGACGAGAATTTTCGACATCAGACTACTCCGAGTTCCTTGAGCTTGGCGACGAGGGTGTCCACGTCGGGCACCTTGACGCCCGCCTGGCGTACCGGCGGCTCGGAGACCTTCAGTGTTTTGAGGCGGGGCGTGGTGCTGACGCCGTAGTCAGCCGGCGACTTGGTGGCCAGCGGCTTGGACTTGGCCTTCATGATATTGGGCAGCGAGGCATAGCGTGGCTCGTTGAGGCGCAAATCCGCGGTGACGATGGCTGGCAGCGCTAGGCGAACAGTTTCGAAACCACCGTCCACCTCGCGCGTCACCAGCAGACAATCGTCCTTATAATCAACCTTGCTGGCGAAGGCGCCTTGCGGACGGCCCATGAGGGCAGCGAGCATCTGGCCCGTTTGGTTGCAGTCGTCGTCGATCGCCTGCTTTCCGAGGATGACGAGGCCAGGCCGTTCCTCGTCAGCAATACCCTTAAGAATCTTGGCAACCGCCAGCGGCTCGACCACATCGTCGGTCTGCACCAGGATTGCCCGGTCCGCGCCCATGGCCAGGGCCGTGCGCAGCGTTTCCTGCGCCTTGGCCGGTCCGACGGAAACCGCCACGATTTCGCTCGCCACGCCCTTTTCCTTCAGGCGGATCGCTTCCTCGACGGCGATTTCGTCGAAGGGGTTCATGCTCATCTTTACATTGGCCAGGTCAACACCCGGGCCGTCGGCCTTGATCCGCGGCTTTACATTATAGTCGATCACCCGCTTCACGGGCACGAGGATTTTCATCGAAGTCTCCATTGCGTTGCGGCTTGTTGCAACTCCCGGAATTTATTTGAAATCGGGATCAGCCTATCTTTCTCAGTGGGCGTGCGCGCCAAACCGCATGCCGGCCTTTCGGCCATCTCTGGTGGCCTGGGCGATCTGTCCCGGGCCAAGGCAATCTCCGATGCGCTCTAAGGAGGCTATTTCTCCGGCTTCGCGTTTTTTGACAAGTTCATGGTAGAGATTGTCGTCCGAAATCTGTCCGGTAACCAATACCACCGCATCGGCAGATCGGACTTGTTCGGCGCCGGTGAGCAGGCGGCTGGTAACGACTTTGCCCTCTGAAATGCTGACGATCGAAGTGCCGACGACAATTTCGATGCCGATTTCGTTCATGGAATTGATGACGTGGACCATTTCCAACGTGTTTAACGTCCAAGGCGCGGGATCGCTTGCGGTCGTAACATATGTAACCTTGCAGCCGGCGCGAGCGAGACGTTCCGCGACCACCGTGGCCATGTAAAAATAATCTTCATCATACACGATGACATCGCCGCTTGGCAGGTTGCCGTCCAGTATGTTTTCGGGATTGAAAACATGGGGCAGGTCATGTCCTGGTATCGGCTCATCATGATTGCGGCCGACTCCGTCCCCACGCCATGTTGCACCTGACGCCACAATGACATGGTCAGCCCCGAAACCGGCGACGTCCTCAGCGGTCAACATGCTGTCGAGGTACATGTTCACATTCGCCATCGTCTGGAGCTGACCGACGCGATAGTCGACCACGCGCCCCCAAGCGCTTAGGCGCGGCATCTTGCGCTCGCGCACAAGACGTCCGCCCCATTCGGATCCTGCGTCGGCAATCGAAACCTGATAACCGCGCTTGGCCAGTGTGTGAGCAGCTTCCAGTCCGGCAGGCCCTCCACCCACAACAAGAATATTCTTGTCGGGGTCGTCCGCCGGTGGCACATTTTCGGGATGCCAGCCCATCAGATGTTCTTCACCGGCCGAGGGATTTTGGGTGCAGCGGATCCGCACGGACGTCATGACTTCCGCGGTGCAAGCGTTGCACCCGATGCATTCGCGAATATCGTCGTGGCGCCCCTCATCAATCTTGTTCGGCAGGAATGGATCGGCAATGGAGGGGCGGGCGGCGCCGATCAGATCCAGAATGCCGCGCTTGATCTGGCTTACCATGGCGTCGGGGGACGTGAAGCGCCCAACGCCGACCACCGGCTTGTTCGTCACCTTCTTCACGAAGTCTATAAACGGTTCCTGCTGGCCTTCTTCGAAGAAGCGGCTACTGCCGCTATCCCACGGCCAATCGCTTACGTTGACGTCCCAAAGATCAGGAACATCGGCCAAGGCTTCCACAACCCGGCGTCCGTCTTCCTGCGCGGTGATGTTCGATACTCTTCGCCGATCCTCCACGGCGAAACGAACGGCGACCGCACAGCTATTTCCGACCGCGTCCTTTACGTCGCATAGCGTTTCCCGGAGCAAGCGCACACGGTTCTCGAACACGCCGCCATATTCATCGGTTCGCTTGTTTGTCTTGGTATCGAGAAAGTCCTGCAACAGCGACAGATTGTGCGCGCAATAGACATAAATGATGTCGAATCCCGCTGTCTTGGCGCGAACGGCGGCATCGCGATACCAGCGGCGGAAATCGGCGATGTCCTGCTTGTCGATTGTTCTGGCGGAAATCGGATTGTAAAAATAGTGAGGAAACTTGGTTGTTGGAGACAGCGGATGCTCGCGATAGTAGGCTGCCGGTCCCGACGCGCCGGCGTGAGCCAACTCGACCCCAGCCAGCGCTCCATGTTCCTTCACGGCCGCGACAATGCGCGAGATTGGCTCGATATGCTTGTCATTGTACAGGCACGGATCGGGCAGGGGGGCGTGATCCGACGTTTCGTGGATCATCGTTTCTTCAATGCAGACCACCCCCCAGCCGCCTTCGGCGCGCGTTTTTCGGTAGGCGACCATCTCATCCATTGACGACATCCCCATGCTGATCGCGTGCGGGACAACGTAAAATCGGTTCTTGGTCTTGACCGGTCCGATTTGTACGGGTTCAAAGAGGATGTCATAGCGTGGATCTCGCATAAGTCGCTCCATCGGCAAATTAATCAATCAGTGACCGCCTGGATGCTGGTTTTCGGAGTTCCTCAAACGCTATCCTGCCCTTGAAAGGGATCGGCGATTTCAATTACAGCAAGGTTCCCGGGCGCTTTCCCGTCGAGAATTAGGCGGCGTCAAGCGACCTTCCGAATGGTGAGTTCGTTCGCCTTGCAGAAGGCATTCTTCATCACAATCTTGCCATCTTGGACGTGAAGTATATCCAGGCCGTCGATCGCGGATTTTGTTCCGTCCGGCGCAGTTATGAACAAAGTCCAAGTAACAAGCGCCATGGATTGGCCTTCATCGATAATGGTCGAGGTAATCTGATAATGGGACTTGCTATCGGATACCTCAAAGCTGGGCGCGAGCGCATCCCCAATGGCGGAAACCCCGTTATGTTCGACGCCGTATGGATCGATGTAGACGCTGCCCTCCGAAAAGAATTCCAGCATCGCCTCAAAATCACCGGTGTTGAACGTCCCCATGAAGGAACTGACAATTTCAGATAGGCTTTTCATTTTGAAACTTTCATCACAAATTTGGTGCTATAAAATCGGCTAAGATTCCGGTGAGGATCATAAGCGGGAATATCGGCCATCCAATCGCTTCACGAATGGGGCCGACAGCTTCATTGCGCCGGTGGGGGTCATTTCGGTTGAATGCTTGCAAGATATGCGATGATCGCCTTGCGATCCGCCTCCTTCGCAAGCCCCCCAAAGGCCATCGAGGTGCCCGGATAAGCCGCCATCGGATCCTTCAGAAACTCGTCAAGCTTCTCTGGAGTCCATGAGCCATCGGCATTTATTAGCGCCTGCGAATAGGGGAAGTCTTCGGCTCCTGCGATCTCGCGGCCGACCACCGCTATGAGCTGCGGACCTGCTGGCGAAGGGGTGCCAGGATCGACTGAATGACACACCGCGCAGTTGCTGAACAGTTTCTTGCCCGCTTCGACCTGTCCCGCATCGGCGGCCAGCGTCGCATAGTCGCTCGATCCAGCAGCAGGAGTCGACGAGGTCGCCTCAACGCTGGCTCCGGGGTTGCTGTCTTTACTATCCTCCGCAGGCTTGGAACAAGCCGCCGTTCCGGCCAGGCACAGTGCCGACAAGAGCGCCAGCCTAAATTTGCCAATATGAGCTTTATCCATTTGCCGCCTCCTTGCGCGCAAGCTTTTCAGTGACTTCCCGACAAGCACGAATTCCGCTTTCCACCGCGCCGTCAATGTATTCGTGCCAGCCGTCGGCAGTAGCGGAGCCGGCGAAGAACAGGCGGCCTTCGGGCTTTGCCATGTCCTTGTATTTTTTGAACCATCCGACCTTGTAGGCCGGCCATGCTTGTTTCGAGAACGGATCCTTGACCCAATTATAGGGTGCGATGTCGGTGATTTCCGCATCGGGATGGATCTTTCGCAGTTCCGCACCGACAGCGTCTAGATCGTTCATGTCAATCAGCGATTGCCGACCGAGCGTCGCCTTCAGGATCGTGCCGTCGTCACCGAATTCCTCGGTCTGGATTGCGTTCAACGGGTTTGGATCATCGCAAAAGGCAAAGGTGTTACCGAGGTTCTTTTTTACTTTCATGTACATCGTGGCGCCGTCGGCGCTATCGCCATGGGCGATAAATTCACGTTTGGCGGATGACAGTCCTGGCTTGAAGTTGATGTCTGGATAGACAGCGGTAGGCAGAGTGAAGACAGCAGCTCTTGCCTCGACTGTTTGTCCGTCGGCAGTCCTGAGGGTGACGCCCTTGTCGCTCTGTTCTACTTCTTTGACCACAGTGCCGAGCCGCACATCGGCCTTGCTGTCGTCAAGGATTGCCTTGGCCAATGCAGCGGTTCCGCCATTGGCGATATGCCAGTGCTTCTCCGAGTCAGTGAAGGTGAAAGGATCCCACGCCGCGAGAGCGAAAAGTTTGACGAAACTCGCATAGCTGAATGTTGATGTCGGGCCACCGGCATAGAGTACGAGTTCTGCGCTCAATGCCGCTTTCCCCAGCGGATCGAGGCCGAGTGACGCAAGGTGCTGAGCCGCCGAGATGTCATCGATCTTCAGCACTTCGGGGTTGGCGAAGGGCTTGTATGGTTGTGGAAACAATGTGCGCGAGTTGGCGCAGAATCTGTTGAACGCGTCGTTGTAAAGGGTGTCGAACTTCGCGGGCGGCACATTGTGGACGGCTCCATCCGACGTCATGATATAGGATGCGTCGAGATCGTAGAGAGGCACTTCTTCGAAGTCGAAGCCGTAGCGCTGCATTTCCGTGAAGACATGCGGCTGTACCCAGTGGACGGACGATCCTCCCAATTCCACCTTGCGGCCGAGAAACTCGCTGGTGAAAGTGCGTCCGCCGATGCGTGGCCGCGCTTCCAGCACGACCACGCGCCAGCCCTTGGCGGCAAGGTCGCGCGCGGCCGTGATGCCGGCATAACCCGCACCGATGACGGCGACATCATAGGGGCCGCCTTCGCCGCCGCCATCGCGTGTCTCGCGCCCCGGGTTTTCCTTTGCGCAGCTCGCCAGCGCAACCGCGCCAGCTGCGGCAGCGCCGAACCTTATCAGTGAACGCCGGTCGACGGGCCGGTTCGTCATCGCTAGTCCATCATCCGAATTCCTGATCACGGCATCCCCCTTTTCCATTATCCAATCCCCTGTCCATCATGTCGCGGCATTGATCACTTGGAGGCGGGTGAATTCGCACACGCCTTCAATGCCGCCCTCCGTTCCGACACCGGACTGTTTCGCGCCCGAGAAAGGTATGTCGGGGTAAATGGCGACATGCTGATTGATCCACACCGAACCGGCTTCGAGTTCGCGCGCGAGAGGGCGAGCGCGAGCGATGTCGCGCGACCAGATGGAGGCGCCGAGGGCGGAGGGGCCGGCGTTGGCCCGGGAAATCGCATCCGCCTCATCGGAAAAGCGTAGAACCGGCACGACAGGCCCAAACTGTTCGTCAGCGACCAGCCGGGCCTCGTCGTCGAGATCGGCGATCACCGTCGGCTCTATGAAAAAGCCAGGACGGTTGGCTGTATGACCGCCGGTCAGGACCCTGCCCTGGGATGCCGCCTCCTCGATAATCTCGCGTACTTTGTCGAACTGCAGGCTGTTCTGGATGGGGCCGAGAGTGACGCCGTCTTCGTCCCCCGCGCCGAGCTTTAATGCTTTGGCTGCCGCGACCAGCCGTTCACAAAAAGCGTCGTAAATCTCGTCGGCGACATAAAGGCGCTTGGGCGCTGCGCAGATCTGGCCCGCGTTGAGGAACGCGGTGGCGGCGAGACCCTGCGCCGCGCCCTCCACATCGGCGTCCTTGAGGACGATGGCCGGGTCATTGCCGCCCATTTCCAGCGTCACCCGCTTCAATGTCTCTGCCGCGCCTTGCATGACGCGCTTGCCGGTGCCGGTCGAGCCCGTGAAGGAAATCTTGGCAATGTCGGGATGGCTGGTGAGGCGCGGGCCAAGATCGTTATCGTCAGCAATGACATTGAACACGCCCCGGGGAAAAATCTCGCACGCCAGCCGGCCCAATTCAAGGCTTGTCAGCGGCGTGGTCGGCGCAGGCTTCAATATCACGGTGTTACCGGTCAGCAGGGCAGGGCCGAATTTGTTGCTTGCCAGGATCAATGGATAATTCCAAGGCGTGATCGCCGCAACGACGCCCAGCGGGCGGCGCTCAATCTGGTAGCTGCCATTTGCATGGCTTCGCGTTTCGGCAGGCAGTTCGACGCTGGCGTAATAGCGTATCCCCTGCACCGTGGCGCCAATTTCGAACCGCGCCTCTGCCAGGGGCTTGCCCTGTTCTTTGACAAGCAGACGCGCAAAGTGATCGGCCTCTTCCTCAAGCCGTTGCGCTAACAGCAGGAGACAATCCCGACGCTTGCTCCAGGACGTTGCTGCCCAGGCGGGAAAAGCGCGTCGCGCCGCCGCCACGGCGGCGTTGAGCTGGTCTTCGTCCGCTACGAGAGCAGTCGTGAAGGGCTCGCCCGTCGCGGGGTTGACGATTTCAATCGTCTTCGCGCCCTCAACCAGTTGTCCATCGATGAGCATTTTATAAGCGTACATGGTTCACCCAATTCTTACATCAGTTACACGAGATCGCGCACGATAGCCCAAGACTCCCGACGCCGCCTTCAGACCAGACCGTTCAGCACACATCACCCGCTCATGCGCGAACCGGCAGATAGGCGATGGCTGTGACCTCGACCTGGATGGCTCCCTCAATGAAACCGGCGACCCGCACGCCAACCACCGACGGGCCATTGCAGCCTCGGTAGAACGCCTGTCTGTGCGGAAACAGCCGCTGGCTATATTCCTCCGCCGAGCAGCCGTAATAGATTGTCTCGCTGACCACATCGGCGGCCGTGCCGCCATGGGCGGCGAGCACGCGACCCATCTGCCCATAGATGACCTCGAACTGCATGGCTGCGTCATTGGGGTGGAGGGCATTGCCTTCGTCGTCCACGGCAAAGAGTCCGCCGATGAACAAAAAGTCTCCGGCGCGCACGCCGACGGACATGCAGTATTCCTTTTCCATGTCAGGAATGAGGTGGAAGGATTGAGACGGCGCCAGATTGGCCATCAATGAAGCTCCTTGCGTCAGCACGATTGGACCGGCTGCGCGCAGGGCACTGCGTCGCCCAAACCGAAGCGACCAGCGCCGCCGCCAGCAGCGCGGGGCGCCACGAAGATGGTGGACAGCGAGGCGCTGGTCAGCACGGGCCGCCTGCGGGATCGGTTATGGCGTACATTTGGGCTCCTCAGGTCGTGCGCGGGATCGGTCTTGATATCACCTCTTCGCGAAATCGAATCAGGCGCGCACGCCTCACTTTCGTAGCAATTTTGTCACCATTCGCAACTAATTTATGCGACTGCTGATTTTAACCAGAAGCGGAAAATCGGCGTGACCGGTGAGGTTTCGGCGGTCATGAGGTAATACTAAGTAGTTGAAATAATGTGATTAAAATGGGATATGCAATTCCCGAAAAATTTGCTCCAATGGGTTTGTTTCGGCTGTCTCGCAGAAGCGTTGACCATAGCCATAATTATACATTAAAGTAATTTACTGCATTTTTGTTCGACCGGCTCCTGCTGGCGGCAGATTCGTGTTTTCCGCGAGGAGGAGTCGAGGCGGCAGGTCTCAGGTGTTTCTGAAGACGGCATTTTAGCTCGATTGGCAGAGAGAAGTAAGTTGAAAGGGGTAAAGTGTAATGATTGCTTGATTTGCTGACGGTTTGGCCCGTTCCGCACTGGCGATTTCGCTTGCTTGGCTGCCGCTGGCGGTTCCTTGCTGATGGATACAGAACAACAGTGTCTGCGACTTTCAAGGTGTCGCGGCGACAGAGGCTGGACCAGAGCAACAGTTTCCTGACACTACTGGCTAGCGATATTTGTCCAACGGCATGCCTGTAGGCATCAATGCCTGGGAAGTTGGTGATCTCTTTCAGTCATTTTCGAATGACAGCTTTAGACAATAAAGAAGGTGTACTCATGACCGGATCGGCAAAAATAGATTTCTTGTATTTGTCAGAGCAAGACATGATCAAAGCTGGCGTTACCGATATGGCGATGTGCGTCGACACCATGGAGGAAATGTTCGGCCTGTTGTGGCATGGGGATTACCGCATGGCAGGGGCGAACAACGATTCCCATGGGGCGATGGTCTTGTTTCCAGAAAACTCGCCGTTTCCTGACATGCCAAAGGGAACCGCCGACCGCCGTTTCATGGCGATGCCTGCTTATCTTGGCGGCCGTTTTCGGACCGCAGGCGTGAAATGGTATGGATCGAATCTCGAAAACCGGGAAAAGGGTTTGCCGCGTTCGATCCTTACCTTTGTGCTCAACGACGCCGATACGGGCGCCCCGCTTGCCTTCATGTCCGCGAATCTCTTGTCGGCTTACCGGACCGGAGCGATCCCAGGTGTGGGGGCACGCCATCTTGCGCGAAAAGATTCCAAAGTTTTCGGATTGGTAGGTCCAGGTGTCATGGGTAAGACAACGCTCATGGCGCTGCATGCCGTCTGTCCTGGAATCGACACGATCAAGATCAAGGCACGCGGCAAGGCAAGTCTCGACAGCTTTCTGGACTGGCTCAAGGCGGACATGCCACAGATCACAAACATTGAGGTCGTTGACTCGATAGAGGCTGTTGTTCGCGGTTCCGATATAGTTAGTTACTGCGGTTCGGGCGCAGCTGGCGATCCTTCCACCTATCCTATCGTCAAGCGTGAATGGGTGAAGCCGGGCGCGTTTCTGGCGATGCCATCGAGCTGTGAGATTGACGAGGCGATGGGGGCTAAAGACGTCCGAAAGGTCGTCGACAACACCGGTCTCTACGAAGCCTGGTTTGATGAACTGCCCAAGCCTGCGCACAACATTATACCGATTATCGGTGTAAAGTTCATGGATATGATTGCCAGTGGACGGATGGAGAAAGAAGATCTCGAGGATCTTGGTCGTATCGTCGCTGGGGAGGCCCCGGGTCGGCAGAACGATGAGGAAATCATCATCTTGTCTGTTGGCGGAATGCCAGTCGAGGATGTTGCCTGGGGCACCGTCGTTTATCGCAACGCCCTTGCGCGCGGCGTCGGTCAGTCGCTCAATCTTTGGGATGTGCCGGCCTTGCGGTGACGCAATGGACTGAACGCGCCTTTTTGTTTTCCAAAGCCTCTACTCTGAGTTGGAGATTATATGGTTGAGATTGTGAAGCTCAAAACGGGTTCACGGTATGAGGACCAGGCGAGCTACTCGCGGCTGGTGTGCGTCGATAATTTGATCTTCGTTTCAAACACCGCAGGGCGCAATCCTCTGACTCAGGAGATTCCAGAGGATATCACGGAGCAAACGGAGCAGGTCCTGGCTAATGTCGAACGCGCGTTGCAGGCGGTCGATGCGAGCTTGGGCGATGTTGTAGCCTCGCGTATCTTCATTCAGGATCCTTCCGACACGCCCGCTGTCATGGCTAAGGTGGGAGAGCGGTTCCGCGGTATCGATCCCGCAATGACCTTGACTTGTCCGCCGCTCAGTTCGACAGTTTACAAAGTCGAGATTGAAGTCACTGCTTATAGAGGGGCTTCAAAGGGAAATGTAGAAGTGAGAAATATTTAGCATCAGTTCGTTTAATTTATTGTGCTTTTTATATAATCAAATCTCTATTTTCCTATCAAGGATAGGCTCGTGGCACCACATATCGCGCCTGTACAAACATGTGATGGCTTTCCGTCTTCCGTTCCTGTAGTAATAATCGGGGGCGGGATTGTCGGTCTGGTCGCAGCACTTACGCTCAGCGAGCGCGGTATTCCGGTTGTAGTGCTTGAGAAGGGTGTGGTCGCCGGTGAGCAATCGTCGCGCAACCAAGGCTGGATCCGCAAGACGAGCCGAGCTCCAGCCGACGTGCCCTTGGCGGTCGCATCCGACCGCCTCTGGGCTCGCCTGCCGCAGCGACTAGGATCAGATGTTGGCTATCGAGAGGCTGGCATTCTCTTCCTTGCCAAGAGCGAGGCGGAGATGGAGCCTCATGAGGCCTGGATCCGCTCTGTGGAACCCCTCGATCTCGACTCGCGCCTTTTAACCCCGGGCGAGATCGATCGGTTGGTTCCTGGGGGACAGGGGAAATGGGCTGGTGGCATCTACACTCCGTCCGATGGGCGCGCCGAGCCGTCGCTCGCAGCGTCCGCCATTGCGCGCGCCGCTATGGCCAAAGGCGCTATCGTCGTCGAGAATTGCGCCGTGCGCTCACTCGTCCGCTCCGCGGGCCGGGTTACAGGGGTGGTTACCGAGCGCGGCGATATCAGCTGCGACACGGTCCTGTTGGCAGGCGGCTTATGGTCGCGACGCTTTCTTGGCAACCTGGGCATCGGCTTTCCCACCTTGCCGCTTACAGTTTCGGTGGCCCGCTCTGTTAACAAGGCAGCGACCACCGAGATAGCGGTTGGCGGACCGGATTTCTCTTTTCGCAAGCGCGCCGATGGCGGCTATATAATTACCCAGCGCAGCGCTGTTAAAGCACCGATCACGCTGGATCATTTACTAATCGGACACAAATACTTATCGTCTCTCAGATCGCAAGGTCGATATCTGCGTGTCGCGTTCGGGCGTGAATTTTTTGATGACCTTGCCTTGCCTCGTCGTTGGAAATCCGAAGGCCCTTCTCCTTTTGAGCGTGTCAGGAGGAAAGATCCCTCGGTCGACCAGCGCGCAATCCAAGAAGCCTTCGTCAACGTCCGCGCGGCCTGGCCTATGTTCGATGACGCCGAAATCGCGGAAGTTTGGGCAGGAACAGTGGACGTTACGCCGGATTCCTTGCCGATAATCGATCATGTTTCTGGCGTGCCGGGATTAGTCGTCTGCTCTGGTTTTTCGGGGCATGGCTTCGGCACCGCGCCGGCAGCGGGCGAGCTTGCGGCTGACCTTCTGACAGGTTCGACCCCGATCATCGATCCGAAACCTTATCGTTTGGCGCGCTTTGAGCCGCATGCCCGCTAATCTGTGGGAAGTTCGGCCGCGTTTGCAAAGCTATATGTCGGCCGTAAGGGAGAAATGGTCCGTTACAACGAGCGCAAGGGCATTGCGAGGCTCGACGGCGCATGCGGATTTTCTGCGATCGGTTTGAACAGGAACAAGGGGATTCAGCATGGCACGTGATCCGCGGTACGATGTTCTCTTTGAGTCCGTAAAAATTGGTCCCAAGACGACCAAAAATCGCTTTTACCAAGTCCCGCATTGTACTGCGCTTGGCACATTTTCGCCGCACGCGACTGCAAAGTTTCGAGAGATAAAGGCAGAGGGCGGATGGGGCGTCGTGAACACCGAACTCT
>CAYGOH010000015.1:0-1553 GCA_964351385.1 uncultured Sphingobium sp. | reverse complement strand
ATCCATCCTTCATCGGATTCCTCCCCCAGCGGCGGGGAGCGGCTCTGGTCGGATGATGATAAGCCTGGGCTTCAGCTTATGGTCGAGGCGGTTCAAAAGCATGGCGCCCTTGCCGGGTGCGAATTGACCCATCAGGGCGCCCTCGCCGGAAACCGCATGTCCAGAGAGCGCCCGATGTCGGCCTCGCCCAGGCCCGCAATGGATGTACCGGCTGTCGTCCGGCAGATGGACAAACAGGATATCAGCGATGTCAGAAGATGGCACCGCGCTGCTGCCCGGCGCGCACGCGATATCGGATTCGACATCGTATATGTCTACGCAAGCCACATGATGGGCTTGCCCGGCGACTTTATTACGCAGCGTGTCAACCGGCGAACGGATGAATATGGGGGCGTTATCGAGAATCGCGCCAGGCTTTTGCGTGAGTTGATCGAGGACACCAAAGAAGAGATCGGATCCGACTGTGCCGTTGCCGTCCGTTTTGGGGTGGACGAAGGCCTTGGCGATGCGGGTTACACCTGTAGCGGCGATGGTCGGCGGGTCGTCGAGATGCTGGCCGAGCTGCCCGATCTGTGGGATGTCAATGTTCAGAACATCAATCTCGATGTGATGACTGCCCGCTTTGCCGACGAAGGGTGGCAGGAGCCATTCACTGCCTTCGTGAAACAGGTGACAACCAAGCCGGTGGTCGCTGTCGGGAGATACACGTCGCCAGATCGCATGGTGTCGCTCATCAAAAATGGGTTGGTCGATCTGATCGGTGCGGCGCGTCCGTCGATTGCCGACCCTTTTCTGCCAAAGAAAATAGAAGAAGGCCGCATCGAGGATATTCGTGAGTGCATAGGCTGCAACACGTGCCTTTCCATGCAATATATGGGCGGCGCAATTCGTTGCACGCAAAACCCGACAACCGGCGAAGAGTGGCGGCGCGGCTGGCACCCGGAGCGGGTTCCGGTAAAAATGTCCGATGAACGCATCCTGGTAATTGGGGGCGGCCCGGCAGGACTCGAAGCGACTCTCACGCTTGGAAGGCGTGGCTATTCTGTTGCGCTTTCGGAACGGAGCAATTTTCTGGGTGGACGCTCCGTGCTTGAATCGGCGCTTCCCGGTCTGTCCACCTACCGGCGCGTAGCCGATTATCGAATTGGTCAGATCCATAAGCTGGCGAATGTCGACATTTACCTCGGAAGCGAAATTCAAGCTTCCGATGTGGCCGATTTCGACTTCACAACGATAGTCGTCGCAACCGGATCGACATGGGACCGGGACGGAATCGGCAAAGCGAACAGATTTCCCGTCAACGGTTGGGACCAGCCGCACGTCATCACGCCCGATGACGTGATGGCGGGCCGGACGATCGAAGGGCCGGTCGTTATAAATGACGATGAAGGCTATTATCTTGGAGGTGTAATCGCCGAGAAGCTTGCCAAGCAAGGGCTGGATGTCACGCTCCTTACCCCTGATCCGGAACCTTCCCCGCTGCTCAAATATACATCCGAGCGAGAGGCCGTTCACCAGACCCTGCTTAAACTCGGCGTGAAGCTTGTTACAGC
>CAYGOH010000014.1:0-24193 GCA_964351385.1 uncultured Sphingobium sp. | reverse complement strand
GAACTTGCGACCCCACCCGTGTGAAGGGTGTGCTCTACCACTGAGCTACGCGCCCCGAAAACCGCTGGGGTTTGGGATGCAGCGCCTTGGCACCGGCCATCCGCAGAGTCAAGCAGAGCGCGGTGCGCAACCCCTGTCAAACGGCCGAATTACGGGGAGAAAAAGCAGATTTCGCGGCGGCGAACCCCTACTGCGCCGCAGCGAGACCACTTGGTCCATCGCTTGTACGCCGTAGCGTCAACCCGCAGCATTCAGGATCATCACATTCGCAGCTTTCCACTGCATAGCGCACACCACACATCAACAATATATTGTTTTCAAAATGAAAATTGTCAATTCCAGCCGATTTGACCAGGTCGCCTACGCGGGCATAGAGGCTGGAAAGTTCTAGCGTCATATTCATAGCAATACGAATCCCTGAGCCAAAGGTTCCATTGTGCAGCGCAATATGTCAACCCTGTGCTTGAACCGCCATGGCAAGCTGCCCATATCGCGCTTTATGACCAACGCATCCTCCAATGGCCTGCCCCAATGGCACGGCACCACTATCCTCTCCGTCCGCAAAAATGGCCGCGTCGTCGTAGTTGGTGACGGTCAGGTCACGATGGGACAAACGGTGATGAAACCAAATGCGCGCAAGGTGCGCCGCCTGCATGACGGATCCGTCATTGGCGGATTCGCAGGAGCAACCGCCGATGCCTTCACCCTGTTCGAACGGCTAGAGGCCAAGCTGGAACGACATAATGGTCAGCTCATGCGCGCGGCAGTGGAGCTGGCAAAGGACTGGCGGACCGACAAATATTTGCGCAATCTCGAAGCGATGATGGCCGTTGCGGACAAGGACGTGACGCTGATCCTGACGGGCAATGGCGACGTGCTGGAGCCCGTCGATGGTCTTGCCGCCATCGGTTCGGGCGGAAATTTCGCGCTCTCCGCCGCACGCGGACTTACCGAATATGAGAGCGATGCCGAAACAATAGCCCGCAAGGCGATGGCGATTGCCGCTGACCTGTGCGTCTACACAAACGAAAATATCACAATGGAGGCGCTCGATAGCGCCGCCTGACCCTGCCGAGAGACTTTCATGAATTCTGAACTGACCCCCAAGGCCATTGTCGCCGCGCTGGACGAACATATCATCGGACAAAAGGAAGCAAAGCGCGCGGTCGCCGTGGCGCTGCGCAATCGCTGGCGCCGTCAGCAATTGAGCCCGGATCTGCGCGATGAGGTGACGCCCAAGAACATCCTGATGATCGGCCCCACCGGCTGCGGCAAGACCGAAATTTCGCGCCGCCTCGCCAAGCTGGCCGATGCGCCGTTTGTGAAGGTCGAGGCAACGAAGTTTACCGAGGTCGGCTATGTCGGACGCGATGTGGAGCAGATCGTGCGCGATCTGGTCGAGGAAGCTGTCCGGCTGGAGCGCGACCGGCGGCGCGAGGCCGTGCGCGTTGCCGCGTCCGAAGCGGCGATGGAGCGTCTGCTCGACGCGTTGACCGGCAAGGAAGCGAGCGAGGCGACCCGCCTCTCCTACCGCCAGCGCATTGAATCCAACCAGATGAACGATGCCGAGGTAGAAATCGAAGTGGCCGACGCACCTAATATGCCAATGGAAATTCCCGGTATGGGCGGGCAGGTCGGCATGATCAACCTGAGCGACCTGATGGGCAAGGCATTCGGTCAGCAACAAAAGAAGCGGCGCAAGATGCGCGTGGCCGACGCATGGGACAAGCTTGTCGAAGAAGAGCAGGACAAGCGACTCGATACCGACGATCTCAATCGCGCTGCGCTGAACGATGCTGAGCAGAACGGCATCGTGTTCCTCGATGAAGTCGACAAGATCGCCGTCAGCGATGTGCGCGGCGGATCGGTCAGCCGTGAAGGCGTCCAGCGCGACCTGCTGCCATTGATCGAGGGTACAACGGTTGCGACAAAATATGGTCCGCTCAAGACCGACCATATCCTGTTCATCGCGAGCGGCGCATTTCATGTGGCCAAGCCCAGCGACTTGCTGCCCGAATTGCAGGGCCGCCTGCCCATCCGCGTGGAGCTGAAGGGCCTGACGGAGGAAGATTTCGTATCGATCCTGTCGGACACAAAGGCATCGCTTCCTGAGCAGTACCGGGCGTTGCTCAGCACCGAAGGCGTGACGATAGACCTGACCGGTGAAGGCATTCGCGCCGTCGCCCGCATCGCCGCCGAAGTGAATGAGCAGGTCGAGAATATTGGCGCGCGCAGGCTTCAGACCGTTATGGAAAAGCTGCTGGAGGATGTGAGCTTCGACGCAGAGGATCGCAATGGCGAAACGCTGGTGATCGATGCCGCCTATGTCGACGAACAGCTCGCGAGTATTTCGCGTGACACCGACCTCAGCAAATATATCCTCTAAAACTGCCTGAAACGGGAACAAGCTGCATGAGCATCGAGACACTTGCCGCCTATTACGACGCCTTTAACGCGCATGATTCGTCCGCGATGCTGGCGCTGCTGACCGATGATGTCACGCATGAGCCGTGCCAGGGCGAACCCCGGCACGGCAAGGCGGCCTTTACCGAGTTTCTGGCGCATATGGACGAGTGCTATCGCGAGCAGGTCATCGATCCGCAGCTGTTCGTATCACCCGACGGCACGCGCGGGGCAGCCGAGTTCATGCTGACCGGCAACTACCTGAAAACCGACAGCGACCTGCCTCCCGCAAAGGGGCAAACCTATCGCCTGCGCGTGGGCACCTTTTTTGAATTTACCGACGGCAAGATCGCCCGCGTCACCAACCATTATAATCTGCAGGACTGGATCGATCAGGTTTCGGTCTGAACCGCGTTTATTGCGCGGTTTGGGGCACCACTTTGACCGAATAGCTTTTGTCGTCGACCAGATATTTGGCGGCGAGGGCGCGCAGTTGCTCCGCCGAGACGGTCAGCATATCGCGCGGCATGCTGTTCATTGCGGCGATGTAGCGCACATCCTGTGTTGCCCCTTCCATCTGGCTCATCCAGAACGCATTGCCGGTGCTTGCCCGCGCCAGCATCTGTTGCGTGGGAACCAGCACCCTGCCCAGTTCATCGTCGCTGACCGGATTGGCCGCCAGATCCGCCGCGATCTCGCGCACCAGCGTGAAGAAATAATCGACACGCTCCGGTTTGATCTGGCTGGTGACCATCAGATAGCCTTGCCCCGTATCAAAGGCGAATGGCCAGTCGGATGACGCGTTGGGGCTATAGGCCGCGCCGTCAATAACGCGCAGCTTCTCGAACAGGCGATCCGTGATGATCTGCGCGAGAATATCGAGCTGCCGGGCTTCGTTTGCATTGTCGAGGCCAGCGCCGGTCGGCCAGGCGATCACCGCTGCGGCCTGATCCTTGTCGCCTTTGTGCGTCAGCACGAGCGGAGACGCATTATGGGCCGGGAAATGGACTTCCCGCGCGGCCTGCGCGACCGGCAATGACTTGCGCTTGGGCAAAGCCCCGAACGTCTCGGCCACCGCCGCGATTGCCTCATCGGCGCTCACATCGCCGAAAATCTGCACTTCGATAGGGCCGGCCGCGAGAATCGGCTCCCAGAAAGCGCGGAACGTGCCCGGCGTCAGCGCGGCAATCTCTGCCTTGTCGGGCATGTGGAAGCGCATATCCTTGTCGCGCAGCAGCCATCCGAGTTCATGCCCCAGCACCGCATTGGGCGAGGTCGTCGCCGCATCTTGCGCCGCCAATAGACCTGCTTTCGCACGTTCGACCGGCTCAGGCGCCCAACCGGGCACATAAAGCTTCGTCGCGAACAGGCGCAATTGATCCCGGTAGTCCGCAGGCCGTGTAACCGCCCCCATTTCGAAAGCATCGGTATCGGTATTGAAATCGAAGCCGAGACGGCGGCCATTGGTCAGGTCGTCGAGTTCGCGCTGGCCGAGCTTGCCGATGCCATTGGCCGCGAGAACATAACTCGCCGCCCAGGTCGGCTGTGCCTTTGTCGGGGACATGTCGAGCAGGCCGTGACCGAATCGCACATTGATGCGCACCTTTTCCGGCTCGGCGTCATTGGCGAACAGCGTCAGCTTAGTGCCGTTGTCGAACGCCACCGTCTCAATTCCCATCACACCAATTTTCTCGCGCGATGCGACCTTACCCGCCTTGGGGAGTTTGGGCAGGTCGTCCATCGTGACCGTGCTCGCCTTCAGGCGTACATCCTTGGCGGGTTCAACAGGAGCCTCAAGCGCAGCCGCAAGCCGCGCCTCGGCATTGGCTTCGCTCTCCGGCAAAACAAGCAGCGCGCGCGTCGCGTCCGCGGTAAACATCCGACGCGTCGCGTCCAGCATATAGGCGGGCGTCATGATGGCGCGCGCATTGCGAAAAATATCGAGGGCCGTCTGTGGCGAAACGGTCGTTTCACGAATATCGACGGCCTCTGTCAGGACGGTCGCCTGCTTGGCGCTGGCTTCCGTCTCCCTGTTCTCCACATCGATCGCCATTGCGGTTTCGAACTGCACATATTCGCGGTCGATCTCAGCCTTCGTCACGGGCTTGGTCTTCGCATCCTCGACAATCGCGCGCACATCGGCCAGCGCCTGTTCCCAGTCATTGCCCAGCGGAATGATGCTCAGAAAGGTCGCATTGGCGGACCGGCTGATATCCTGCACATCGACGCTTGCCTGTAGAAAACTCGCATCGCCGCGACGCGCCGCCTGTTCGAGCCGCCGGTTGATCATTTGCAATGCAATGATGTCGGCCAGCTTGCGCTGGTTATAAACAATGGTGTCCGCCTTGTATTCCCAGGGACGCAGCCAGCCGAGCGACAGGCTGGCCGGGACGCCCGGCTGCACGACGACCGCGCTTGAAGGAGCGTCCGGGTCCGGCGCGCCGAAGCTTGGCAGAGGCACATGCTTTCCCGTTCCCTGCCATTTCGCGAAATATTGCTTGATCAGCGCCTCGACAATCGCCGGATCGACGTCTCCCGATACGGATATCACCGCATTTTCCGGGCGATACCAACGGTCATGAAAGGCCTGCAGGGATTTCGCGGTTGCCGCGTTCAATGTCTTGCCGGTGCCGATGGGGGAATGGCTGCCGAGCGGCTGATTGGCGAAGAACAGCGCGCGGCTGGCGTCACCGACCTTGGAGGCGTTGCTCGTCCCCTCTCGCATTTCGGCAAGGACGATCGCGCGTTCCGCATCGACCGCCGATGGAATGATATTGGGCTCAGCCATCATCCCCGCCAAGATCTTGAAGCTCTCGTCCAGCCCACCCGGCGTTGCATCGGGCAGGTCGAGGGCGTAGGTCGTTCCGGTCGGCGTGGTTTGCGCATTGCTGTCGCTGCCGAATGTGACGCCCAGCCTTTGCCAGATCAGCTTCGACGCGCCATCAGGCACATATTTCGACCCGCGAAAGGTCAGATGCTCGATGAAATGCGCAAAGCCCGACTCCTCGGGCTTTTCCATCAGCGAACCCGCGTCGATCCGCACCCGCACCGATATCTGCCCCGGCGGCACCGAGTTCCTGCGGATGGCATAACGCAGCCCGTTGGGCAGAGCGCCGAAATGCCACGCCTCATCGATCGGAACATCGCTGTTCTCGTAAAGCCATGGCCGCTGCTGCTCGGCGACGGCTGTCGCCTTGCCGGGCGCGCGCGCATCGGCGACGGAAATACCGCCAGCGAGCGTCGCAACGAGAAGAAAGAACGGGGTGAAGCGGGAAGGTCGGCGGAGAGTCATCGCGCGCAATGTAGCGGCCAATTTGTGAACCGCTACTGACAATCAGCGCGATGCCCCTCCGATATGATCAGCGTCGGTCAGATCAGTTCGCGAATTTCCGCACCGCGTGCTTGTGCGATCCGACATTCTTCTTGCGTCCGCGGAACGGACGGCCGTTGCCATTCGCTTCCTTTGCGCCGCCATGTGCACCCTCGCCATCTCTGGCCGATCCGCCTCTTGCGGGACCGCCGCGATGCGCGCGTTCGGGTGCGGCTCCGTTGCGGCGATCATTATTGCGGTTCTGGTTGGGCTTGGGACCGCGCTGCTGCGGCGCCGGCTTGGGCAGATTACGCACCATTTCAGAGAAATTGTCCGGCAACGGCGCGATCTCGCATTTGACGCGCGTCAGACGCTCGATCGCCCGCAAATAGGCGCGCTCATCATCTGCAACGAAGCTGATCGCGATACCTTCCGCGCCTGCGCGCGCCGTGCGCCCGATGCGGTGCACATATTGTTCGGCAACATTGGGAAGCTCGAAATTGAAAACGTGGCTGACGCCCGATACGTCGATGCCGCGCGCAGCAATGTCGGTCGCAACGAGCAGCTTCACATGGCCATGGCGAAACGCCTGCAACGCGGAGGTGCGCTGCGCCTGGCTCTTGTTCCCGTGAATGGCCACGGCCTCGATCTTTGCTCCAGCCAGAAAGCGCACGACACGATCCGCACCATGCTTCGTGCGCGTGAAAATCAGCGCGCGATCAATCGGCTCCTGCCGCACCATCGATGTCAGCAGCGCCTGCTTTTCGGCCTGATTGACGAATGTGGCGATCTGGCGGACGCGTTCCGCCGTCGTCGACTGCGGCGCGACAGATACGCGCACCGGATCATTGAGGAACTGGCTGCCCAGATCGGCGATCTCTTTGGGCATCGTTGCCGAAAAGAAAAGGTTCTGACGCTGTTTCGGCAACATCTTCGCAATCCGCTTGAGCGGTGCGATAAAGCCCATGTCCATCATCTGATCGGCTTCATCGAGCACGAATATCTCGACGCCGTTCAGGTGAAAGGCGCGCTGGTCGATGAGATCGAGCAGGCGTCCCGGCGTTGCCACCAGCACATCCACGCCCGCCTGCAGCTTGCGGATCTGCTTGTTGATCGGAACGCCGCCGAACACGGTTTCGACCGAAATACGCATGAAACGGCCATAGGTGCGGAAGCTGTCGGCGATTTGCGCTGCCAGTTCGCGTGTCGGCGACAGCACCAGCATGCGACAGCTGTTGAGCGGGCGCGGCTTGGGGTTGCGGCTGAAAAAGTCGAGCGACGGCAGCGCAAAGGCCGCGGTCTTCCCCGTGCCCGTCTGCGCGATACCGCACAGGTCCCGCCCCTCCAGCAGCGGCGGAATCGCCTGCGTCTGAATGGGCGTGGGCGTTGAATAATTCTGGGCGGCCAGCGCCTTCAAAATGGGTTCGGCCAGGCCAAGATCCTGAAATTTCATAGTAATAAAACTCGCAATATATGCACGTCACGCCCAACACTGCAGACATGCAGCGGGGCGCAAGGCGGGTGTCTGAAACGACCCGCGTGAATAGGGAAGCCTCGTCAAGCTGCGCGGTTCATTGGCCGGTCTCCTTGCCTCTTGGGCCAGAGCGTTCACGCCGCCAATCGCAATAAGGGTCGGTGACGACCCGGTCTTTCGCGCGGTGCCGCTATGGCGACAGCTGTCGAACAATGCAAGCGGGAAGCGCGGCGCTACGGTTTTTCTTGAATAGCTGCATCATAATGGCCACATGGCAGACATGCTTATTGAAACTGAAAAAACGCCGAATCCTTCGACCCTCAAATTCCTGCCTCAACGACAGGTCATGACGGCGGGCACACGCGATTTCGCGTCACCCGAAGAGGCAGAAGCTTCTCCGCTCGCCGAAGCGCTGTTCACCCTGGGCGATGTGACCGGCGTGTTTTTCGGCAGTGATTTCATTTCCGTCACGATTGCGCCGGGTGCCGAATGGTCGACTGTTAAACCTGACGTGTTGGCGACCCTGCTCGATCATTTTTCAGCCGACATGCCGCTGTTCAAGGCCGGCACCGCAGCGGGGATTTCCGTTCCCGCCGGCGTGTCGGATACGCATGAATTCGCCGACGACCCCGCCGATAGCGAGATTGTCGCGCAAATACGCGACCTTATCGATACGCGGGTCCGCCCCGCCGTCGCCAATGACGGCGGCGATATCGTCTATCGCGGGTTCGACAAGGGCAAGGTGTACCTGCGCATGCAGGGTGCCTGTGCGGGATGCCCGTCCTCCACGGCAACGCTGAAAAATGGTATTGAGTCCCTGCTCAAACATTATGTGCCTGAGGTAACAGAGGTTCTGGCCGTTTGATCCGCACGGACCGCACAGCTACGCTCGCCGTGCGACTTGCTTGCAAATTGGCGATAACCGTCTAAGCGCGCTTTCTATGAACAAGGGTGGGCGGCATTGGCGCGGCTTCTGATCATCGAAACAGCCACAGAGGCGCTCTCGACGGCGCTGTTCGACGATGGGCGGCTGGTGGCGCGACACCATGAAGTGGCTGGCAGAGGTCATGCGGAAAAGCTGATTCCCGCCATCGCAAACATGCCCGACGGAGGACACGCCACCGAAATCTGGGTGGATCGCGGCCCCGGAAGTTTTACCGGAGTACGCATCGGGATCGCCGCGGCCAGAGGCCTCGCCTATGCCTGGGGTGCGCAACTGCGCAGTTATTCCAGCCTACCGCTGGTCGCAGCCATGGCAGCCGATAACCCCGCAGCAGCGCAAAAGGAGATCGTGGTCGCCATGACGGGCGGGCATGGCGAGCTGTTCTGGCAACGCTTCGATGCAGGAGCCCGCAGCGTTTTGAGTCCCCTGACATCGACGCCGACCGGAGAGCTTGCCCTGCTGATCGATACGCCCACGATCTATGGCACCGGCGCACAAGCCCTCGTCGATGCGCGGGGGTTTGGCACCGCTGTTGAAATCCACCCCGACGCCAGTCTTACCCCGTTGCTGCCGCTGTCCTTTGTGGGCAACGATCCAGCCCCGCTCTACGGCCGTGGGGCGGACGCCAAGCCCGCACACACTACTGGCGCGCCGTCATGAAGCAGAGCGTCGAGAGCATGATCGACATCATGAGCGTCGATCGCCCCGACTATCGGGTAGAACAAGCCGCAATGACGATCATGTCGAGCGCCTTCAGCAAAGCCTATGGAGAAGCATGGACAGCCGCGCAACTGAGCGGGTTCATGAGTTTGCCGGGAGTGCGGCTGTCGCTCGCCCGGATCGAGGGAGCCGCACTGGGCTTCTCTCTCAGCCGTCAAATATTAGATGAGGCGGAACTGTTGTTGATCGCGACAGACCCTAAATGGCGCGGAAGAGGCGTTGGAACAGCATTGCTCAAAGATTTCATCGCGTATTCGCGAAAGTCTCGTGTGACTACACTTCATCTTGAAGTTCGCGACAATAATCCTGCAATCGACTTTTATTCTCGCCACGGGTTTGAAAACATTCTTCGCCGCCCCGCTTATTACAGGGGAGCGGATGGTAAATGTTACGACGCACTCAGTTTCAAATTAAGCATAAGATAATAGAGTTATGCATTGATTTTGTTAATTAGTGGAATATAGGGACGATCAGTCCGCAAAACATATTGGGTCGCTGATAATTAGAAGGAGATCGGCAATGGACGATTCTAACGCTAAAAACGAAATGCTTATTACTCTGACGTCGGACATCGTCGCGGCGCATGTATCCAACAACAGCGTCGCTGTTTCCGATTTGCCGCTACTGATCCAGAACGTGCACTCTGCACTCTCCGGCCTGGAAACACCAACTTCCGCCCCCGAAGTACGTCAGGAGCCTGCTGTTTCCGTCCGTTCGTCCATCAAACCAGATTATATTGTCTGCCTGGAGGATGGCAAAAAGCTGAAGATGCTCAAACGTCACCTGATGACGCATTATCAGATGACACCCGAAGAATATCGCGCGAAATGGAGCCTGCCGGCGGACTACCCGATGGTTGCGCCCAATTACGCCGAGCAACGCCGCACGCTCGCCAAGAAGATCGGATTGGGCAAGAGCCGCAGCCGCAAACGCTGAGCGAAAAGCGGTCAATAATCACTTTGCCGGCGACATATGGAACCGGCCACAAGGGAACGGGGCAATAAATGCGTACCGTTCCCTTTCCATTCTGCCAAAACTGGCTAGACTGATAGCTCACAATCTTAGCCGAGGCGAACGGGATGCCCCGCAAAATCGATGTAGAAGCTTTATGCGCCGAAAAGGGCCTTCGGATCACAGAGCAGCGGCGCATTATCGCGCGGGTGCTGTCCGAAGCCGACGACCATCCCGATGTGGAGCGGTTGCATGAACGATCCTCGGCAATCGACCCCGGCATATCGATCGCCACCGTGTACCGCACGGTTCGGCTGTTCGAGGAAGCCGGCATATTGGAACGCCACGATTTCGGTGACGGTAGAGCACGCTACGAGGCTGCCCCGGAAGCGCATCACGACCATCTGATCGATGTCGAAACCGGCAATGTGATCGAATTCGTCGATCCGGAGCTGGAATTGCTGCAAAAGCAGATTGCCGAAAAACTGGGATTCCGCCTGGTCGATCATCGCATGGAATTGTACGGCGTCTCTCTCGACCGCAAGAGCTAGGCTGTGATTACACGGTTGCGGCGCGCCCTCCGGCTTGCTGCGTTGGCGGCAGGCCTTGCTGCCTGCCTCATACCACATTTGATAACGAAACTTCTGCGTGTCCCGTCACCCTGGCCAAAGCGCTTTCTTGCGCTTGCCGCCCGCGCCTGTGGTGCGCAAGCCTCGATCAGCGGGAAAGCTTTGCACAAGGATGTCTTCTTCATCGCCAATCATGTGAGCTGGCTCGACATTCTCCTTCTGGGCGGCGCAACGGGTACAGCGTTTATCAGCCATGACGATGTCGCTCGCTGGCCGATCGTCGGCTGGCTGGCAAAGCAGAACAACACCATCTTCATCGCGCGCACCGATCGGCACGATGTCAGAAATCAGATTGCGCAGCTGCATACGGCGTTGAAAAATCATCAGCCGGTGGCACTCTTTCCTGAAGGCACAACAGGCAATGGGATGGAATTGCTACCATTCAAACCGGCATTACTCGCCGGATTGATGCCTCCGCCCAGAGACCTTTTGATTCAGCCCGTTTATATCGACTATGGCCCCGCCACAGCAGACATAGCATGGCACGGCAATGAACCGGCTGGGGTGAATATGGCACGCATACTCGCACGCGACGGCGCATTGCCTGTCACGCTCCATTTCCTGGACCCTTTCGACCCTGAAGATTTCCCAGATCGCAAGGCCGTAGCAGAAGAAGCACGAAAACGCATTGCGGCGCAGCAAGCGGCTTCCGTCCCGGCGCGGCCAGTTGTATAGCAGGTGTAATGACTCGTTTCACCAAACCGCCACAGCCGCGCACATATCACGTCAAATCCTTCGGCTGCCAAATGAACGTCTATGACGGCGAACGCATGGCCGAAATGCTGGGCGCTGAGGGCATGACCCCCGCCGATGACGCAACCGACGCCGACATGGTGGTGCTGAATACCTGCCATATCCGTGAAAAGGCGGCGGAAAAGGTCTATTCCGATATTGGCCGTTTGAGGCGCGATGACGGCAGCCGCCCCATGATCGCGGTTGCCGGATGCGTCGCACAGGCCGAAGGACAGGAAATCACGCGCCGCACAAAGATGGTGGATATCGTTGTCGGGCCTCAGGCGTACCACCGGCTGCCAGACCTCATCGGCAAGGCGGTGCGCGGTGAAGAGGCGCTGGATACGGACATGCCCGCCAACTCCAAGTTCGGCGCACTGCCCGACCGGCCCAAACAGCCGCGCCCGACTGCTTTCCTGACCGTACAGGAAGGGTGCGATAAATTCTGCACCTATTGCGTGGTGCCCTATACGCGCGGCGCGGAGATCAGCCGCCCATGGGATGCGATCCTCGATGAAGCAAAGGCGCTGGTCGATGGCGGCGTCAAGGAAATCACGCTGCTGGGCCAGAATGTGAATGCTTGGGAAGATGGCGGACGCGGCTTGCATGACCTGATCCGCGCGCTCGACCGGATCGAGGGGCTTGCGCGCATCCGTTACACCACCAGCCACCCCAACGACATGTCGGACGGCCTGATCGCCGCACATGGAGATGTCGAAAAATTGATGCCCTATCTGCACTTGCCCGTGCAGTCCGGCTCTGACCCGATCCTCAAGGCCATGAATCGCAGGCATACCCGCGATTCCTATCTGCGCCTGCTCAACAAGATGCGTACAATACGGCCCGACATCGCCCTGTCGGGCGACTTCATCGTCGGATTCCCCGGCGAAACGGATCAGGATTTTGAGGACACGCTCTCGCTGGTACGCGAGGTTGGCTATGCCTATGCGTTCTCGTTCAAATACAGCCCCCGGCCCGGCACGCCCGCGGCCGATATGGCAGACCAGATTGCGCCGGAAATCATGGATGAACGGCTGCAACGACTGCAATCGCAAATTCTTGCTGATCAGCTCGCCTTCAATCAGGGAACAGTCGGCAAGTGCACGTCCGTGCTGATCGAGAAGCCGGGCCGCAAGCCGGGCCAATTGGTCGGCAAGTCGCCATGGCTGCAATCGGTACACTTATACGCGGACACCGCAAAGATCGGCGATATGATCGATGTCGAAATCGTTTCGGCTGGGCCCAACAGCCTTGCCGGGGAGCCGGTTTACAAGAAAGAGGCTGCATGAAGAAACGGACGACGCGCTAGTGGCGAAAAAGCACGCACAAGCTGAGGCAGGTGATCGAGCAAGGCTGGAGATCATCTTTGACAAACCCCATCTTCTGGGCGCCGTATTCGGCCAATATGACCAGAATCTGGTGGCCATCGAAAACCGGCTTGGCGTTTATATTGGCGCGCGGGGCAACCGCATACAGATAGAGGGCGAAGCGGAAGCCGCAGCCCGCGCCCGCGACGTTCTGACCGGCGTTTATAATCGCGCCGCGCAAGGGCAGGAAATCGACGCCGGAACGGTCGAAGCGATTATCGCCATGTCTGCCGAACCGACACTGGACGGTATCATCCGGCATGATGTTGCCGAAGCCCCCAAGGTGATGATCCGCACGCGCAAGAAGACCATCGTTCCGCGCAGTTCGACCCAGATCACCTATATGGAGCAGCTGGCGCGGCAGGACATGATCTTCGCGCTGGGCCCCGCGGGCACCGGCAAGACCTATCTCGCCGTCGCGCAAGCGGTATCGCAGCTTATTACCGGTAGCGTAGACCGGCTAATCCTGTCGCGCCCCGCTGTTGAAGCGGGTGAACGTCTTGGATTCCTGCCGGGAGACATGAAGGAGAAGGTCGATCCTTATCTCCGCCCTCTGTACGATGCGCTGTACGACACGCTGCCCGCCGAGCAGGTCGAACGACGCATCGCCAGTGGAGAGATTGAGATAGCCCCCCTCGCCTTCATGCGCGGGCGCACGCTCGCCAATGCCTTCATCATTCTGGATGAGGCGCAAAATACCACAACCGCGCAGATGAAAATGTTTCTGACCCGCTTTGGCGAAGGAAGCCGCATGGTCATTTGTGGCGACCCCAGACAGGTCGATCTTCCCTCCCCCGGTATTTCCGGCCTGGCCGACGCTGTGGAACGGCTAGAGGGCGTGGAGGGCATTGCGGTGGTTCGCTTCAATGCCGCCGATGTAGTCCGGCATCCCATCGTCGGCCGGATCGTTCAGGCCTATGAGGGGCCCGATGCTTGAGATTTCCCTCTCTGGCAGTGAGGACTGGCCCGGTGGCATCGATTGGGATTTACTGGCGCGCCGCTCCGTGGAAGCAGCCTTTGCGCAGACCGCCTTTGGCGAGTTGCGTTCCAAACCTGTCATCGCCGAAATCTCGATCAAGCTGAGCAACGACACAGAAGTCCAGAAGCTCAACGCCGCATATCGCCAGAAGGACAAACCCACCAATGTCCTGTCTTTCCCGATGGTGCAGCAGGATCTTCTTGAAACGCTCGACCTTGGCGATGACGGGGAAGTGCTGCTGGGCGACATCATATTGGCCCAAGAGACCTGCAAACGGGAAGCAGATGAGAAGGGCGTGACGTTTTCCGATCATGCCAGCCATCTCATCATACATGGCACTTTGCATCTCTTGGGTTATGACCATATTATAGAGTTTGAGGCTGAGGAGATGGAGGCTATTGAAGTGCGCGCGCTTGGTGCACTTGGCATTCAAAACCCATATGCGGATTCAACAGGGGGTTAAAAATCGTCATGGCTGATGAAGGCCCGTCCAGTCCGAAAGAATCGGACAGTAGCGGCGAAGGCGGATTATGGCAGGGGTTGAAAACACTGCTTTTTGGTAATGATGCCGATCATACACTGCGGCGTGAAATCGAAGACGCTATCGACGAATATGACGACGAGGACGACGGTCAGGGGGATAAGGGCCGCACCGGTGACCTGTCCCCGCTGGAGCGTCAGATGCTGCGCAACCTGCTGCATTTCAGCGAACATACCGTCGATGACATCGCGGTTCCGCGCGCCGACGTCGTGGCGATCGAGGAAAGCGCCAGTTTCGCCGATCTTGTCGCGCTATTTGCCGAGGCGGGACACAGCCGCATCCCAGTATATCGGGAAACGCTCGATACGATCGTCGGCATGATCCATATTCGCGACGCGTTTGCCATTCTCGCAAGCGAAGACGCCCCTCCCAAAGCGCTGGAGTCGCTGATCATTCAGCCGCTTTATGTACCCGAAACGATGGGCGTTCTCGATCTTCTCGCGGAAATGCGGGCGAAGCGTACCCATCTGGCTGTCGTGCTCGACGAATATTCCGGCACGGAAGGGATTGTCACCTTCGAAGATCTTGTCGAGGAAATCGTCGGAGAGGTCGAAGACGAGCATGACGATGCCCCCGAAGAGATGCTGGTCGCACTCGATGACGGGCTATGGGAGGCGGATGCGCGTGCCGAACTGGAAGATGTGGCGGAAACGGTCGACCCGAAGCTCGCCGATATCGACGAGGATGTCGATACGCTGGGTGGACTCGCCTTTGTGTGCGCAGGCCATGTTCCGCAGAAAGGCGAAGTCATCCTGCACGAAGAAAGCGGGTGGCGGCTGGAGGTGGTTGCCGCCGATCCACGCCGGGTCAAAAGGCTAAGGCTTCATCCGCCCGCGGCATCGGACGGCGATGTCGACGGATAAAGCGACGCCGGTGCGGCAGGCCAGGCTCGGGATGCTACCAGCTTAGGTCGGTCGCCGGCTCCTTTAGCCCATTGAGGAATCCGTTGCCGCTGCCGTTGCCATTATGGCCGTTTGCGCCATTGCCATTGGCGTACATTTCGCCCAGCACGGTCGCAAAATGTTGACCAACCAACACGTTACAGTCGCAACTCATATGTTCGAGACAGCGTCGATCCTCCACCACGATACCGCCCCTGCGCGTCTTTACCGCGCCCATAGCTTTCATTTTCCTGATCACGCGGCTGACATAGGTGCGGCCGACACCCAGAATTGAACCGAGTTGATCCTGCGTCATCGAAACGACATGGCTGCCCGTGCGATCCATGGCCGCCACAAGCCATTTCGCGGCGCGCTGCTCGATGGTGTGCACGGCATTGCAGGCAACCGACTGAAAAACCTGCGCCAACATGCAATCGGCATAGCGCGTGAACAGTTGGCGCATATGCAAATTCTCTTCTTTCAGCTGCGCGAGATCGGTGCAGGCGATACGGTAGAAATCGCCGCCATGCATCACGCAGGATCGTGCATAGGCGGGCAGCCGGCCTTTGCTGACGATCCCGCCGACCGCACCCTCGCTGCCGACCATTGCGGTTTCGATGGCGGACCCGTCCGCCATGATGACATGAAACGATGTAACCGCAGAAAATCGCGGGAAATAGGCATATCGCACGTCATCACCGGGATCATAGAAAACATGCCCCGAGGTGAACCCATAGGATTCCGCGCACTCGGCCACCATCGCCTGTTCATGCGGCCTGAGCGCATCGAGCAGGCTGCTTCCCGTCAGTTCTTTTACGGCCATTTGTCCCTCCTTCAAGCAATGTGCAAAAGTGCGCTTACCTTCGATGCTTTATGTGCAAATGTGTGCGCAGAGAGATGGTTCCGGACAGAGGGCATTTTCGCTTCTTTTGCCACCTTATCGCTCATCGGGAATTGCGATGGTCGTAACTTTCATGCAGCGATGGCTTGCCCATCGAAATGCATCGATCCGCAGAAGCCTCACGATTGGCTTTGCCTTAATCGCGCTTCCAACCTTTGCGCGGATGCTTTTGTCGCCATGGCTCGGCCATGTACTCTGGTTCCCCACCTATTATCCCGCCGTCCTTGCGGCTGGACTTCTGCTTGGGGCGCGCGGCGGCTTCGTGGTCTGGGTGCTTGGCGGATTGACGGCTTTTATGCTGTTTGCTCCCACCGGCGCCGGGAACGGACAAATTTCGTTCAAAGTGATTGCGTTATCGGTCTATTTCCTGTGTTCGGGACTGGTATTGTTTGCCGCAATCATGCTGCGCGCCGCGCTTCTGCGGCTCCAATGGGTACATGAGCGCGAACAGATACTGGCAGGTGAATTAAAGCACAGAATCAAAAACTTCCTGGCAATCGTCCAGGGTTTGGCGGCTCAAACTGCGCGCCATTCAACCGACAAGGCCGATTTTCAGGAGAAATTCGCAGGTCGGCTCTCAGCCTATCAAGTGGCGCTCGACGTCGCGGCTCAAAATGACTGGAAGATGTGCGCCCTACCGGACTTTGCCGAGACGGTGCTTGCTCCCTTCACAGGATCAAACCAGTTCGTTTTCCGGGGGCCGTCCTGTACGATCGCTGCGGATGCGTGCGAAGGACTGGCGCTATTGCTACATGAACTCGCGACGAACGCGCTGAAATATGGCGCTTTGTCCAAGCTGGAAGGCAGTGTCGAGATTTCCTGGCGCTTCGTTGAGACAGCGGAAAAGAAAGCACGCTGTGAGATGACCTGGCAGGAACGCGATGGCCCGCTTGTGAGCGAACCGGTACGTAATGGCTTGGGCTCAAAGCTGATCAGGGAGCAGCCAGGCATTCCCGAAGTGACTGTTCGATATGCACCCAGCGGGGTGGTTTGCATGATGGCTATAGAATTGCAGAATAAGCCATCAATGGCCGGCCAGAATTATGGTTCGGACATCGGTTGGGCGACCTGAAGCATCGTGCAGAAAGCGAAAAGCCGGTTTTCTGCAAGAGCGATGCGACAACAAAGATCCAAAGCGCGTATTCTGCAGGGATATTACGCAGCGCGCCCTAGATTTTTTATCGCTTGCGCCTTGCCCCGAAAGTCGGTGCATGAAAATCCGGCGGCTTGCCTACAATCCAGTCGATAAAGCGCCTCATTGCTTCATTGGCACAGAGCGCATCTGCCTCGGGCGGCAGTTTTGCCAGCTCGGCGTTGGTGAAAAACCGGTGGATCGCGCGATGGCAGATCGGATGAACCGGCGCCGTGTCCCGCCCGCCTTTGCTTTTTGGCATCGGGTGATGCCATTCCACGCGCATGCCAAGCGGCCTGCCGCACAACCAGCAGCGGTGGCTGGATTTCGGCGATACGGCATCCACCCCCCCAACCTCCTCTCAGACCTTTTCCAGCTCTGACCCGAGTTTCAGCACCTGTGACCCGCTGTCGCTATCGACAAGATAGGCGGGATTATCATCGTTTCCCTTGCGGATGATCTTTTCGCCCTTGATCGTTCGCTGGACGCGCCGACAGAATTTGTCGGCAACAACCCCCTCCCCTTTTCCCTGTCCCCATTTCCACGAGACATGCTGACCCCGGCGAAAATTGTTGCTCATCTTCCATCTCCTTCACTCATGGATGAAATGCGACATGTCGGCACACGGTTCCGACGGCACGCTTTGCCTTCGCCATCACCCTGTCTATAGAAGCGCAATGTCGTCACCCCTTCTTCGCGTCGCGCTCTTCAGCGGCAACTACAATTATGTTCGCGATGGCGCCAATCAGGCGCTGAACCGGCTCGTTGCCTACCTGCTGGCCCAGGGTGTCGCCATGCGCGTCTATTCGCCGACCACCGACACGCCTGCCTTCGAACCGGCGGGCGACCTCATCAGCGTACCGTCCTACCCGATACCGGGCCGGAGCGAATATCGCGTCTCTCGCCGGCTTTCGGGTCGCCTTAAAAAGGATCTGCGACAATTCGCTCCCAATATCCTGCACATTGCGAGCCCGGACCCGCTCGGCCACAGCGCCGTAACATGGGCGCGGCGCAACAATTTGCCGGCCATCGCTTCGGTGCACACGCGGTTTGAAACCTATCCACGCTATTACGGGCTGGCCTTCATGGAGCCGCTCATCGAGGCGATGCTGCGCCGCTTTTACCGCCGCTGCGACGCCATCGTCGCCCCGTCCGAATCGATGGCGCAATTGCTGCGCGAACAGCGGATGAATTATGATGTCGGCATCTGGACGCGCGGTATCGACCAGGCGATCTTCAATCCGCAGCGGCGCGACATGGCATGGCGGCGCGGGCTGGGTGTGGAAGACGATATGCCGGTCATCGGTTTCGTCGGACGGCTGGTGATGGAAAAAGGGCTCGACGTCTTTTCGGACAGCATCGATGAGTTGCGACGGCGCAATGTGCGCCACCGGGTTCTGGTGATTGGCGATGGCCCGGCCCGGCCCTGGTTTGAGGCACGCCTGCCCCATGCGATATTCACCGGTTTTCAGAGCGGCGGCGACCTTGGCCGTGCGATGGCGAGCGCAGACATCCTGTTCAACCCGTCGGTTACAGAAACATTCGGCAATGTGACGCAGGAGGCGATGGCCTGCGCACTGCCGACGGTAGCTGCCCGCGCCACAGGCAGCGAAAGCCTCGTACAGGACCGTGTGACAGGGCGCCTCATCCGCCCGGGTGCAATCAGCAAGTTTGCCGATGCGCTGGCGCATTATTGCGGCGATATCGACATGCGGGTGGCGGCAGGCCGGGCGGCGCTTGACCAAACCAAAAATCTGGGATGGGACCATGTCAACCAGAGCCTGCTCGACACCTACCGGCGGCTTGTCGTGCAGCGGCAACGGGGTGCGATCGCGCCGCCGAGCCCGGTGCCCTGAGGTTTTGCGATGGCCGATCTGTTTGGAGAATCAGGGAGCGCTTCATCTTTCCCCGCCATACCCGGCCAGGATGCCCCGCTTGCTGACCGGCTTCGCCCACAGACGCTCGACGATGTCGTCGGGCAGGAGCATCTGACCGGCCCGGATGGCACGATTGGCCGCATGGTGGCGGCGGGCAAGCTCTCCTCGATCATCTTCTGGGGGCCTCCCGGCACAGGGAAAACAACGATTGCCCGGCTGCTTGCCGATGCCGTCGATCTGCGCTTCACAGCAATATCGGCGGTATTTTCCGGTGTTGCGGACCTGAAAAAGGCCTTTGCCGAAGCACGGCAGATGGCAAACACCGGAAAGCGCACGCTTTTGTTTGTCGACGAGATCCATCGCTTCAATCGGGCGCAGCAGGACGGTTTTCTGCCCTATGTCGAGGACGGCACCATCACGCTGGTCGGCGCCACCACCGAAAATCCCAGCTTCGAACTGAATGCGGCGCTTCTCTCCCGCGCACAGGTGGTGATCCTGCGGCGGCTCGACAACGCGGCTCTGGAAAAACTGCTCATGCGGGCCGAGGCGCTTGTGGCGCGGCCCCTGCCGCTTGACACAGCCGCACGCGAAGCACTGATCGCCAGCGCGGACGGCGACGGCCGCTTTCTGCTCAACCAGGCCGAAACCCTGTTCGCGGTCGATATAGAAACACCGCTCGACCCTGCCGGGCTCTCGGCCCTGCTCCACCGCCGCGTCGCGGTGTACGACAAGGACCGCGAGGGCCATTACAACCTGATCTCCGCGCTTCACAAGTCGCTGCGCGGGTCCGACCCGCAGGCCGCGCTCTATTATCTCGCGCGCATGTTGGTGGCGGGAGAAGAACCGCTCTACGTGCTGCGCCGCCTCGTCCGGTTCGCCAGCGAGGATGTCGGGCTGGCCGACCCGCAGGCCCTGGTGCAGTGCCTCGCGGCGAAGGACGCCTATGATTTCCTCGGCTCGCCGGAGGGCGAACTGGCCATCGTGCAGGCATGCCTCTATTGCGCCACCGCCCCTAAATCCAACGCAGCCTATGCAGCGCAGAAAGCAGCATGGAAACTGGCCAAAAATACCGGTTCTCTCATGCCCCCCGCCAATATTCTGAATGCGCCGACCAAGCTGATGAAGGAGATCGGCTATGGCGCGGGCTATTCCTATGACCATGATACGCCCGACGGGTTTTCCGGCGATAATTACTGGCCAGCGGACATATCCCCGCAAACGCTTTACGCCCCGGCAGAGCGCGGCTTTGAAAAGCGGATCGCAGAGCGGATGGCCTATTGGGACGAATTGCGGAAAAGCCGCGAACCCGATTAGTCCATAGATATTTGCCAACAAGCGCCGGCATCCCTATCTGCACATCATGCCGATGGAGCCTCCCCCCGATATTGCCTCCCTGAGCCTCGCCGAAATCGCGCGACTGGTCGAGGAACGGCGCCTGCCTCCAGTCGAACAATGGAATCCCGGTCATTGCGGCGACAGCGAGATGAGGATCGCGGCGGACGGCACCTGGTTCCATCAAGGATCGCCGATCGGGCGCCAGGAAATGGTGCGGTTGTTCTCGACGATCCTCCGGCGCGAACCGGACGGATCTTTCGTACTGGTCACGCCGGTGGAAAAGCTGGATATCGAAGTTGAGGATGCGCCGTTCATAGCGGTCGAAGTAACGAGCGAAGGTGAGGAGCAAGAGCGCAAGCTGGCATTCCGGCTGAATACAGGTGACCTGGTCATGGCCGATACGGGCCATCGACTGGAAATGCGGGGCGATGCCGAGGAACCCCGCCCCTATCTCCACGTTCGTGGCGGGCTGGAAGCATTGGTCGCGCGTCCCGTTTTCTATGAACTGGCATCCATCGCTATAGAGGAGCAGACTGCAGACAGTTCCGCGCTCGGCATCTGGAGCTGCGGCACGTTTTTCTCGCTTGAGGTCGCATGACGCTGGCCCGCCGGCTGAAACAGCGGCTTGACGAGGGTCATGCGCGGGATGTGACGATTATGAGCAAAGACATGCGGCTCAATGTGCACGAAAGTCTCGCACCTGCCGCCGTGTTGATCGCCGTAACGGACCGCGCAGAGCCCGGTGTGATCCTCACCCGCAGGGCATCCCATCTCAGGAAGCATGCAGGGCAGGTCGCATTTCCCGGCGGGCGGATCGATGGCGATCATGAAGACGCGATCACCGCCGCCCTTCGCGAAGCAGAGGAAGAGATCGCCCTGCCCCGAACCGAAGTCGATATTGTAGGTATATCCGATCGTTATCACACCTTTACCGGATTCGATATTTTACCGGTACTGGGCGTCGTGCAACCTGACCTGCCACTCCAACCGCGAGAGGCGGAGGTCGAGGCATTGTTCGAAGTTCCTCTCGACTTCCTGCTGTCGCCCGCAAACCGCGTGAAAAAACAGTTGGAGTTTCAGGGCACAACCCATCATTATTACGAGCTCTTATGGGGAGAGTTCCGCATATGGGGGGTAACGGCGGCGATCATCGTCAACTTGTCCAAAAGGCTGGGATATGACGACGACCGTTCTGCCTGACGCGCCATGGCGCCATCGCCCCGGGTTTGAAAGCCTGTGCAGGCTGCTCGGTACGTCCGAGGGCATGGTTCGCCTTGTGGGCGGAGCGGTGCGCGACGGCCTGTTGGGGCTGGATGTCAACGATATCGACCTTGCGACCCGCCTTTCCCCGCAAACGGTGATCGAGCGGTTGAGCAGTGCGGGCATAAAAGTGGTACCCACGGGCATCGCGCACGGCACTGTCACTGCCGTACTCGATCATCGTCCGATAGAGATCACGACGCTGCGATGCGACGTCAGCACCGACGGTCGCCGCGCGACCATAGCCTATACCGATGACTGGCGCGAAGACGCCGCGCGCCGGGACTTCACGATCAACGCTCTATATGCAGACCCTCGATCAGGAGAGCTTTTCGACTATTTTGGCGGGCTCGACGATCTTGTGAAGCGGCATGTCCGGTTCATCGGCGACGCACGGCAGCGGATTGCCGAAGATCATCTCCGCATCATGCGCTATTTCCGTTTTCTCGCCCGCTTTGGTTCTTTGCCGCCGGACCCGAGCGCATATGACGCCTGCACCGATATGGCCAACAGCCTGATGGCGCTTTCCCGCGAGAGGATAGCCGACGAACTCATGAAGCTGCTGGAGCTTGAAAAGCCATTACCGGTCCTGAAGCTGATGGTTGAGGGCGATATCTTCAAACCCGTGCTGCCGGAAATAGATACGCACAGCCTCATACGGTTGGAGGCCTTGCTCCATCTGGAGTGCATCGCCAGCGTACCGGAACGATCACCGCTCATCAGGCTGGCGGCTTTGCTGCCGCACGATGCCGCTGTAGGCGAGCGTGTCGCAGCGCGGCTGAAGCTTTCCAACAAGGCGCGTAAGCGGGTGACGGCTGCGCTGTCGCCTTCACCCGATTATGGCGATGTGAAGGAACTGGCATTTCGAGTAGGCGAGGAAACCGCCGTCGATCAATTGCTGCTATCGGGCGATCCGGCGGCTGCCTCCGCCATAGCTGCACTGAAGGAGTGGAGTGTGCCCGAATTTCCCGTCGGGGGACGTGACCTCATCGCGCTCGGTATTGAGCCCGGCCCCGCGGTTTCGCGACTATTGGCCGAAATTAGAGATTGTTGGATAGAGGAAACCTTCCCGGGGCGGGACAAGACGTTGGAAATCGCCGAACGCTATGCCTCGGCATTCTTGCGCGATAGCCAATAATCATAGGCTTCGTCAGCGGTCATGGACTTGGCGAAGAAATATCCCTGACCCAGATTGCATCCCATTGAGTGCAGTTTCTGCGCGACCGCTTCATCCTCTATGCCCTCTGCTGTCGTCTTCATCCCCAACGTCTTTGCGAGAGAAAGAATTGCGCGCACAATCGCCAGCTTGTCCTGATCGACGAGCATATCGGTGACGAAGCTTCTGTCGATTTTCAATATGTCGATGGGCAGGCTTTGCAGGCTGGCCATATTTGAAAAACCGGTGCCGAAATCGTCCATCGCAATCGCAATGTTTGATCGTTTGAGAGATTCGAGCAGAAGCCTGCTATTTTCCGGGTCGCCGACGATGGCGCTCTCGGTCAGCTCGATCGTCAGACGGCGGCCATCGACACGGCTATGTTTCAGCGCATCGGCAATCGTCGCGATCACGTCATCGCGGACGATCTGGATCGACGACAGGTTAACGTTCATCTTGACCGGGATCGCTTGGCCGAGTTGCTTGTCCCAGCGGATGAGCTGCCCCATGGCCTCATTCAAGGCCCAGCGGCCCAACTGCACGACAAGGCCGGATTCCTCGGCGACGGGAATGAATTCGTTGGGCGAAATCGTCCCGATTTCCGGGTCTGTCCACCGTGCCAGCGCCTCGAAACCGGTGACTTCCAGCGTGGCGAGATCGACCATGGGTTGATACTGAAGATGCAGGTCGCCATTATCGAGCGCCTTGCGCAGCCTGCTCTCAAGAAAGAAACGATTACGCGCTGCGCCCAATTCACCGGCGCGATAAACCTCAATACGGTCCGTGCTTTTTGCCACCCGCGCGGCTGTCTGCGCCTGGCGTATCAATTCGTCGGCATCGGTCTCATCGGAGCGCGCCAATGCACATCCGATAGCGCCATTGACCGAAATTTCGAGGTCCGAAAGGCGGATCGGCGTACGAATGGCGGCCCGGACACGGTCAGCCAGATCAATGACTGCAGAAATGCCATCGGGCGCGGTATGGCACAGGCCAAACTCGTTGCCGCCGATACGCGCCAGCGTAACTGACTGCCCGACATTAGCCTTGAGCCGGGCGGCGATGGTCAGGATCAGTTCGTCGCCCGACATCATACCGAGCGCCTGGTTGATCCGGCCGAAGCGGACAAGATCCATGATAACAACACCGACCTGCTTGTTCGGCTGAGCGCCATCGGTTTCCATCAGATTTTCGACCGCTTCGCCGAAACCGGTCCTGTTCGGCAATGCCGTCAGCGTATCGGATACCAGCTCACGCCGCAGGCTTTCTTCGATCCGGCGGTCCGCTGTGCGATCTGTCGCACTCAATACGATGAGAGGAGCAGCACATCCCTCTTCAGACAGCCAGGACAGAGAGCAGGCGAACGCCTCGACGCCGAGTGAGGCCATACGTTCGATTTCGAAGCGCTGCTGTTTTTTTTCGGATAATATGAAAGTTGCGAATTCTGCCCTCAGCTTCGCCTGCCACGGCAGTTCAATGTCGCCGGGTTCGATCAGAGCACTAAAATGGCTGGCAAACGCCTCGTTATGATGGTCGACTTGCGGATAATCATCGCGCCAGCAGATGATGGCCACGGGGTTCGGAAGCGAATGCAACCAGCCATAA
>CAYGOH010000013.1:23741-24366 GCA_964351385.1 uncultured Sphingobium sp. | reverse complement strand
GGGGCTATATGGACGAAGATCCGGATCAGCCGCGCTTCTTCGCCTATCTCTCGCTCTTCACCTTCGCCATGCTGATGCTGGTGACCGCGAACAATCTGTTGCAGATGTTCTTCGGTTGGGAAGGCGTGGGCCTCGCTTCCTATCTGCTTATCGGTTTCTGGTTTAAAAAACCGTCGGCGTGCGCCGCAGCGATCAAGGCATTCGTCGTCAACCGCGTCGGCGACCTTGGCTTCATGATGGGTATTTTCGGGACCTATCTGGTGTTCCAGACGATCTCTATCCCGGAAATTCTGGAAGCCGCGCCCGCTATGGCCGGTTCGACCATCGGGTTCCTCGGCTATCGTTTCGACACGATGACCGTGCTGTGCCTGCTGCTGTTCCTCGGCGCGATGGGCAAATCGGCGCAGCTCGGCCTGCACACATGGTTGCCGGACGCGATGGAAGGCCCGACGCCGGTTTCCGCGCTCATCCATGCCGCCACCATGGTTACAGCAGGCGTGTTCATGGTGTGCCGCCTGTCACCGATGTTCGAAACCAGCGAAACAGCCATGCATGTCGTGACATGGGTCGGCGCGCTGACCTGTCTGTTTGCCGCGACCATCGGCACGGTGCAGAACGACATCAA
>CAYGOH010000013.1:22028-23731 GCA_964351385.1 uncultured Sphingobium sp. | reverse complement strand
ACCTGCTCGCAGCTCGGCTACATGTTCTTCGCTGCGGGCGTTGGCGCCTATGGCGCGGCAATGTTCCACCTGTTCACGCACGCGTTCTTCAAGGCGCTGTTGTTCCTGGGCGCGGGCAGCGTGATCCACGCGATGCATCACGAGCAGGACATGCGCCATTATGGCGCGCTGCGTAAGGAAATTCCGATCACATTCTGGGCGATGACGGCAGGAACGCTGGCCATCACCGGTGTCGGCATTCCGGGGACATTGTTCGGCTTTGCGGGGTTCTTTTCAAAGGATGCGATCCTCGAAAGCGCCTATGCCGCCGGTGGGCCGGGCACGACCGCGTTCCTGATCGGCGTGTTCGCCGCGCTGCTCACCAGTTTCTATTCCTGGCGTCTGGTATTCCTTACCTTCTTCGGCAAGGCGCGCTGGATTGGGTCGGAGCATATTCAGCACAGCGTGCACAAGACGCCCGAGACGGCAGAGGATTCAACCGGCGGATATCATCCGCATGAAAGCCCTTGGGTGATGCTGATCCCGCTGATCGTCCTGTCTTTCGGCGCAGTGTTCGCGGGCTTCATCTATCACCATGCCTTTGTCGACGCCGAAGGCGGTACGCATTTCTGGGCGGCCAGCACGCTCGCGTTTGATGAACATCTGATGCATGCCGCGCATTCGGTACCCACCTGGGTCAAATGGTCGCCGTTCGCGGTCATGACGACGGGCCTGCTGATCGCGTATGCCTCTTACATCCGCTATACCGATTGGCCGCAGAAGTTCGTGTCGCAATTCTATGTGCTGTACGACTTCCTGCTCAACAAATGGTATTTCGATGAGCTGTACAACGCGATCTTCGTAAAACCCGCGTTCGCCATCGGTCGCTTCTTCTGGAAGCGCGGTGACGAGGGCACTATCGACCGCTTCGGGCCCAATGGCATGGCGTCGCTGGTCGTCGCTGGCACGCGCGTTACACGCAAGATCCAGTCCGGATATCTTTACACCTATGCGCTGGTGATGCTGATCGGTCTCGCCGCTGCGGTAACATGGGCGATCACACGATCATGAACGAACTCGGCTTTCCCATCCTTTCCCTGATGCTGGCGGTGCCGATGATCGGCGCGGCAGCCTGTCTGTTCTCCAACGCGCCCGCCGCGCGTATGATAGCGCTTGTTGCGACGCTGGTCGATCTGGTGCTGGGCATCGTGCTCTGGCTCAATTTCGATCAGACGTTGGCGGCCCCGCAATGGCAGTTTCAGGAGTATGCGCCGATCTTCGGACGCTTTGCCTGGGCGCTCGGCATTGACGGCATCGCGCTGCTGCTGATCGCGCTCACCGTATTCCTGATGCCCATCTGTATTCTTGCCAGCTGGGAAAGCATCGAGAAGCGCGTCGGCGAATATATGGCGGCTTTCCTGTTCATTGAAACGCTGATGATCGGCGTGGTTACCGCGCAGGACCTGTTCCTGTTCTACATCTTCTTCGAGGCGGGCCTGATCCCGATGTACCTGATCATCGGTATCTGGGGCGGTGTGAACCGGATCTACGCGAGCTATAAGTTCTTCCTCTACACGCTGCTCGGTTCGGTGCTGATGCTGATCGCGATGCTGTGGATGGCGCGCGAGGCGGGTACGACCGACATTCCGACGCTGATGGCCTATAATTTCGACAGCCAAGTCCAGACATGGCTGTGGCTCGCTTTCTTCGCGAGCTTTGCTGTG
>CAYGOH010000013.1:8775-22018 GCA_964351385.1 uncultured Sphingobium sp. | reverse complement strand
CGTTCAGGCGCCGACCGCCGGGTCGGTCATTCTGGCGGGCGTGCTGTTGAAGATGGGCGGATACGGCTTCATCCGTTTCTCCCTGCCGATGTTCCCGGAAGCCTCCGCGCAGTTCGCATGGCTGGTTTTCGCCCTGTCCATGGTGGCCGTTATCTACACCTCGCTCGTCGCGCTGGTGCAGCAGGACATGAAGAAGCTGATCGCCTATTCGTCGGTCGCGCACATGGCGATCGTCACAATCGGCCTGTTCGCTTTCAATCAGGCGGGCGTTGAGGGCGCGATGATGGTCATGCTCGGCCACGGGCTTGTTTCGGGTGCGCTCTTCCTGTGCGTTGGCGTAATCTACGACCGTCTGCACACCCGCGAGATTGATCGCTATGGCGGTCTTTCGATCAACATGCCGCAATATGCGATCCTGTTCATGCTGTTCACGATGGCGTCGGTCGGGTTGCCGGGCACATCCAACTTCGTCGGCGAATTCCTGTCGCTGATGGGCGTCTATGAGGCGTCGAGCTGGGTCGCGATTATCTGCACGACCGGCATCATTCTGGGGGCGACCTATATGCTGTATCTCTATCGCCGCATCTGCTTTGGCGAACAGAAGAATGCCGATGCGGCGGCCATGCCCGATTTGAACGCGCGCGAAATCGTCATGCTGGTGCCGATTGCCGCGGGTGTCCTGTGGATGGGGGTTTACCCCGAAAGCTTCCTCGCGCCGATGCGCGCGGATGTGCAGGCGGTGGTGGCGCGTATGGCGCCCGCCAAGCCGGAAGGCGATGCGAAGCTTGCCATTGGGAAAGCGGCACCCGCAAAAGAAGAGCATGAATCCCATGATGCAGCGCACGGGGAGGCGCACTGATGATTGAGACTGCTTCCCTGTTGATGACGATGCCGGAGCTGTTGTTGACGGCATTCGGCCTGATGCTGCTGATGGCTGCAACCTTTGCCGGTGATGGCAGCGCAAAGCTGGTTGGATGGCTGTCGGTGGCCGCGCTTGCCGTAGCTGGCTGGAGCCTGTGCGGCCTGCCCAGCTCAGGCGGCGATGCGTTTGACGGCTTGTATCGCGCCGATGCGTTCGGCGCCTTCGCAAAGGCGTTGATCTACGTCGCGGCGGCTGTGTCGATCCTCATTGCGCCGCGTTTTTTCGAAGGTGGTCTCGCCGGAAGGGCGGGGGCAATCCGCGCTGAATATCCGGTGCTGATCATATTCGCTTGCGTCGGCATGGGCCTGATGGTGTCGGCTGGAGATATGCTGACGCTTTACGTCGGTCTCGAACTCAACAGCCTTGCCGCCTATGTGCTCGCCAGCTTCATGCGGCAGGACGGGCGCTCTGCCGAAGCGGGCCTCAAATATTTCGTGCTTGGTGCGCTTGCCAGCGGCATCCTGCTCTATGGTATTTCGCTGCTCTACGGCTTTACAGGTTCGACCAGCTACGACGGCGTTGCCACGGCGATGGCCGATGGCCTCTCAAACGGAGAACTGTTCGGGCTGGTGTTCGTTCTGGCGGGTCTTGCATTCAAGATCAGCGCCGTGCCGTTCCATATGTGGACGCCGGACGTTTACGAAGGGGCGCCGACGCCGGTTACAGCCTTCTTCGCTAGCGCGCCCAAGGTTGCGGCCATGGGCCTCACCGTGCGTATCGCGATGGAGGCGATGGGCAGCGCGCTGACAAGCTGGCAACAAATCGTCATCTTCGTTGCGCTCGCCTCGATCCTGTTCGGTGCGGTTGCGGCGATCGGCCAGAGCAATATCAAGCGACTGCTCGCCTATTCGTCGATCAACAATGTCGGCTTTGCGCTGATCGGTCTTGCTGCGGGAACGTCCGAGGGCGTTGCAGCGGTCATGAGCTATCTCGCCATCTATGTCGTGATGACATTGGGCAGCTTCCTGTGCGTGTTGCAGATGCGCGATGCGGACGGCAATGCTGTGGAAGACATTGCGAGCCTGTCTGGCCTGTCGCAGAGCCGCAAGGGCCTTGCCGCAGCCTTCGCCATTTTCATGTTCAGCCTTGCCGGTATTCCGCCGCTGATGGGTTTCTGGGCAAAGTTTCTGGTGTTCGACGCCGCCGTTGGTGCTGGCCTGACGGGCCTCGCCATATTCGGTATTGCGGCGAGCGTCATCGGTGCATTCTATTATCTGAAGATCGTCAAGACGATCTATTTCGATGAACCTGCGGCAGGCTATGCGCCCGCCGGCAGTCGCCTCGAAAGCGCGCTGATCGGCGTCTGCGCCGCCATTCTCGTCATCGGCTACCTGCTCAACGGACCGCTCGCCAGCGTTTCTGCAGCAGCGGCTGCGGCTCTCCACTAGAGAAGAACGACGGTTTTTCAGCCATACATCCGGACGGTCGACGAAACTGGATCGACCAACGAAGATATGAAGGCGCTGGCGCGCGATGGCGCGTCGGAAGGCACGTGGCTGCGGGCTGAGCGTCAAAGTTCGGGCAAAGGACGTATGGGCCGGGCGTGGGAAGGCGAGGGCGGCAACCTGTTCGCGTCGACTTTGGTCAGGCTTTCGTCGCGTGATCCTTCACCAGCAAGTCTCGCCTTCGTTGCAGCAGTAACCGTACATCAAGTGTTGTCCGATTTCGTTGGTGAAACCGCTGTTCGGCTCAAATGGCCAAATGATGTGATGGCAGGCCAAGCGAAATTATGTGGCATGCTGCTTGAGCGGGTCGATGATGCGGTGATCGTCGGTATCGGCATCAATGTCGCAAGCGCGCCCGACGTGCCAGACCGGCTGACGATCAGCCTTGCCGAGATGGGCGTCTCAGGCTGCGACGCCGGATCGCTGACGTCTTTGATTGCGGAGGCGTTTGCCCAATGGGTGGAGCGGTGGCGCACATATGGAACCGAGCCGGTAATCCGAGCGTGGATGGATCGCGCACACCCTGTCGGCACGCCGTTGATCGCGCAGCTACCCGATGGAGAGCGCGTCGAGGGTCGTTTTGAGACGCTGGATACTGACGGTACGCTCATCCTGCGCTTGGCGGATGGCGGCAGACGTGCCATTCATGCCGGCGATGTTTTTCTGCTCTGATAAGAAACGGGTCTCGGGGGAACTGGATGCTTCTTGCTATTGACGCTGGCAACACCAACATCGTGTTTGCGTTGGTTGAGCTCGGTGATGACGACGTTGCCACCATCCGAACCCGTTGGCGGATAGCGACCGATCCGCGTCGCACGGCAGACGAATATGCGGTGTGGCTCAACCAGCTATTATCGCTTGAAGGATATGCCATCAGCGATGTCGACGCCGTTGTCATTGCCACGGTTGTGCCGCGCGCTCTTCACAATCTGCAAGTGCTGTCGACGAAATATTTTGATGTTGAGCCGGTCATCGCGGGTGAAGGCAAAGCCGCGTGGGGCATCGCGCTCGATGTCGACGAACCCGGGTCGGTGGGTGCGGACCGCGTTATCAATGCCATAGCTGCGCACGCGCAGACCGAAGGCGATCTGATTGTCATCGATTTCGGCACTGCCACGACCTTTGACATCGTGGATTACACAGGGGCCTACAAGGGCGGGATCATCGCGCCGGGTATCAACCTCTCGCTCGATGCGCTGGTGAGCGCCGCGGCAAAATTGCCGCGCATCGCTATTGAAGCGCCGGAATCCGCATCGGTGATCGGACGGACCACTGAAGACCAGATGCATATCGGCGTTTTCTGGGGCTATGTCGCCATGATAGAGGGACTGGTCGAGCGGCTGCGCGCGGAAATCGGGCGACCGGCCAAGGTGATCGCGACCGGGGGATTGGCCATATTGTTTGATAAACATACGAGTCTGTTCGACGTTATCGCGCCGGAACTCACAATTGATGGGCTCGCCATGATCTATGCACGGAGCCTGCGCAACTGATGACACCGGGTGAAGAATTGTTGTTCCTGGCCCTTGGCGGGTCAGGCGAAATCGGCATGAACGCTAACCTCTATGGCTGTCGCGGCAAATGGGTGATGGTCGATCTGGGCGTGACATTCGCCGATCCCTCCTATCCGGGCATAGACGTAATCCTGCCTGACTTGTCCTTCATTGAGGAGCGTCGGGACGATCTGCTTGGTATCGTGCTTACCCATGGGCATGAGGACCATATTGGAGCGCTGCCCTATCTCGCGGCAGACCTAGGCGTCCCGCTCTACGCCACGCCATTTACCGCAGGACTGATCGCGGGCAAGCTAGATGAAGAAGGGTTGCTCGATAGTGTAGAACTGAACGTCATCGAAAATGGCGGATCGGTCGTGTTGGGCCCGTTTGGTTTCCGCTATGTCCCGCTCGCCCATTCGATTGCGGAGGGCAATGCGCTGCTGATCGATACGCCGTTCGGGCGGATATTCCATACCGGCGATTGGAAACTGGATGACGAACCGCTGATCGGCGATCCGGCAACAGAGGCCGAGCTGCGCAAGATTGGCGATGAAGGCGTGCTGGCACTCGTGTGCGATAGCACCAACGTCTTCAATGATCGCGCAAGCGGGTCGGAAGGCAGCGTCCGCGATGGCCTGATGGAGGTCGTCAAGAGCGCGAAGGGCCGCGTGGTCGTGACGACCTTTGCCTCCAATGTCGCGCGGTTGAAAACATTGGGCGATGTCGCGCGCGCGAGCGGACGGCGCCTGTGCCTCGCCGGGCGATCGCTCGATCGCATCGCGTCAGTGGCCAAGGCCAATGGCTATTTGCATGACTTGCCGGCAGTGGTCGACTGGGACAAGGCAATGAGCTTGCCGGGGCGCGAAGTGTTGGTGCTGGCGACCGGCGGACAGGGCGAACCGCGCGCAGCGCTGGCGCGCATGGCGGAGGACAATCATCCGATCAAGCTGGGCGAGGGCGACCTCGTCGTCTTTTCGTCAAAGCAGATCCCCGGCAATGAAATCGCCATTGGCCGGGTGCAGAATGCCCTTGCTGCCAAAAATGTGGCGATGGTGACGGAGAAGCAGGCGCATATCCATGTGTCGGGGCATCCCGGGCGTCCGGAATTATTGGCGATGTATGAATGGCTGAGGCCCGAAATTTTGATGCCGGTGCATGGCGAGCTTCACCACATGGCAGAACAGGCGCGGCTTGGTCTCGATCACGGAATTGCGCAGGCAGTCGTTCAGCAAAATGGCGATATTGTGAGGCTGGCGCCCGGTTCGGCTGAGACGATCGGTCGGGAACGTTCCGGGCGATTGGTGCTCGATGGCGATGTCATATTGCCGGCTGATGGCGGAACCATCAACGAACGACGCAAGATTTCCTACAACGGCCAGATCAGCGTGGCGGTGGCTCGTAACGGAAAAGGCAGGCTTGCCGGTGTTCCGCAGTTGCGATTGCAGGGTATCCCGCTGGAGGAAGATCGCGATGCGTTTCTCAGCGAGGCGCGGGAAGAAGCGGCCGAGGCCGTCGCGGCAAGCGAGGGTGAGGATGAAGAATCGCTGCGGGAGCGTGTCCGCCTTGCGGTTCGGCGCACGGCAACGCGCTGGACTGGCAAGAAACCGGTGGTCGATGTGTTGATCGTCGACGTGGATGAGCGCCATAACTAGAGCGGGATGACTTTTGATGGAATCAAAGCCCGCTCTAGATTCTTTGTTTTCGTGTGATTTTTTGACAAAAACCGGCCCCCACTTTTTGTCATCACACTCTGGAGGAATGCGGTCATGAACCTGTTTGCCGTTTTCGCTATTTATTTCCTGTTCTGGGTGATGAGCGTCTTTCTGGTGCTGCCCTTCGGCATCAGGACCCCGCAAGAGACCGGTGACAAGTTGATCCCGGGGCAAGCGGACAGTGCCCCGACGAATTATCGTCCGCTGCGTGTATTCGCGTCAGCGACACTGTTGTCGCTGGCTCTATTCGCACTGTTCTACGCCAATTATGTGAATGGCTGGATCACGGTCGAGGATCTGAACGTGATGCGGTGGTTCGGAAACCGCCCCTGAACTCTTCGCTTATTCTTTGTTCTTCAGCCGGTCGATCGCCTGCGCCAGCGCGACATAGAGTTTTCCGATATCGGAAGAGAGCAGGGTTACGGCCATGGATGTGCCGTCGCCCATCGCGAGCACGTTGCGCAGCATTGCCTCAAAGTCATGGATATAACGGTTTACCGTCTCACGGAAATGTTCATCTTGCCCGTAGAGTTCGAGAACGATGCCCACTTCCTTGGCCGCGATAAGCCGGATCGCCTGCCGAGTGAATACGCCGCGATCGCCCTTGAGATATTCTGCCCAGGCCGCATCGCCAATGTCCTGAGAAAGTATCCGCGTGACATCGACCGCAGCGCTGTTGAGCGCCTCTATCAGCGCGGCAGATTGCCGTGAGAAATGGTCCTGATCGTTCTTCTGCATCGCGCTCTCGGCTTCGGCGAAGCGCTGCTCGATTGATGCGGTCGTGTCGGCGATCGTGATCAGCTGTCGCATCAGACGGTCGGACGCAGCATGCGCGGTCTGCACGGCCTTGTCGGCGATGGTGCTGATCTCTTCGATGCGTGTCTGGAATTGCTGGCCCAGACGATCGGCCAGAGCCTGCTCGCTCGCATCGCCCAGATTGTCGGTCGCGTCAGCGATGGCGCGAGCAAGCGCCTGACGCGCCCGGTCGCCAGCCTGGTCGGCCGTTTCCTTCACCCTCAGCAGGGTCGCGACGAGTTGAGGTCCTGCACTATCCGCAAGGCGACGGGCGCCAACGTCCGCGGTTTCCATTGCCTTTTGCAGTTCGATGATCTGCTCGCGGCAGGCAGCGATAGACGCCTCGCCGCTGTCCAGCCAGGTTTTCAGCTTCCTGCCCTGACCCGTCAGCAATTGCTCGGATTCGCGTGCCTGTCCTAGCATTGCTGCCGACACCGATTCGAGCTGGGTGATTTCGGGCATGATCTCGCCCAGCAGACGGAAGCTGCTCTCTACCTTGGCATTGAGCCGGGCGAGTGCGGCTGGATGTCCCTCATCAAGCTCACGCACGCTGGCATCGAGCGCGATCAGCAGCGATTCCGTCCGCGCGATCATTTCCTCTGCCTTGCGATTGCCCGATTGCAACGAATCGTCGAGCTTCTCCGCCTGGCTTGCAAGATCGTGCAGGGTCCGGGCAATTTTCTCTGCCCCCGCCGCTGTAACCGTATCCAGATGGTTGAACTGGCTGCTGAGATTGTCGATCTGCGCTGCAATATCGATGCCGGCACCCGCAATCAGCGCAGTTTTGTCCATCACCAGCCTGTCGAGATCCTGGAACCGCGTCTCGATGCCTGAAATCCGCTCACCATATCCCGTCACGGCTTCGTTGCCGATTTCATCGATTGCCCTGCGGGATTGTTCGATCAGGCTGGTCAGCCCGGCCATTTGCGTATCGAGCGTGGAGCCGGTTTCCTGCAGCGCCTTGTGCGCCTGTTCCAGCGTGGCGTCGACCCGGTTGGTGCTCAGTTCGGCCATACCCGATATTTCTTCGGTCGCCGACCGCGTCGTATCCTGGATTTTCATCAGTTGCGCGGTAAGGCTCTGCGTGGCGTTGGTCGTCCGGGTACGCGCTTCATCCAACAGCCGTCCCAGGGATTCCAATCGCGCTTCTAGGCGGTCAACCCGTTCGGTGAGGGCGTCGCTTCCATCTGCGAGGCTGCTGGATATCTTGTTGGCGCGTTCCTCGACATCAGGCATGACATCGATAAGCTGGCTGAACTGCTGGGTCAGCGCCACGCCTGCGCGTTCGATCAGTTCCGCCTGCTGCGCTGATGTGCTTGCATGCTGCGACAGCGTCATCGCCGCCGATTCCAGATTGGCGCTCGCCGATCCGCCATATTGCTCAAGCAGCGCGGCCTGGTCGTGCATGGTCTGCCGAGCAGTGTCGAGCTGCAGGTTGATGAAGCCGAGGCGCGCATCGAGCGTGTCAGCTTCCTTGCGCAACCGCGCGGTGATTCGGGCGAACCGATTTGCTTCGCCAATGCTGGTGCGCGACAGGATCAGATAGACAAGTCCCAGCAGGACAAGCGGCGTGGCCAGGCTCGTTGCAATGGCCGGAACCTGTTCGAGCGCTGGCATTGCAAAACCGCGCATCGCAAACAGGTAAAAGGCGAAGCCTACCCAGCCTGCCACGGCGCAAAGCAGCAGGATTTTTACAGCACTGATCCACGGCGATGGCGAGACGGCGGATTCACCGCCCAGTTCGTTTGCGCTGTAGAACATCGAATCCTGTTCGCCAGCACCACTTAGCGGCCTCAGGGTTGGAAAATCGCTGTTTTCCTCCTGATCATGATCGATGAATGGCTCTCGTCTCAGGCCCACGACGCTATTTCCCTGTTGCATCCCGATTGTGTAGCAGTTTTTTCCCGAGGGCAAACGCCAATTTGCAACTCTCCCTTAACCTTGAGTCGCTATGGTCGCGGGATGGCTTTTGAAGGCGGTAATCTCAACGCAGCCCTGGAGGCTGCCGTGGGCGATGATGTGGCACTCATCCATGATCTGCGTCGCGCATTCATGGAAAGCGCCGACAGGCAGATCGATCTGCTGGAGCGCGCCACCGACGAATCCGGCTGGCACCTCGCCTTGCATCGCCTGAAAGGCCTTTGTTCCAGTTTTGGCGTCGTTCACATGATTGCGCTGGTAGATGAGGCACAAACTGTCGCCACGGGCGATGAGAGGTTGGTCCAACGGTTGCGTTCGGCACTGTCCATTTTGTCGCTGGACTGAATTTTCCAACTGCTTCCCCGTACAGGACTGCCTGACGTTTCCGATCGCTTGCATATCGCTCTCCATGTTGCGAAGAGAGAGCTCGCCAAGCACAGACAGGGTCGTTCATGCCGCTCGCCGCACTATTGTCCGCCACCGCGCCGTCATCCGACAGGCCCGATGTGCTGCGCGCGCAAATCATCTTCGCGGCGCAAACATTGATTGAATATCAGGCGCGACAGGCGATTCATGCCGGTGCGCAACAACTCTTCGTCATGGTCGATGCCGTCACGCCCCAGCTGTCACGCATGGTTGACCGGCTGGGCGGCGAGGGTGTCCAGGTGTATCTCGTTCGCGATATGGCCGGGCTGATCCGCCAATTGCCCCGGGAAAGCGATATCCTGCTCTTCGCCGATGGAATGGCGATTGATCAGAAATATGTCATGGAATTGGCGCAATTGCAGGGCAACGCCCTGATCGTGGCGGCAGATGACGCCACGACTGCCCATCTGGAGCGCGTCGATGCCGTTCACCGCTGGGCCGGGCTTGCCAAGGTCGCCCCACAGGTGCTTTTCAATACGCTCGATCTCATCGGCGATTGGGATCTGGTTCTGACCATCATGCGGGCAGTAGTACAGAGCGATCCTCAGCGTATCGTCGTCGATCAATCCGACATGGCGGATGGTCGCATCGCTCTAATCGACAGGCAGGAAATGGCCGATGTGGCCAGCAGGTCGCTGACCACGCATCGTCTTTCCGGTGTTTCGGGCGCTGGCGTCGAGCATTATGCCCTTCGTTTTCCAGCGCAGTTCGCCGCCACACAGCTTTTGCGCATGCAGACATCTTCGCAACAGATCGCGATGGCCTCGGTCGCGACCGCTGGCCTGGGGCTTGTCTGCGCGGGGCTTGGTTGGACGGGTGTCGCCCTGTTTATATTCCTGCTCGCGTTGGTGGTAGACATGGTTTCGCGCCAGCTTGCGGTCATGGGGCACCATGTTTCGTCCAATCCGTGGGCTGCCTTCGCACCACCCGCCCTGGTCTGCGGAGGCATGTTTTGGCTGGGCGTCAGGCATGGCGTGGGTTCGGAAGGCCTCTATCTGGGCCTTTTGTGCATGATTACGATGCTTGCGGTCCGCTTTGGCAATGCGCCAAACCTGCCGGGCTGGGCCCTGATCACGCCGGGAAGCGCGGTAGTGATCTTATTGGTTGGCAGCATATTGGGGCAATTCATACTCGCCGTGATGGCCGCCATCTTGCTATGCATCGGATCTTTGGGCGCCCTCGTCCTGCTGAACGGCCTCCAGGGCCCAAGGAATGACGTGGCTGGGGACAGATGAGCAGAAAAACCGGATAGCTTCGGTTTATCCAATATTTACTGCGCTGGTTTAAACTTTGCGGGATGAGCGAGAATTCGCCCAGCCATCACAAGGCCGTGCATGATTGGCCTGGATCGCTGCCGTTCAGCATGCTGAGGGCAGAGAGCGACCCTTTGCGCCATCTGTTCTTGCTGCACCGCTGTTTCGATGGGCGCGAAATGCGCTGGAGCGATGCGCTGATCGCGCGTACGCGCCGGCACATTGGCGGTTGCCTGTCCGGTGTCGAAATTGCGCTGCGGCTGGAAATGGAAAAGCTGCAGCCGCAAGCCTCGGCTGTGTTGCAGGATATCGGCGAACATTGTTGCTGGAAACGGGTTGAGCGCGATCCGGCGCTACTCAGCCCGGAGCTGCTGAGCCATTTGCGCGACCGCGCCGCAATAAGCCTGATGCAGAACGACCTGGCGCCGACGAACCTGTGGGATGCCGATTCAGCGGAAGGCCACTCGTTCAGTACCGATGTTGAGGAAGCTCTCGCCACGATAAAGCTGTCGCAGATGTCATGGGCAGATATGGGGCCCGACGCCAGCCCCATGCGGGCGGACCTGCTCGCCGAAACAATGCCCGATCTTGTATGGACTGTGGTCGCCATCCTGGCCGATGCGCTTGTCCGTTCGGGCCTTGAACCTTCGCGGGAGGTGCTGGGCTGGGCGGATGAGGCCGGACAGGCGCTGCTGGCGCGCCATGACGAGCAGAACACGCCATTTGTACAATCCGCCCTGTTGGCGCACAGACTGCGCGCGATGCCGCTTGGCGAAGATGCGATTTTGCAGCTCGCGCGCGGTCGCCATATCATTCCTCTGCTCGCAATCATGGCAGATCGGACCGGGATCGACCTGAACATGGTAATCCGCGCGGTTGTGGAAGGCAGCGAGCAAATGCTGTTCATTCTCTGCCGTGCTGCGGAATTCTCTCGTGAAGCAGCGGTGCGGCTCGTGTTAGGGCGCAAGGGGGTTGTGCGGGGAGTTGATGATTCGATGTTGGTCGATCTGGCTGACGGCTATGATCTGATATCGCCGTCCGAGGCGAGCGACGCCATGCTTTGGCTGCGCGTACCGCAACCGCTGCGCGCGAAGCTCGCGCTCGTTCGCGGCGATGAGGCGCGCGATGGGCATTGACGCCAAGACCGAAGATCGGATCCTGGCGCGTCTGGACGCCGCCGACACGATTGTTTCGGCCGATGAGATGGTCATGCGGCTGCACCTGGCGGCAGGCGGCGATCCCGGCGGCCGAATCGCGGTCCCGCAGATCGCGGCAGTGGCAAGGTTGGCGCGGCGTCTGAAGATCCTGATCGCGCGGCCTTTGCTCATCGGCGGGCATGATCATGACATTCGGCTATGGGTGCGTGCGAAGCCGGTCGACGATGGCGTGGAGTTGCAGTTTTCCGAATGGCAGGAATCGCCGCATCCAGAGGGCGCACAATCAGGCGCGGCGCGCGCCGCAGAGATCGCGCTGGCACCCGAAGGTGCGGACTGGCGGACGGATGCGCAGATGCGCTTTGTCCAGTTTGAAGGTGAAGTGGGCGGCGGTGCACGCGGCGAAGAGTTTTTCTCCATACTGGCCGACAGCGCACAGGCAACGCAGCCGCTAGCATCGGCCGTATCGGCACGGCGACCCTTTTTCAGCCAGTTGGTAAAGTCACTGAAAAACGATCAGGTTTTTCAGTTGTCCGGCTATCCGCTGTTCGACTTTGACGGTTCCTTTCTGGGCTATCGCGGGAAAGCCGTGTCGGTTGAGGCCGCGGAGGAGGGGGGCAGTGCAGAGGCCCCGTTGTCCGATCCCGCAACGGCTGATGATGTCGTACGGACTGGAATGGAAATTCCCGATTTCGGCAAACGTTTCGATCTTGCTTTGCGCCAGCCGCTGGGCCGAATTATCGCCAATGCCGATACGATCAGCGGGCAAATCGAAGGGCCGCTGCGCACCGACTATGCATCTTATGCCGCCGATATCGCGAATGCCGGGCGGCACCTCATGGAACTGGTCGATGACCTCGCCGACCTGCAAGCGATCGACCGTCCCAATTTCCAGGTGGCAAGCGAGGACATTGATCTCGCCGATCTGGCGCGGAGAGCTGCCGGGTTGCTCAGCGTGAAGGCGGCAGGCCGGGAGATCCGTATCGAGCCGCCCGCGCTCGACGAAAATGTCATGGCGGTGGGCGAATTCCGGCGTGCGTTGCAGATCATCGTCAATCTGCTCAACAATGCGATCCGGTATGCGCCTGAACAATCGACGATCTGGCTGAGGGCCGATGTCGAGGGGGAGTGGGCCGTACTGGTTGTAGCCGATCAGGGCCACGGCATCGCGCTGGAAGACCAGGAACGCATGTTCGAGAAGTTTGAGCGGCTGGGCCGCGAAGATGCGCAGGGGTCTGGCTTGGGGCTTTATATCTCGCGTAGGCTGGCGCGCGCCATGAAGGGCGATTTGACGGTGGAAAGCGCGCCGGGGCAGGGGGCTCGTTTCTCGCTTACGCTGCCTAGAGCGGGATGACTTTTGATTGAATCAAAGCCCGCTCTAGATTCTTTGTTTTCGTGTGATTTTTTGACAAAAAACCGGTTCCCACTTTTTGTCATCACACTCTAGAAAAACGTCCATATAGAGAAGGCGGACCAATCGGCCCGCCTCCTCTTACGCTATAAATCCTGGTGTCGCTCAGCGTTTGTCGACCGGCACATAATCGCGCATCGCCGGGCCGGTATAAAGCTGGCGCGGCCGTCCGATGCGCTGTGCGGGGTCCGAGATCATCTCGTTCCATTGCGCGACCCAGCCAACAGTGCGGGCCAGTGCGAACAGCACGGTGAACATGTCGGTTGGGAAACCGATAGCCGACAGAATGACGCCCGAGTAGAAGTCGACGTTCGGGTAGAGCTTCTTTTCGATGAAATATTCGTCGTGCAGCGCAATCTGCTCCAGTTCGCGAGCCACGTCGAAGATCGGATCGGAAACGCCCAGCTTGTCCAGCACGTCCTTGGCCGTCTTTTGCATGACCGTCGCGCGCGGGTCATAATTTTTGTATACGCGGTGACCAAAGCCCATCAGGCGGAACGGGTCATCCTTGTCCTTTGCGCGGGCGATATATTCGGGGATCTTGTCGACCGTGCCGATCTCACGCAGCATGTTGAGCGCGGCCTCATTCGCGCCACCATGCGCCGGCCCCCACAGGCAGGCGATGCCCGCTGCGATGCAGGCAAACGGATTGGCCCCCGAAGAACCTGCCAGGCGGACGGTCGAGGTCGACGCGTTCTGCTCATGGTCG
>CAYGOH010000013.1:0-8756 GCA_964351385.1 uncultured Sphingobium sp. | reverse complement strand
AGGGCTGACCGGTTGAATATTTGTAGGCCATGGCCGCGAGGGTCGGCATCTTGGCAACCATGCGATGCGACGCGACCATACGCTGATGCGGGTCATTGATGTCGGTCGAGTCGTGATAGAAGGAGGACAGCGCGCCGACGACACCGCACATGATGGCCATCGGGTGCGCATCGCGGCGGAAACCGCGATAGAAGGTCATCAACTGCTCATGCACCATCGTATGACGGCTGATCGTGAACTTGAACTTCTCGAGTTCGTCCTTGCTGGGCAGCTCGCCACGCAGCAGCAGGTAGGCGACCTCCATGAAACTCGAATTTTCGGCGAGTTGATCAATCGGGTAGCCGCGATGCAGCAATATGCCCTGATCGCCGTCGATATAGGTCAGGCCGGAATCGCAGCTGGCGGTCGATGTGAAGCCGGGATCGTAGGTGAACATCCCCGTCTGCGCATAAAGCTTGCGGATGTCGATGACCTGCGGGCCGACGGTTCCGTCTATCACCGCATAATCGTTGCTGGTTCCGTTCCCCTCCAGTTTCACTGAATTTTCCGCCATATCATTCTCCCTGCATCAACTGTGGACTCGCGTGGGGGCGACGTCCGATAATCTGCCCAAGCTTTCGTCCTTGCCCAGCAAGGCAAGGACATCGAATATTCCGGGGGAGGTCGTACGGCCTGTCAGGGCCGCGCGGAGTGGCTGGGCGACCTTCCCTAGTCCAAGACCTGCTGATTCTGCAACCCTGCGAACTGCGCTCTCCACGGTCTCAGTAGTCCATTGATCGAGCGGATCGAGCGCAGATATGCAGCCTTCAATAAGCGCTCGGCCAGCGTCGTCGAGCAACGCCGCCGCCTTCTCATCGGCTATAATTGGCCGTTTGGCGATCAGGAACATCGCGCCATCGGCAATTTCATCCAGCGTCTTGGCGCGCGGCTTGAGTGAAGGCATCGCCGCAGAGAGCTGTTGACGCTCGTGGTCCGTTGGGTCGCGACCCGCCAGCGCCGCGATACGTGGAGCCACCAGTTCAGCAAGTCGGGCGTCGTCGGCCTCCCGAATATAATGGCCGTTCAGATTTTCGAGCTTCTTGATGTCGAAGCGTGACGGCGACTTTCCGATGCCCGGCAGATCGAACAGTTCGATCGCGCGGTCGCGGCTGATCATTTCCTCATCGCCATGGCCCCAGCCCAAGCGCAGAAGATAATTGAATACCGCTTCCGGCAGCATGCCGAGTTCGTCGCGATAGGCGTTGACGCCCATCGCGCCATGGCGCTTCGAGAGCTTGGCGCCATCGGACCCGTGGATCAACGGGATGTGGGCGTAAACCGGCTCGGGCCACCCCATTGCACTGATGATTATGCGCTGGCGAAAAGCGTTGTTGAGATGATCGTCACCCCGGATCACATGGGTGACGCCCATATCATGATCGTCAACGACGACCGCCAGCATATAGGTCGGCGTGCCGTCGGACCGCAGCAAGATCATGTCGTCAAGCTCTGCATTCCTGACCACCACGCGGCCTTGGACGGCATCCTCAATCACGCCTTCGCCTTCGCGCGGTGCTTTGAGGCGAATCACATAAGGCTTGTCGCCGCCCTCGACCGGGTCGCGGTCGCGCCAACGCCCGTCATAGCGCATCGGCTGTTTCGCGGCGCGTTGGCTTTCCCGTAGCTCGGCGAGTTCTTCCGGTGTCGCGAAGCATTTGTAGGCATGGCCAATATCCAGCAGCTGCTGAGCAACCTCTGCGTGGCGCGCCGTGCGCGAAAACTGGTAGACCGGCTCTTCATCGCTGGAAAGGCCAAGCCAATCGAGGCCGTCTAGAATTGCGGCGATGGCTTCGTCAGTAGACCGTGCGCGGTCCGTATCTTCTATGCGCAGCAAGTAGCGACCGCCATGATGCCGGGCGAACAGCCAGTTGAACAGCGCTGTACGCGCGCCGCCGATATGCAGAAAACCGGTTGGCGAAGGCGCAAACCGTGTCACCACGGGCCGTTTTTCGACGGTTGCGTTCAAATGAAGTTTCTCCGACACTCATTGCTGGTCCAGCGCTGGGCCGAAGGACCAATTCAATTACCGGGGTCGCCCCTAGCATGGCTTTTTCCCTTTCACAAATCGATGTTGCACTGCACCTCCCTGATGCTTTTGCAAAAATCGACTTGTCGATCGAGAAATGGCTTGAAACCGAGCGAGAGCGGATTGGTTTATGGACTCCGGTCATGGTTGCTGTTGGTGCTGGAATGTGGTTTGCACTGCCGCAGAAGGCGCACTGGATGGCGTGGGTCGGGTTATGCTGCGCGTTCGCGCTCATCGCGCTGTGCCTGCCGCGCGGCGGCCGGTTCCGGGCTGTACTGGTTTCCGGCGCGTTATTGGCGGCGCTTGGCTGTATCCTGATATGGGCGAAGGCGATTGCGGTGTGGCATCCGATGCTGGAAAAGCCGGTATTTACGCATATTGAAGCCCGCATTCTTTCGGTCGAGCAGCAACCGGCGCGCAATCAGGTCCGGCTCATGCTTGAACCCATGGGGCCAAGACGCGATTTGCCGGTGCGCTTTCGCGTCAATGTGGGCCTTGATGATTTACCGGCCGGAGCGGAACCGGGGGCGAACATAGCGTTTCGCGCCCGGTTGATGCCACCTGCGCCGCCAGCCGTCCCGGGCGCCTATGATTTTGCAATGCGGGCCTATTTCATGGGCATTGGCGCTACAGGGCGCGCACTGGCACCGATCGACGTCATGCAGCCTGGTAAAGGCGGCGACAGCGACATACGTGGGAGGTTGGCCGATCATATTGAACGCAGGATTCCAGGCGCGCAGGGCGCTATTGCCGTTACATTAGCGACGGGGGATCGCGGCCGCATCAGCGATGAAGATGCCGAAGCGATGCGGCGCAGCGGGCTGGCGCACCTGCTTTCGATCAGCGGGCTCCACGTTTCCGCGCTGATCGGCACGGTCATACTGATTATATACCGCTTGCTCGCGCTCAGTCCCCGTCTGGCGCTCACCTTGCCATTGATGCTGATCGCGGCGGGGAGCGGCGCATTGGCGGGCATTTTCTATACGCTGTTCACCGGCGCACAGGTGCCGACCGTGCGGGCGTGTATCGCAGCGCTGCTGATACTGGGTGGCCTCGCATTGGGAAGGGAGGCCATCAGCCTGCGTCTTGTCGCGGTGGGAGCGCTCGTGGTTCTCATCATATGGCCGGAATCGCTTGTCGGGCCGAGCTTTCAGATGAGTTTCGCGGCGGTGACGGTAATTGTTGCGCTGGCCGAGGCGCGCTGGTTTCGCACGCTCACACATGCGAGGAACGAAGCGCGGGTTCGCAAAATTGCGCGCGGGTTGCTGGCATTGCTGATCGTCGGCCTAGCGATCGAACTCGCGTTGATGCCCATCGCCATGTTTCATTTTCATCAGGTGGGCATGCTCGGCGCTTTCGCCAACCTCATCGCCATTCCGCTGACTACATTCGTCATCATGCCAGTTGAAGTACTGGCGCTGGCGCTTGACGTTTTCGGCCTGGGCGCGCCGCTCTGGTGGGTGGTGGAAACAGCGCTTGGGCTATTGCTCGCGGTCGCGCACGCCGTGTCGGCGCATCCATTGTCTGTCTGGACGCTGCCCTGGTTTCCGGGTGGCGTCTTGGCCGTTATGGCGCTGGGCGGATTATGGTTCATCATCTGGCAATCGCAGGTGCGCTGGGCGGGACTTGCGGGAGTCGTCCTGGGCGGTGCGGCGATGCTCTTGGCGCCTGCGCCGGACATATTGGTAACTGCCGACGGAAAACATATGGCGGTCCGGAGGGCAGATGGCGCAATGTCTCTTTTGCGGGGGCGGGCGGGCGATTATGTGCGTGATGTGCTGAGCGGGTCCGGTGGCAATGGAGAGGGGCGGGAAAACGCCGCTGCGCTTTCGTCATTGGAGGATGCGGAGAACGCGCGCTGTAACCGCGATCTTTGTTCCGTGGCGATACGAAAACCAGAGCGCGACTGGATCATCCTGGCAACGCGCAGCAATCTTTATGTGCCGTGGCGTGAAATGATCGATGCCTGCGCGCGGGCCGATGTCGTCGTCAGCGACAGGCGACTGCCCGTGGCATGCACGCCGCGCTGGCTGAAGCTGGATCGTACAAGGTTGCGCGAATCAGGCGGGGTCGCCGTCTATCTCGACGGTCCGGTGTGGAAAGGCGTGTCCCGCCCCCATGACGATCACCCATGGGTGGTCGGAGGCAGATAAGCCTGGTTCTCAGTTGTAACGGCGCAGCAACCCTGCGAGTTTTCCCTGAATCCGCACCTGATGAGAATCGTATATTTGCGGCTCATAGGCGGCATTGGCCGGATCGAGCCGTACCCGCGGCCCATCGCGCCGGAAATATTTGAGCGTCGCCTCTTCATTTTCAATAAGCGCGACAACGATCTGTCCTTCGCGCGCCACGTCGGTGCGCTGGATCAGCGCATAATCGCCGTCGAAAATACCTGCATCGATCATGGAATCGCCCGACACCTCCAGCGCATAGTGATCGCCCGAACCCAGCAGCGCCGCCGGAACCGGCAGCATCGTGTCGCTCTCCATCGCTTCTATTGGCACGCCTGCCGCGATGCGGCCATGTAGCGGTATTTCGATCACATCATTCGCAGCGATAGGGAGCGCACGCATCGGCGGTGTGACAACGGGGGCGGGCTTGGCCGGTTGCTCGATACCGTCAGGCAGTTTCAGCACTTCCAGTGCCCGTGCCCGGTTGGGCAACCGCCGGATGAAACCGCGTTCCTCCAGCGCACTGATCAACCGGTGGATACCGGATTTGGACTTGAGATCGAGCGCGTCTTTCATCTCGTCAAAGGACGGGGACACCCCGCCTTCCTCAAGCCTGCGCTGTATGAAGATCAGCAGTTCCTGTTGTTTCGCCGTCAGCATGGTCGTGCCTCATTGTGGAACGAATAAGGAACGTATAGGAAACGACTGAGAACAAGTCAAGTACGGGGCGATTATCCCTTTGAGCCAAGGAAATTTCATGCTATATAATGGAGCATGAGCAAAGCAAAAGCCCCTACATTGCGCCAGTTTCAGGATCGTTTCCCGACCGAAGAGGCGTGTCTTGAGCATCTTATGAACGTTCGTTACGGCATGACGCACGACTGTGAAAAATGCGGACGCGAAGCGAAGTTCTATGCGGTTACGAAACGCCGGTCCTACGCCTGCGAATGGTGCGGTCATCAGGTTTTCCCGACTGCCGGGACGCCGTTTGAGCGCACCCGGACGCCACTGCGCGACTGGTTCTATGTCATGTTCCTCTTCTGCGCCTCGCGGAACGGCGTGGCGGCCAAGGAAGTCGAGCGTCAGCTTGGCGTGACGTACAAGACGGCGTGGCGCATGTGCCACGAAATCCGCAAGTACATGGCACAGGTCGATGGTGATCCGCCGCTTGGCGGACCGTTCAAAACGGTCGAGACTGACGAAACCTATATCGGCGGCGTCGCACACGGCATGGGAACCGGCTATAAACTCAACAAAACGGCGATCATGGGCATAATGGAGCGTGGCGGGGATATCATCACGAGGGTGCTTCCGAACCGCCGCAAAATGACGCTGGAAAAGCATGTTCTTGAGAACGTGAAAAATCACACGGAAATCCACACCGACGAATTTGCTGGCTATACCGACCTGCGCGATCTGAAGCGCGGCTATTGGCACAAGACGGTCAATCACACCCTTGGAGAATATGTGCGCGGGCATGTTTCTACCAATGGCATTGAGGGCTTTTGGGCGCAGGTGAAGCGCGGTATCTCCGGCACCCATATCCATGTCAGCGAGAAGCATCTTTCGAAGTATCTGGGTGAGTTTGAGTATCGCTGGAACATGCGTCACACGCCTCATCTGATGATTGATCGCCTGATGGTTTCTTTCGTCCGCTGACACGCGGGGCCATTAGGCCCAACAGCTTATCAAAGCGGTGGTTGATCTGCGTTTTCTGCATGGGACTTTCCTGCCTGTCGTAAAAATTCCGAATAATAATCTAGTCCGTGTGTCGCCGTTTCCTGTTGCTCAGCATACCATTCCTTGACCCATTGTTCGAATGGGCTTTTTCTGCGCCACGGGCATAGGACAAACGCACGGGGCCACGTCCTGTTCACCGCCTCACGCTGGAACATGATGTTATCCCGCCATCGAGAAGTATCTTCATCCGTAAATGCACACGTCCATGGTTCGCCGCCCAAAGCATTCCATAACAAAAATTCTGCGTTGAAATTTGCTTTAGCCCAAAAGTCGGCCTCGATAACTGTGGGGCCATTATCCTCACCGGATTTGTCAGCTTTTATTCCTTGTGATTTCAGTTGCCCGGTTGTCAGCTTTGAATAAATCTCGCGCTTCAAATTCTTCTGCCAATATGGCCACTGCGATGGATCATATCTTCGCCCCCACTTACTTTCAAAGGCCACGCGACCCGCCAATTCGGCAAATGTCATATCGAATGGCCCAAAGTCGGATTCGACATGCTGGATACGTTGACGATGAAACCAGATGAACGCCCAGCCAAAAGCAGCAAGGGCGAAAAGCAATTGCATGGCCTTTGCGCCAAGTAACCACTCATAGCTACTAGGGATCATGCCGACCCTCTTGCCGACATCAAGCGGGTCGCTAAGTGCGGCACCTGCCAAGATGATTGCTCCCCAAAGGCCATTGAGGAACATCCATGCAGAACGTATGAGACTCGCCATCTTCCCCCTATATCACGTCCTTGGCGGAAGGGGATAGTCGCCAAGTACGGGGCGATTGGCTAGATCCGCAGGATTTCCACCATGTCGCCAGCGGTGGCAGGTCCGCTCTGTGCGAACCTTCTGATAAGGCAATTGGCCTGTGCAAGGGCGAGAGTCGCGGCGCTGTCCTGCATCGACAGTTCCGCAACCTGTCCCTCAGCCGCAACGCCCCGAACGTAGATATCGCGCCCGCCGACTGCGGGCATGTTTTGAGTGAGTTGGGCCTGTTCAAGCCGGGGTAGGGGTTCTGGGCACCCTCCCATCTTGCGCACCAGCGGCAGCAGGAACAATGTCGCTGTCACGAAGGCCGATACCGGATTGCCGGGAAGGCCCAGGAACAATGCGTTTCCCATGCGCCCGGAAATCAGTGGCTTGCCCGGTCGCATCCGGATCTTCCAGAAATCGATCGTACCGCCAGCCGCCTCCAGTGCCGGTTTGACCAAATCATGATCGCCCACGGATGCGCCGCCGGTCGTGACGACGATGTCATGCTCTGCCAGATCGGCAAAACAGGCTGTCAGCGTGTCGAAATCGTCGATTACAATACCGAGGTCGACTGCATCGCAGGGCAGTCTGGCGAGCATGGCCTGCAACATGACGGCGTTGGAGGAGGGAAGTTGATCGTCTCTCGCCTGAACTCCGGGAGGCACAAGTTCCGAACCTGTCGATATCAGCGCGACGCGCGGGTTGCGCGGTACGGGAAGTGACCCGTATCCGGCCAGCGCGGCCAGCGCCAGAGTTTGGGGAGAGAGGCGCGTGCCCGCAGGAATGACACATTGGCCTTGCGCGAAATCGGACCCCGCCTTGCGGATATGTTTGCCCAGTGCGCCGGGGCCATCGCCTGAAAGGATGATCGTGTCGCCTTCGCGCGTGATATCCTCCTGCACGACGACTGTGTCAGCGCCTGGCGGCATGGCTGCGCCGGTGTATATGCGCACGGCTTCGCCCAAATGTACCTGCCCGTCAAAAGGCGTGCCGGCCGCGCTTTCTCCGATTACTTTCCACGGCCCAGGCATATCGGCCTTACGAATGGCGTAGCCGTCCATGGCCGACAGGTCAGCGGCGGGCTGCGTACGAAGCGCGTATATGCTTTGCGCGGTCCAGCGGTTTAGGGCATCGGCAAGCTGTGTTTCTGCTGTGGGTAGAGGCTGTGCCATATCCAGCAGGCGCGCCTGCGCTTCTGCAACCGGGAGCAAGCTCATGCGGAAGCGGGCCCCGTCATGCGTGCCAGGTTCCCGACTTGCCACCCGTTTTTTCGATAAGACGAATATCTCTGATAATCATACCCTTATCGATTGCTTTTACCATGTCATATATGGTGAGAAGCGCGGCGGACACGGCGGTCAGCGCCTCCATCTCTACGCCTGTCTGCCCTTTGGTGCGGACAGTCGCGGTGGCGGTGATGCTGTTGCCGACAAGATCGAGGTCGATCGCCACTTTGCTTAGCGGCAATGGGTGGCACAGCGGGATAATGTCGGAGGCGCGCTTGGCGGCCATGATGCCCGCGACGCGCGCCACAGCCAGCACATCGCCTTTCTGCGCGCCGCCGTCGCGGATCGCCGCCGCCGCCTCTTCGCTCAGGTCTATATCGCCGGTCGCGATTGCCTGTCGCGTCGTTTCTTCCTTTGCCGAAACATCGACCATATGCGCCGCGCCCTTCGCGTCTATATGCGTCAGCCCGCCCATATCATTTCACCCATTTCATTCTCCCGTCAGGAGCGCTCGTGTGGCCGCTTCGACATGGGCCTGCCGCATCAGCGCCTCGCCGACCAGAAAGCAGCGAACGCCATGATCCGCCATTGCTTTGAGGTCATTATGGCTTGAAAGGCCGCTTTCCGCAACGAAGGTGCAGCCTTTGGGCGCGTGGGAAATCAATTCATAGGTCCGCGCGAAATCGACCGAGAAATCGCGCAGGTCGCGATTGTTGACGCCGATCAGGCGAGAGGTGAGGCGGCTGGCACGTTCCATCTCTTCATGGTCATGCACCTCGATGAGGACATCCATGCCCAGGTCGAGCGC
>CAYGOH010000012.1:21730-24829 GCA_964351385.1 uncultured Sphingobium sp. | reverse complement strand
GGAAATCTCTCCAGCCGCCGTCTGGCACGGCGTTGAGCGCGAAAGCGGCGACCACAGCACCTATCTGAAGGAACTGATCTGGCGCGACTATGCGCAGAACGTGATTGTCGCCTTCCCCGAATATGGCAAGGCGAATGGGCGCGACCAGTTCGACAAGATGCCATGGCGCGACCTGCGCGAGGCGCGCGGCGACCTCATGGCATGGAAGCAGGGTCGCACCGGCTATCCCATCGTGGATGCCGGCATGCGGCAGCTCTGGGCGACCGGCTGGATGCACAACCGCGTGCGGATGATCGCGGCGAGTTTCCTCGTTAAACATCTGCTGATCGACTGGCGCGTGGGCGAGCAATGGTTCTGGGACACGCTGGTCGATGCCGATTATGGCAGCAACGCCGTCAACTGGCAGTGGGTGATGGGCAGCGGCGTCGACGCCAACCTTTTCACCCGGATCATGGCCCCGCTGACCCAGTCGGAGAAATTCGATGCGGGCGACTATATCCGCCAGTGGGTGCCGGAACTAGCTGACCTCGACGATCCCTATATTCACGATCCGCAAGACTGTGGCTGCCGACCGAAAGATTATCCCGAAAAGCTGATTGCCCATCGTGCGGGACGTGAACGCGCTCTTGCGGCCTATGCCCGCATCCGTTCATAATACCCCCTCCCCATTACAGCGAAAGCATCCCGTGGCCACACTCCCCACCGCGCCCTCGGCCTTATTCCGTTTCGGCGGTTTCGCTGGACTGCATGAATGGCGACCATATGAGCGAGGAGGACGGAGTCCGCTTGCTCAACCACGCGCTCGATCCGGGCTGCACGATGCTGGACGCCGCGACGATTTACGGCGCCGGAAACAATGAGCAACGCCTGAGTCGTGCGGTGATGCACCGCCGCAGCGAGTTCACACTCGCCAGCAAATGTGCGCTCGCCATGCGCGATGGCGAGCGCATTCTCGATGCGCGCCCCGAGGCTGTAATGGCGGCGGTCGACGGATCACTCGAGCGGCTGGGCATCGATCATATCGATCTCTATTATATGTACCTCCCCGACCCGCAGGTACCGATCGAAGAATCAATAGGCGCTCTGGTCCGCGCGAAGGAGACGGGGAAAATCGGTGCCATCGGCCTGTCGGAAATGGAGCAGTCGCCGGAAGCCGGTATCCCGCAGCATTGCAACGGACGGTCGGCACCGAAATGTTCGACGATGAAAGCGCAGCGCTGGAAGCAACTGGCTGAACCCCCACATGCATGGATTGCCCTTCAGCCGCAGCTGAGGCACAGTCGCGACTCATGAATGCGATAGACCCTCAACGCGGGCAACATCTTGTCAAAGCCGATAAAATGCTTCCCCAGGCAGGCTTGCCGCTGACCGAACGGATTATGGCGCGCTTCGGCCACAGGGTACTGGATCGCATCGATGCCGGTCTGGAGCATGGCCGACTGGAAGCATGGCTGCCCGATGGGTCGTTCCGGGTGCTGGGTGCGAGAGCCGACGGTCCAGCGTGCGAAGTCCGGCTGCGATACTGGCGGGCGTTGCTGCGCCTGATAGTCAATGGCTCGGTCGGCTGGTTTCGCGGGTGGGAAGCCGGGGAATGGGATAGCCCCGACCCGGTGCCGCTGTTCGCCCTGTTCATGATGAACGCGCCGAGCCTCGGCAAGGTCGCCCGTTCTCGCGGACCGCTGCGCTGGATCGCGCGCAGGATGCACGCCCTGCGGGCAAACGACAAGCGGCGCGCGAAGGACAATGTCGCGTTCCACTATGATCTGGGCAATGATTTCTATGCCCTCTGGCTCGACAAGGGAATGAACTATTCAAGCGCCCTTTTTGCCGACCCTGAAAGGGCGAAAGAAGGGCTGGAAGCAGCGCAGGTCGCCAAGATCGATGCGGCACTCGACCGGCTGCACCTGAAACATGGCGACCGGCTGCTGGAAATTGGCTGCGGCTGGGGCGCATTGGCCGAACAGGCGCTGGACCGGGCCAGCATCGGTTATGACGGGCTGACCCTTTCGCGCGAGCAGGCAGCCTGGGCGAAAGCGCGCTTGCCTGCGGACCGGGCTGCAGTCCACCTGACCGACTATCGCGATGCCCGGGGGCAATATGACGCCATCGCCAGCATTGAAATGGTGGAGGCCGTCGGCCAGGAATATTGGCCGGACTATCTTGCGGCCATCCATCGCCTGCTGAAGCCGGGCGGCCGCGCGGTCGTTCAATATATCAGCATCGACGACCGCATCTTCGAACGATATGCCGCCAGCGCCGATTTCATTCAGACCTATATTTTCCCGGGCGGGATGCTGATGTCAGAAAGCCGCTTCCGCGCACTGGCGGAGGAACAGGGGCTGGAATGGCAGGACAAGCACAGCTTTGGCCAACATTATGCGACCACCCTGCGGTTGTGGCGGCACCGGTTCGATGCCGCTGTTGAAGAAGGACGGATGCCGCCCGCTTTCGATGCCCGGTTTGTGAAGCTGTGGCGCTATTATCTGATGTACTGCGAAGGTGGCTTCACTGGCGGCGGCATCGACGTCGCACAGGTCACGCTGGTGAAGCGCTAAGCGCCTGCCCTAGGGTTAAGACCTTAGGCTTCCACCCGGATGCGGTGACCATTGGGGGCGTCCGTGGCAATCAGATCGAGAATCGCTCGCCCGACCACTTCCGGCCCCTTCAGCGTCGCAGCGTCTTCACCGGGAAAGGCCTTGGCGCGCATGGCGGTGCGGGTCGCGCCCGGATCGACGATGTGCGTGCGGATGGACGAGATGTTTTTCACTTCCTCGCCATAGGAGAGCACAAGCGTTTCCAGCGCCGCCTTGCTCGCTCCATAGGCACCCCAATAGGGGCGCGGTGTTGCGCCTACACTGCTCGTAACGGCAAGCACACGCGCATCCTCGCTTGCCCGAAGCAGCGGATCGAACGCGGCGATCAACGCCTGATTGGCGCTGACATTGAGAGTAAGCAGCTTTGCGAATTCCTTGGTGTCGATGGCAGGCACGGCGGCGAGCGTGCCCAGCATCGCGGCATTGAGCACCAGAATATCGAGCGCTTTCCAGCGCCCTGCGATGGCATTGGCGAGACGCCCGATGCTTTCGCCGTCGGTCAGGT
>CAYGOH010000012.1:14453-21635 GCA_964351385.1 uncultured Sphingobium sp. | reverse complement strand
CGGCGCGATGGTCGCCGATCCGCCTGCCTCGTGAATTTTCTGCTCGATCTCCTCAAGAGCGCCCGATGTACGCGCGACGAGGATCACATGCGCCCCGGCCAGCGCAAGCGCCAGTGCGGTTTCCGCGCCAATGCCGCGGCTCGCTCCGGTCACGAGCGCCAGCTTGCCGGAAAGGGAGTGGTTGGTCATGGAATATGGTTCCTTGCGTCCGTTCGGTTCGAGCGAAGTTGAGAACCGGGCCGGGAAAATCGTGTCTCGACTGCGCTCGACACGAACGGAGATCAGAGCATCTTCAAACGACGCGTTCGGAGAGAAGTTCGAGCTGATCGCGCACTTCGGCCTCATCCTGATCGGTGAGCGATGTGGGATAGTCGCCGGTGAAGCAGGCGTCGCAATATTGCGGGCGGATGTCCGCGCGCTTCGCCTCGCCCAACGCCTTGTAAAGGCCGTCAATCGACAGGAAGGCGAGGCTGTCGGCGTGAATGAAGTCCTTCATCCCGCCGATGTCGAGCTTGTGCGCCAGCAGCTTGGTGCGCTCAGGCGTATCGACGCCGTAGAAACAGCTATGCCGCGTCGGCGGGCTGGCGATGCGCATATGCACTTCCTTCGCCCCCGCTTCACGCATCATCTGCACGATCTTCAGGCTGGTGGTGCCGCGCACGATGCTGTCGTCGATCAACACGATTCGCTTGCCGTCGATCAGCGCGCGGTTGGCATTATGCTTCAGTTTGACGCCCAGGTGGCGGACCTTGTCGCCCGGCTGGATGAAGGTGCGCCCGATATAATGGGAGCGGATGATGCCAAGCTCGAACGGGATACCCGATTTCTGCGCATAACCGATGGCGGCGGGCACGCCACTGTCGGGCACGGGGATGACATAATCGGCATCGACCGGATTCTCGATCGCGAGCTGCGCGCCGATTTCCTTGCGCACGGAATAGACGCTGCTGCCGTCGACGATTGAGTCGGGGCGTGAAAAATAGACATGCTCGAAGATGCACGGGCGCGGGTTCATATCGCCGAAGGGGCGATGGCTCCGCATCTGGTCTGCGGTGGCTCCATTGGGAACGACGATCATCTCGCCGGGCTCGACCTGACGCACATATTCCGCGCCGACGACATCGAACGCGACGGTTTCAGAAGCGAAGATGACCGCATCGCCCAAACGGCCCATCACCAACGGACGGATGCCGAGAGGGTCGCGACAAGCGATCATGCCTTCAGGCGTCATGCAAATGAGCGAATAGGCGCCCTCGATCTGTTTCAACGCGTCGATGAACCGATCAAGCAGTGTCCGGTAGGTTGACGTCGCGACCAGGTGGATGATGACCTCGGTATCGCTGGTCGACTGGAAAATCGAACCGCGTCGCACCAGTTCGCGCCGTAACTTCATCGCATTGGAGATATTGCCGTTATGCGCAACCGCAAAGCCGCCCGAGGAAAGCTCAGCATATAGCGGCTGCACATTGCGCAGCGATGTCTCGCCCGTCGTCGAATAGCGCACATGACCGCAGGCGGCATTGCCGGGCAGCGCGCGAATCGCCTCGTCATTGTCGAAATTGCCCGCGACATGTCCCATCGCGCGCATGGTGTGGAAATCCTGGCCGTCCCAGCTCGTGATACCGGCGGCCTCCTGGCCCCGGTGTTGCAGCGCATGGAGGCCAAGAGCGACCATGGCCGAAGCTGTGAAAGCGCCGGAAACGCCGAAAACGCCGCACTCCTCGCGCAGCTTGTCATCATCAAACGGATGCGTGGTGAGCATGATCCTATCGGGTCCTGCACTGTAAGTAATGCCGGTCAGGGCAGTTATGGGCGACCTATGGCGCGCATATAGGGCGTTTATCCGGCTTTGTCGCCCCCTGATTATTTCAAACATGTCACATTTATGGGCAGCATGAGGTGCGGTAGGCCATTTCAGGCCGAACTCTGGCTAGCCAGTGCCGAAACTCGCGGCTAAAGAAGCGCCGATGCATGCGTTCGCCAATCCTGCCCGGTTTCTGGGAATAGCGCGTCCAATGACGCCGTGGCTGTTCTGGGGCGGGATTGCGTTGATCGCTGCCGGGTGCCTGTGCGGCCTGTTTTTGACGCCGCCGGATTATCTGCAGGGCGAATCGGTCCGCATCCTCTACATCCATGTTCCCGCCGCATGGCTCGGCATGGGCGGATGGACGGCATTGGCCGTGGCCGCGCTCGTCCAGATGGTGTGGCGGCATCCCCTCGCAGGCGTTGCAGGCCGCGCGATAGCCGTACCGGGCGCGCTCTTTACCGCGATTTGCCTTGCCACCGGGTCGATCTGGGGCCGGCCGACATGGGGTACATGGTGGGAATGGGACGGGCGCATGACGTCGATGCTGGTCCTACTGTTTCTGTATTTCGGCTATATCGCCCTCTCGCGCGCCAGCGCCGAGCAGGCAGGCGGCGTGGGCGACAATGGCGGGGTCAACCGTGTGACGGCGATCTTTGCGTTGGTCGGCGCGATCAACCTGCCGATCATCAACCGCAGCGTGGTGTGGTGGAACAGCCTGCATCAGGGGCCCAGTATCACCATGCGCGGATCGACGATCGACATGGCGATCCTGTGGCCGCTTGGCCTCACGGTCCTCGGCTTCTCATTGTGGTTCGGGGCAATCGTGCTGATGCGGATGCGCACGATCCTGGCGGAGAACAAGGTGGAAGCGCGCATGGCCCGCATGGCGCGCGAGGGCGGCGTGCGATGAATCACTGGCCGTTCATTATCGCCGCTTACGGTATCACTCTGATAGGAGCGGCGGGGGTCAGCTGGGCAAGCTGGCGCGCGATGCGGACCGCGGAGACGCGCGCGGACGCTCTGAAACGGGACCCCTGAGATCATGGCCATGAAATCCAAGCATCAAAGGCTGACACTCGCCATCGTCGCGCTGATCGCCGTGATCGCCGCCGGGCTGCTCGCGGCGTCGGCGCTGAAGGACGAGGCCGCCTATTTTTACGCCCCCAATGACGTAAAGACAAAGGGAGTCGAGCCGGGCAAGGCGATCCGGCTGGGCGGCATGGTCGTTGCCGGCAGTTTGAAGAAGGCCGCCGATGGCGTGACGATCCACTTCGATGTGACCGATGGCAAGGCAACCGTACCTGCAATGTTCAAAGGCATCGCGCCGGATTTATTTCGCGAAGGCTCCGGCGTGGTGGCGGAGGGTGCCTTCGACAAGGGCGGTACCTTCGTCGCCACCGAACTTCTGGCCAAGCATGACGAACGCTATATGCCGCGGGAGCTGGAAGGCATGAACTACAACGCCGCCACGCACGAATTGACGGAAACCGACAAGCCGTGATTGCGGAGCTGGGTCTTGCCGCACTGTGGCTTGCAGCGGCTTTTGCGGCGTTGCAACTGCTGCTAGCGGGGTTCGGCCTCGTCCAACAACGCGATGACCTTTTGCTGGGTGTTCGCCCTGTGGCGGTCGCTCAGGCGGCGCTGTGCACGCTCGCCTTTCTCTGCCTGATCCTTTTGTTCCTGCGGTCCGACATGTCAGTGCTGCTGGTCGCCACGAACAGTCACAGCGCCAAGCCGTGGCTCTACAAATTCGCGGGTACCTGGGGCAATCACGAAGGGTCGATGTTGCTGTGGGTGACGGTGATGGGCATCGCGGGTGCGGCCGTCGCCCTGCTCGAACGCGCGCTCAAGCGCGACACGCATATGGCCACATTGGGCGCCCAGGCAGCCATCAGCCTGGGCTTTTACGCATTCCTGCTGTTTTCATCCAATCCGTTCGCGCGCCTCAACCCCGCCGCGCCCGATGGACAGGGGCTCAACCCGCTGTTGCAGGACCCCGGCCTCGCCTTTCATCCGCCCACATTATATCTGGGCTATGTCGGCCTGTCCGTCGCCTTTTCCTTTGCCGTCGGCGCGCTGCTGACCCGCACTGTCGATGCCGCCTTCGCCCGCGCGATGCGGCCATGGGTGCTGGGCGCATGGATATTGCTGACCATCGGCATCGTCGCGGGCAGCTATTGGGCCTATTATGAGCTGGGCTGGGGCGGCTGGTGGTTCTGGGATCCGGTCGAGAATGCCTCGTTGATGCCGTGGCTGGCGGCGACCGCCCTCCTCCATTCCGTCACCGTGCTGGCGACCCGCGACGCGCTGCGCGCATGGACGGTGATGCTGGCCGTCATCGCCTTTTCGATGTCGATGGTCGGCACATTTCTGGTCCGTTCGGGCATATTGACCAGCGTGCATGCGTTCGCCGTAGACCCCGAGCGCGGCAGCTTCATTCTGGTGCTGCTCCTGATCTACATTGGCGGTGCGCTCGCATTGTTCGGCCTGCGCGTGGGCACCGTGCGCGAAGGCAAGCAGTTTGAGCTGATGAGCCGCGAGACGCTTCTTGTCGTCAACAATTTGCTGCTGACTGTTATCCTCGGCATCGTCCTTCTGGGCACGCTCTATCCGCTGATGACCGAAGCGTTCGGCCACAAGGTGTCGGTCGGGCCACCCTATTTCAACCGCATCGCGGGGCCGCTCGCGCTCATCCTGATGCTGGCGATGGTCGCAGGGCCCATCATGCGCTGGCGCCGGGACAAGGCGGGTGCGGTCGCGGGGCGTCTGCTCTGGCCCGCCCTCATTATGCTAGCCATCGTCGCGACACTGGCGGTGGTTGGTTGGGGCCGGATCGGCATTCTGCCCTTCCTCGGCCTGGTCGTCGCAGGCGGCGTCGCCATCGGCAGCCTCATTCCGCTGACGAAGCGCAATCTGCGCCGCACGCCGCTGTTCGTATATGGCATGGTGCTCGCGCATCTGGGCTGTGCGGTCAGCATCGCCGGGATGGCGGCAGACAGCGCCTTCACCACGGAAAAGCTTGTCGCCATGCAGCCCGGCGACACCGCGCAGGCCGCTGGCTGGACCCTGCATTTCGACAAGGTCGCGCCGGTCGCGGGCGACAACTGGACGGCGATGCAGGGCGACTTGACGGTCCGCCATGGCGATGGCGGGCAGACGACGCTCCACCCGCAAAACCGCTTCTTCTTCGACCCTCCCACCGCCACCACCGAATCGGCTATCCTCACCCGCTGGGACGGGCAGCTTTATGTCGTGATGGGCGACGAACTGGACGACGGGCGCTGGCAGATGCGCATCTGGTGGAAGCCGTTCGTGACGCTGATCTGGCTGGGCGGTTTCATGATCGCTGCGGGCGGCGCGCTGGCGCTGGTCGGGCGGGAACGGCGCGGCTGGCTGATGAAATGGCGGCGCACCCATGCGGAGGAGTTCGCATGACGTCGCGCTGGCTCCTCTGGTTACCGCTGGTTCTGTTTGCGGGGCTCGCCACGTTCTTCATCGGCGGGCTGGTTCAGCCCGATGACCGGATGATCGAATCGAAGCTGGTGGGCAAGCCTCTGCCGCAATTCACCCTGCCGCAAGGCGCGAGCGACCGCCCGCCGCTGGCCAGCGCGAACTTCAGCAAGGGCGCGCCGCGCATGCTCAACATCTTCGCGAGCTGGTGCGTGCCATGCGCCGCCGAGGCGCCGCAGCTGGAGGCGCTTGCGAATGCCGGCGTACCGATCGACGGCATCGCCATTCGCGACGCGCGCGCGGATGTCGACGGGTTTCTACAGCGTCACGGAAACCCCTATGGCCATATCGGCCTCGATGCCCGGTCCGAAGTACAGATCGCGCTGGGAAGCTCCGGTGTGCCGGAAACCTTCATCATCGACGGCAAGGGGCGGATCGTACACCAGCACATCGGCGAGATTCGCGCCGACGATGTGCCAAAGCTGATCGCAATGTGGAGGGACGCGCAATGAGAGCGCTGCTTCTCGCCATATTTTTCCTGCTTTCAGGGCCAGTGGCGGCTCAAACGGCGCTGCCTCCCGCACCTTATGCCGACCGGCAGCTCGACGACCCCGCGCTGGAAAAGAAGGCCAGCGATTTCATGCTGACCATCCGCTGCCTGACCTGCCAGAGCCAGTCCATCGCCGACAGCAATGCCAGCATGGCGGGCGACCTGCGGTCCCAGATTCGCGAAAGGATTGCGGCGGGCGAGGAACCTGAGCAAATTCGCGCGTGGCTGATTGAGCGCTATGGCGACTGGATCAGCTATGAACCGACGTCGGATCCGGTCCTGTGGCCGCTTTGGGGTGTGCCGCTATTGCTGTTGTTGGGCGGCGGCCTGCTCGTCTCGGCCCGTATCCGCCGCAAAAGGAAAACCGGATAATGGGCTGGGGCATTGTTTTCGTATTGGCTGCGATCACCGCGCTCGGCCTCCTCCTTTTCGGCAGGCTGCCGCGCAAATTATGGGAGTTGACGGGCGCGGCCCTCCTCATCGGCGTAGCGGGCTATGCCTGGCAGGGCAGCCCGGGGCTGCGCGGCACCCCCCGCGACCCGGCAAAACTGGCATCGCGCTTCGATGAGGATCTGGCGAAGATGCGGCGCAGCTTCGGCGGCGAATATGGCGAGGCCGGATCATGGCTCACGCTGTCCGATGGCTTTGCACGACAAGGAAAAACGCGCGAAGCCGCCAATGTGCTGCTCTCCGGCCTGCGATCCCGCCCTGATGATGCCGCACTGTGGGTCGGCATGGGCAATGCGCTTGTCGCTTATGGCGATGGAATGCTCTCCCCGGCTGCCGAATATAGCTACAAGAAGGCGATCCAGCTCGCACCCAAATCAGGCGCGGCGCCCTATTTCTACGGCCTCGCGCTCGCGCAATCCGGCCAGTATCAGGATGCCCGCACCGTCTGGCAGGCGCTGTCCGATCAATTGCCCGAAGAGGCACCTCTGCACGCCCAACTGGCGCGCAATCTCGCCCTGATAGACCGTATCCTTGCGGGACAGTCCTCGTCCGAGCGATGACCTGTTCCACCCTCATGTTGCACCGCATTATGGCCTGTGCTACCTCGCCGCGACTGGTCGCCCAATCACAAGCGCGAAATCGAGCAAAGGCATTTGCCCATGGCTGATGACACTAGCAGAGCGGCGGGCGATGGGTCATCGACCTCTCCCGTCCTGACAGCGCATCACCCCTCCCACGTCCATAATGCCGGCATTGTAAAGCTGGCCGTCGGTGCCATCGGCATCGTATTCGGCGATATCGGCACCAGCCCGCTCTATGCGTTTCGCGAAACATTCGCGGGACACCATAAACTCGCTCTCGACGCCGATCATATCTTGGGCGTCATCAGCCTGATGTTCTGGTCGATGATGCTGGTGGTGACGCT
>CAYGOH010000012.1:0-14443 GCA_964351385.1 uncultured Sphingobium sp. | reverse complement strand
CAGTTTACAACCCCAAGCTCAGCGGCCTGATCCTTCCGGCGGCGGTGGTCATTCTGGTTGGGCTGTTCAGCCTGCAACGCGGCGGCACCAACAGGGTCGCGGCATTGTTCGGGCCGATCATGCTGGTCTATTTCCTTGTGATATCGACGCTGGGCGTGATCAGCATCGTGCAATCGCCCGACATTTTGGTCGCGCTCAACCCTTATTGGGCGGTGATGTTCTTCGTCACGGACCCGATGCCCGCTTTTCTGGCGCTGGGCGCAGTGGTGCTCGCCGTGACAGGCGCCGAGGCGCTGTATGCGGATATGGGCCATTTCGGCCGGAATCCGATCCGCGTGTCATGGCTTGCCTTCGTGCTGCCCGCGCTGATGCTCAACTATATGGGACAGGGCGCGTTGCTGGTGCGGGAAGGCTACGCCGCGCTCGACAGCCCGTTCTACAATCTTGCGCCCAATTACCTCCAGCTTCCACTGGTCGGCCTGGCGACACTGGCGGCGATCATCGCGTCGCAGGCTGTGATCTCGGGCGCATTCTCAGTCACGCAACAGGCGATCCAGCTGGGCTTCATGCCGCGTCTGCGGATTGCGCACACCAGCGCATCGACCGTGGGGCAGATCTATATCCCGCTGGTCAACTGGGGCCTGATGACGATGGTCATCCTGCTGGTGCTGACGTTCCAGACCTCGTCCAACCTGACGGCGGCCTATGGCATCGCGGTCACCGGCGCGATGTTCATCGACAATGTGCTGCTGACGGTCGTGCTGTTCCGCCTGTGGAAATGGCACTGGTCCGGCGCGGTCGCGTTGCTCAGCGTCTTCTATATCGTCGATGGTGCCTATTTCGCCGCCAACCTCACCAAGATCCCCGATGGCGGCTGGTTCCCGCTGTTCATCGGCTTCGTCATCTTCACGCTGCTGACCACATGGTCGCGCGGCCGCAAGCTGATGATCGAGCGGATGCGCGAAGCCGCGATGCCGATCCCGATCTTCGTCGCCAGCGCCGCCAACAGCGCGGTGCGCGTGTCGGGTACGGCAGTCTTCATGACATCGAGCGCGGATGGCGTGCCGCATGCGCTGCTGCATAACCTCAAACACAACAAGGTTCTGCATGAGCGGGTCATCCTGCTCACCGTCAAGATTGCCGACGAACCGATCGTGCCCGATCAGGGTCGATGCCAGCTTGAAGATCTGGGTCGCGGCTTCTTCCGGCTGGTGCTGCACTATGGCTTCATGCAGGAACCCGACGTGCCCGCAGCGCTCAAACGCATTCATGAATGCGGGCAGGATTTCAAGATGATGGAGACGAGCTTCTTCCTCGCCCGCCAGACGTTGCTGCCTTCGTCACGCCCGGGCATGGCTGTCTGGCGCGAGAAGATATTCGCATGGATGCTGCGCAACGCGGAAAGCGCGATGGAGTTCTTCCGCCTGCCGACCAACCGCGTGGTAGAACTGGGCAGTCAGGTCGAGATCTGATTTCCCGACCCGACCGCTCCCCGACCTGATCACTCAGGGTCAGACTAGTCCGGTTTATCCCGGGTCGAAGGCGTCAGGCGCGCTGTGCCAGCACCGCGTTCGCCGCCGACAGCACGGCTTGCACAGAAGCGGTCGCGACGTCCGCATCCATGCCCGCGCCGAATATGGTCTGGCCGTCGGGCGTCTTGCACTCGACATAGGCGGCGGCATTCACGTCCGTCCCTTCACCGATCGCATGTTCGCTATAATCGACGACGTCGAGATCGACGCTCATCTCGTCGCGCAGCGCAGCCAGGATCGATGAGATAAGGCCGTTGCCGCGCCCGGATATGCTGCGTTCCGCACCATCATGGCTGATCTTGCCGACGAAAATCCGATCACCGGCGGCACCCGTTTCGTTATAGTCAATCAGGCGCACGGGCTGATCGTCGGCCAGGCGGTAATGCTGCTGGAATGCGTCCCAGATATCGCCCGCGTTGAGTTCGCGGCTGGTATTGTCCGCGACGTTCTGGACCACGCGGCTGAAGTCCGCCTGCATACGCTTGGGCAGTTTCAGGCCCTTGTCCTGTTGCAGCACCCAGGCGACACCGCCTTTGCCGGACTGCGAATTGACGCGGATCACCGCCTCGTAATTGCGGCCAAGGTCGGCGGGGTCGATGGGCAGATAGGGAACATCCCACAGCTGGTCATTGCGCGCTTCCTGCGCGGCAAAACCCTTCTTGATCGCGTCCTGATGGCTGCCCGAAAAGGCGGTGAACACCAGTTCGCCCGCATAGGGGTGGCGCGGATGGACGGGGAGCTGGTTGCAATATTCGACCGTCTGGATGACCTCGTCGATGTCCGAGAAATCGAGGCCGGGGTTCATGCCCTGCGTGTACATATTGAGCGCAACGGTCACGATATCGCAGTTGCCGGTACGCTCGCCATTGCCGAACAGGCAGCCTTCGACGCGATCGGCGCCTGCCATCATGCCCAGCTCGGCAGCGGCGACGCCCGTGCCGCGGTCATTATGCGGGTGGAGCGAGATGAGCACGCTGTCGCGCCGTGAAATGTTGCGGCACATCCATTCGATCTGGTCGGCATAGATGTTCGGCGTCGCTGCCTCGACCGTCGCGGGCAGATTGAGGATCAGCGGCTTGTCTGGCGTCGGCTGGAGAATATCCATCACCGCCTCACAGCATTCGAGGCTGAAATCCAGTTCCGCCGTCGAGAATGTCTCGGGCGAATATTCAAAGCGCCAGTCGGTATCCGGCTGCGCTGCTGCATGATCGCGCAACAGCTTGGCGGCGGTAATCGCGATTTCGCGCACTTCACTGCGTTCCATGCCGAACACGATGCGCCGCCATGCGGGCGAAACCGCGTTGTAGACATGAACGATGGCCTGCTTCGCGCCGCGCAGGCTTTCGAAAGTTGTACCGATCAGGTCCGCGCGCGCCTGCGTCAGCACCTGCGGCCACACATTGTCAGGGATAGCGCCGGTCTTTACGAGGCCGGAGATGAAATCGAACTCGGTCGCGCCCGCGCTCGGGAAACCGACCTCGATCTCCTTCACGCCGACCTTGCAGAGCAGCTCGAAAAAGCGCTTCTTCTTCTCCGCATTCATCGGATCGATCAGCGACTGGTTGCCGTCGCGCATATCGGTCGACAGCCAGATCGGCGGCTTGGTGATCGTGGCGGACGGCCATCGGCGATCGGGCAGGTCGACCTGCGGGAAAGGCCGATATTTAACGGAAGGGTCTGCGAGCATGTTCATACGAAATTCCTGAGCTTCGGGCGGCTTTTACGCCTGATGTTACGACTGTCGAGAGTTTTTGCGCCCTTAGGCTGTGTGCGCGGCGATCAGCCAGCGCAAAAGACACGCCTAAGGGCGTGTAAGTCGTAGAAGCAGCAGAGATGCATTCCATGTCATCAAACTTGACTTAGCGGCATGAGGTTAATTTAGTCCAGCTTTTTCTCTTTGCCTGGACGCAAAACCCGGTCGCCTGCTGCTCCAGATATTCCCTTGAAGTGGCAGAATCATTCATTCATCACCTGCGATTGATAAAGCCGGTACCCATTCCACAACGGGCACCGGGCGGAACCAGAAAGACCGGCGAAGATGAAATCTGACGACACTATATTGCTTCTAACCATCAGCTGCCCTGATGAAATCGGCATCGTCGCCGACGTCTCTGCATTTCTCGCCGAACACCGGTGCAATATCGTCGAAAGCGGGCAGTTTGAGGACCGCATGAACAACATGTTTTTCATGCGCGTCGCCTTTGTGTCCGAAGGCGGAGCGGACGAAGCGCTGCTACAGGACGCGTTCGTTCCCATCGCCGAAAAGCATGCGATGCAATGGCAGCTTGCGCCGCGGAACAAGCCGATGCGCACGCTGATCATGGTCTCCAGGTTTGGCCACTGCCTCAACGATCTTGTGTTTCGCGCCAACACCGAAGCGCTGCCGGCGATGGACCTGCGCATGGTCGTGTCCAACCACACCCTGTTCGAGCGCTTCGTCGAGGCGGCGGACATCCCGTTCCATCATATTCCCGTCACACCCGAGACGAAAGCCGAGGCTGAACAACGCCTTGTCGACCTGATTGAGGGCGATGGAATCGAGCTGATCATCCTCGCCCGCTACATGCAGGTTCTGTCGGACGAATTCTGCGCGCGCTATTCAGGCCGCATCATCAATATCCACCATTCCCTGCTGCCCAGCTTCAAGGGCGCGAAACCCTATCACCGCGCCTATGAACGCGGGGTCAAGATGATCGGCGCGACCGCGCACTATGTGACGGCAGACCTCGATGAAGGCCCGATCATCGATCAAGGGGTCACAAAGGTCAGCCACACGATGCTGCCCGATCAGCTTGTCGCCAAGGGTCGGGAGATCGAAACGGCGGTGCTGTCAAACGCGGTCGAGATGCATTCGGAAAGGCGCGTATTCCTCAACGGGAACAGAACCGTCGTCTTCCCCTGATCTTTCCTCATGGCAGCATTGGCCGCGCAATCATGTAAGATGCGGCATGGACTCGCCTTGATCGCTGCTGCATCATAACCCGGTCATGGTACAGGGGCATAGCAATCGTCGCGGAACCGAGCCATGCGATAGAGCAGGGACGCCGGGATGAAAAAGTCCGCAGATTATCCACTCGACACGCGTCCGATCATGGGCTTTTCCGATGAGTATCCTGCGGGCTTCATTGACCCGATGCACAGCCATGCGCGTTCACAACTTTCCTATTCGGCAGCGGGCGTGATGTCTGTCATTACCGAGGCGGCAAGCTTCATGCTGCCACCCTATCGCGCCATCTGGATACCGGCCAACATGATGCATGAGGTATTCTGCCGCGGCCCCGTCTCCTCTTACACCCTCTATATAGACCCCGATCTGGACCTCCAGCCGCAGCGATGCCGCGTATTCGAGGTTTCGGAGCTGGTGAAAGCACTGATTTTCGAGGTTGGTCATTTTGCGCCCGGATATGATCTGGAAGGGCGCGAGGGACGGATCGCGCGGCTCCTGCTGGAAGAAATCGAACATATGCCCAGCACGCCGGGCGAGCTTGTCATGCCGAGCGACAAGCGCCTGCTCAGGGTGTGCCGCGCCCTGCTGGAGGATCCGGCCGATCATCGCGATATCGACGACTGGGCCGAAATCGCCGGGATGGGCCGACGCACGTTCACGCGGCTATTCCGCCAGGAGACCGGCGCCGGCCTCGCCGTATGGCGGCAACAGGTGAGGCTGATCGCCGCCATCTCCCGGCTGGCGCAAGGTCAGCCGATCACCACAGTCGCTTTCGATGTCGGTTATGAGAGCCCGAGCGCGTTTACCGCCATGTTTCATCGCGTCTTCGGGGTTCCGCCGAGCACCTATCTCGCGCAGTCTCAGGAGCACAGGCTGGATGGAAGATCGGGCGAGCGTACGTCTTCCCCGGACATTTCCGATACATAATCGCTACAACGCCTACCGCCCGGCCTCCCTACTGAACCAGAAAGGCTCCATTGGCTTTTGACGTGGCCATATCTCATCCAGCGTATTGCCGTCATACAGCCTGCCGTTTTTCATCACCCATCGGATCGCCAGGGCGTTGCGAATATCTTCAAGCGGGTTTTTGTCGAGAATGACGAGGTCGGCATATTTTCCCGGCTCGATGCTGCCGAACTCGGTATCGCGCGCAATCGTCCGTGCGCCGCCTATGGTCGCGGCATGCAGCACCTCCATCGGCGTCATGCCTCCGCGCGCATAGGCCTGCATCTCCCAATGGGTGCCGAGGCCCGGCACCTCTCCATGCGCGCCGACGCCCAACAGTCCGCCCATGCGCTGAAACCGCGCCGCGCTTTCGGCCACATCGGTGAACACATATTCGTGCTCATCGTGCCATGTGCGCTGCCAGAATTTCTGATCGCGGAACCATTGCGGTGAAAAGCGCGCATATTTGGCATCGCCATGGGGTTGCGTGCGCGTAATGAAATAATCCTGCGCAGGGACGCCGCCATGGGTGATCTGAAGGGTCAGCGTATAGCTTGTACCGCTCCGGGCAAACAGCTTGATTATATCGTCATGAAGCGTCACGGGCGGGATGCTGTGCTCATTGCCCGAATACCCGTCGATGATGTGGGTAAGGTCGAGCTTGCGGGACAGCGCCCCCTCGGTCGTCGGCGTCATTCCCAGTTCTCGCGCGGCCTCGGCAAACCATTGTCGCGTACGCCGGTTGCCGACACGATATTGTTTGAGATTGGTGATCCGGTAATGGTCGCGATAGCGGCGCAGGACAGCCTTCACCTCATCCCTGGACTGGAAGTCGTTGAACGAGAAGATGGCGGGACCGGTTGTGGCTATGCGTGACCCGATCATCTGGCCGCTGTCGATCATGTCCTGATAGGCGAGCATGTCTATGGTCAGCGAGGAGGGGTCGAACGTGGTCGTCACGCCATAGGCAAGGCTGGCCGCAGGGCCCCAATTGTGCAGATCGAGAATGTCGCGGCGGATGTCGGCAATATGGTCATGCGTGTCTATCAGGCCCGGAATGACCCACGCGCCGGCCAGGTCGCGCACTTCCGTTTCACCGGGAATCGAAAGGCTCCCCCGCTTCCCGACGGCGACAATATGATCGCCTGCGACGAGTATGTCGGCATTTGCGATAACCTCATCGCCCTTCATCGTGATCGCCGTCGCACCACGCAGCAACAATGTGCCTTTCGGCGTATCGCGCGGTACCATGACCGGAACGTCGCGCGCGGTGACGCCGCCCTCTCCCGGCTCCGGGGCATCGGCATGGCCGGGGCGGACATTTGGTGCCTCAAGCGCGATCTGGTCCACAGGGCGGCGATAGAATGTCGACCCTACCGACCACCAGACCGTCTTGCCCCCATCGGCCCAGCCGAAGAAATCCGCACCGATATCCGTAATCCGGCGATGCGCCGTCGATGGCGCGGCAAGGTTGACGGCCTCACCGGATTTTTCCGGCATCGCAAACAAATGCAGTTGCTGCGCGATCTGGGCGAGCGCCCATTTCCCGTCCGGGCTGATCCGCATATCGTCGGCCCCCGCCGACCCCTCCATGAAATACCAGCCAGGCCCCACGGCCTGAACAGCCAACACTTCCTTCGGTTCAGATGCATAATCGACATCGTGAACGCCATCGGGGCCGTTCAGGTAGACATGATCCTTTTCCGGGCCGAAATGCGGCGTGCCGCCAATCTTTCCCGCAGCAAGAATGCGTTGCGGCAACGCTCTATCGAGCGGGATGAGCACCAGTTCCGCCTCACGAATCTGGCCGAATTCGAGATAGCTGTTGAGCCGGTCCCGGTTGCTGGATCGCACAACGATAACCGCCTTGCCGTCCGGCGTGAACACAGGATGCGTATAGAAATCAGGCCTTGTCGTTATCTGCCGCGCCTTACCGCCCCCAAACGGCCTGATCCACACCGAGCCGCCTTGCTTTGCGGTCCAGCTGACGAAGATGATGGCCTTGCCATCGGGCGACCAGCTCGGGTGGAATTGCGGCGTGTCCTGTTCGTTCAGCCGTTCAGGCGGAGCGCTGCCATCAAGCGGTATCTGGTAAAGATGGCCAAGCGCGGAAAAGGCCAGCCGAGTGCCATCGGGCGAGGGTGCGGGCGACTGGATCAGCCGAGCGCGTACCGGCCCCTTATCCTGTTTGATGGGCGTCCGCACCAATGGCCCAAGCTGCATTGCGACCTGCGCCCTGAACGGGATCGCCTTCGCCTTGCCGGAAGCAATATTAATCCGCTCGATCGCACCGCCGCGATTAATGACCAGCGTCTTGTCGTCGGGCGAAAACGCAAAGCGCGGCATGATGCCGCTCCAGTGCGAGGATTGCAGCTCGTCATGGTCGATCTCTAGGAGCGTGCGGTCGGCGCCGCTCTCAAGGTCGCGCACATGCAGCCAGGTCTTGCCGACCTCGCGCATGCCATAGGCCAGCAGCTGCCCGTCATGCGATAGAATCGGCCGGAAAGCGCTGGACTGGACCGGCCCAAGCCGGATGTCACCAATCGCCTTGACCAATATTTCGGTCTTGCCGCTTGCAAGGTCGCGCCGCGCGATCTGCCATTCGGGCATTTCTTCAAAGCTGATAGCGCCCGAATGGGTCGCGTAATAGAGAAAGCGGCCATCGGGGGATGGGGCAGCGCCGATGCTGCTGATCTTTTCGCCTGAGCCATCTGCATCGGCCCGGTTGGCGATCAGCACACTGCCCATGGGATCGCCGCCATCCATCCGAAACCGCCACATCTCATAGGCGTTTCGATCCGGCCAGAAGCGGCTCACATAGGCCATCTTGCCATCCGCGCTCCAGTTGGGAGAGACAAAAATCGGATCGCCGTCATACAGGCTGACCTGCCGAGGATCGGTGCCATCGGCATCCATGACCCACAGGTTTTCCGCGCCCGACCGGTCGCTCAGGAACAGGATGGATGTGCCGTCGGGAGAGAAAACCGGCTGGCTGTCGAACGCCATGCCCTGGGATATCGGGCGCGCACGACCGCCCTTCGCATCGAGCAGATAGATGTCGCCCAGCATGTCGAAAACGAGCGTGCGGCCATCCGGCGACATGTCGATCGAGAGCGCCGTGCCTTCGCTGGTTTCGAATTCAATGGTGCGGGCCGGTTTGAGCGGAAGCGCCTGGCCCGGTTTCGCAGGAGGGATTGCGCGCGCGCCCGACGGCCCCAGCCCCGGCATCGACTGCGTAGGGGACATGAGCGGCAGCGGCGGCTCATGCGCAAACGCCGAAATCGCCATAAAAAAGGCGGCCGCACAGGCCAACCCTGTGCGCCCACCCGTAAAACATCGAAGGGCAAGGCCGTTTAGAAATGCCCTGCCCTTCGCGCCCACATTCTGCTCCTGAATCAGAATTTCTTCGTTACCGTCCCGATCACCTGGCGGCCTGCGCCATAGGTGCAGTTATTGTCGCCCGCGCACCGGGCCACATAGACCTTGTCGAAGATATTGGAGCCGTTGATCGCAAAACGCCAGCCCGGCGTATCATAGTGGATAATCGCATCGAACAACGTTGCGCTGTCGCTCTTGTAGGTGACAGCGACGAACGGACCGGGCAACGCGCCGTAGCTGCCGCTCGTGTAGCGCCCACCAAAGCCGAAGCCGAGTCCTCCAAGGGTGCCGCGTTGCAGAGTATAGTCAACGAACAGCGACAGCTTGTGCTTGGGCGTGACGGGCATCGGCTCCCCGATTTCCTGCACCACGTCGCTGTCCTTCACTTCGCTGTCGGTGTAGGCGTAGCTGCCGTTGATCGAAAGCTGATCACGGATTCGCGCAACGAACTCAAGCTCGCCGCCGTTGACTTCGACTTCGCCCGTTTGCGCCGCACCGATGGGCGGCGTCGTAACCGCGCCATAGACCGCGCTTGCGACATTCTTCTGCTGAATGCGGAACACGGCAGCGGTCGCGAACAGCTTTACGTCGTCGCCAAATGCGCGTCCGTCAAACTTGATCCCGCCTTCGATCTGGTTGCCTGTTGTCGGCTTGAACGCATCGCCATTCGTGTCCACCCCCAGAGTGGGCTCAAACGACGTCGCATAGCTGACATAGGGTGCGAACCCGCTGGCTGTCACATAGTTGAGGCCTGCCCGCCATGTGAACTTGTCCTGTTTTTTTGGCGTGCCAAAGGAGTTGAGTTTCACCCAGTCATAGCGCCCCGATAGCAACAGCTTCAGGTCGCCAAGGGCAATCTGGTCCTGTGCATAGACGCCCGTCTGCTTCAGTTTCAGGTCGGTATATGCGGAATTAACAGGTGTCTCGACAAAGGCCGGACCAAGGCCATAAACAGGATTGTAAAGGTCTATCGCGCGCGGTCCCACCAAGCAGGAAAACGGATTGGCAGGATCGGCAAACTCAATAGGTCCGCAGAACCCGAACGACGCATTGTTACGAACGTTGCGATAGTCCACCCCAGCAAGCAGCGCATGCTTAATATCGCCGGTGGCCATGTCGGCCGAGAGCCGGCCGTCGATCGTGAAAGCCTTAACGGTTTCTGCGTATGGGAAACTTGAACGATAAACCGTGCGATTGTCGGCCGCTAAACTGCTGCCATAAATCACTTTCTGATCTTCGTCATAGTCCGACCAGCGCGTATTGATCGCAGCGCCCATGCCGTTGCCGAATTCATGCTTGAACTCAAAACCGGCAGCCCACTGGGTACGTTCGTAACGATTATAATCCGGTTCGCCGAGATTGACGCTGCGTTTCACCCTGCCGTTCGGGTTGGGCAACAGCGTCCCCTGAACCGGCAGGAAGCCATTGGTGTCGCCATTCACCTCATCATACTGATAATAACCAATCCCAGTAAGTGTGGTAGCCGGACCAAGGTGGAGGGTCGCTGTGGGCGCGGCATAAATGCGCTTGGCGTGCACGAAATCGCGCTGGGCGTCGCGATCGCGGTAGAGTGCCGTAATGCGCACATCGAGGAATTCGCTGGCTGCACCGGTAACCGTCATGGCTGCCTGCTTGTAATCATCCTCACCATATTTGACGCTGACTTCGCCGCCGAATTCGCTGCTCGCGCGACGGCTGGTCTGATTGTAAAGGCCTCCCGGCGGTGCGCTGCCGTAGAGAACGGAGGCCGGACCCTTGAGGATGTCAAAGCTCTCGAAGGCATAAAGATCAACGCCGTTGGAGAGGATGCTGGTCGTTACCGGGGTCGCCAAGCCGTCGATAAACTGCTTCGGCGTGAAGCCGCGTACCTGAATGAAGTCGAACCGCAGATCCGGACCATAATTCTCGCCAGTGACGCCCGCGACATAACGCACGGCCTGTTGTGCATCGACGAAGTTCAACAGATCGATCTGGTCGCGCGTGATGACCGAAACGGACTGCGGCGTTTCGATAAGCGGAATATCGGCCTTGGTGGCAGTACCGCTGCCTTGGGGCACATAATTGCGGGCCGTGACAATGATCAGGCTCTCGCCATCGACAGTCGTCCTGTTTGTCTCCAGCGTGGCACCGTCGCCGCTTTCCTGGGCCAGCGCAGCGGCCGGGAACAGCGCCGCCACGGCGCTGCCAAGCAGTGACAATTTAAAGCAAAGCGTGCGATTGGGATGAGCAAAGTCCGTCATCATATCTTACCCCTGTTGACCTGAGTGCATTATGGTTTTTGTTGAGATTGAAGGCGTATCAGCAATCACGCTCCAAGTTTTTCGCTTTCGGGTCTGTTATTGTTGCGTTTCGGCCAACCAGCCATTCAGCCGCATCGACAAGGATGACAATGCGGCGCTGAATCTGCCGCCCAAGCGCCCATAATAGCTTTTATTTGTTATTGCAAATCATTATCATTACAATCATCTTCGACAGGTGAATTTGATATGACCCAAGCGCGACAGCTTCCGGCCCTGGTGCGGTTTGTGCGTTTCATGCCGTCAGGCTAGGGTCATATCCAGGGGTTCGCATGCCGCCTCATTGGAAGAGCGATAATGAACAACAGCAAGCCACAATCCGCCCGGACAGAATTGTGGATGATCCTGCACCGCTACACCGGGCTGGCGATCATGCTTTTTCTGGGCCTCGCTGCGCTGACGGGGTGCATTTTGTGCTTCGACCGCCCGCTCGACGAAGCGCTCAATGCCGACCTGTTCAAGCGTGAGGTGGAGGCACTCAGGCCGATCGATCCCGTAAAGGCCGCTGACGCATTCGCTGCAAAACGCCCGGGCATCCAGATCCTTTCCTTATCGCTGAACGTTCCCAATAACCGCAATATCGCGATGGGCGTCGGCGCTGCGCCCGGCGCGCCGGAACCGGTTTACAACCAGGTTTTTCTCGATCGCGAGAGCGGCATGGTGATCGGTGGACGCAACTATGCGCCGGGATGGGGACGGCGGCACATCGTCGCGGGCATCGCGGAGTTTCATTATAACTTGCTTGCCGGTACGACAGGCCGCTGGCTCATGGGTGTGATGGCATTCGCCTGGCTGGTCAGCAATCTGATAGGCTTTTATCTTACCTTCCCCAAAAAGCGCCCGTTCTTTCGTCACTGGAAACGTATGTGGCGTTTCAGCCTGCGCAGCGCGTTTGCGCGCCTGATGCTCGATCTGCACCGGGCAAGCGGACTTTGGCTGCTGATCGGTGTCACACTGCTCGCGCTGACATCGGTCGCTCTCAATTTCTATGACGAGATATATGAGCCAACGGTCGTCAAAATCTCGCCGCTCAAGCGCAGCCTGTTCGACCAGCCCGCTCCTTTCCCGGATGGCGCGAAACCGACACTGAAATTCGGCGATGCGCTGCGACTCGCCGAAGCGCAAGCGGCAAAATCCGACTTGGAATGGCTCCCGGCCACAGCCCTTTATACGCCAAGCTGGGACATGTATGGCGTGACGTTCACCGACAATGGCCGGCTGAACTATCATGCGCTCGGACCGGTCTATTATTATTTCGATGCGGCGACCGGGGAGTTCGCTCACGAAGTCAATCCCTACACAGATTCAGCCGGGCTCGTGATGATCCGCATATTATACCCCCTGCATAGCGGCAGGATCGGCGGAACGCTGACGATCGCGATCATCTTCATACTGGGGCTCGCGACGTTGGAGATGTGCGTCACCGGAGCCTATGTTTGGTGGAAGAAGCGCGCCTCCAGAATGGCCGCGCGCCGCGCAAGAAAGCGCGCGCAACCGGCCAAATAAACCGGGGGCCTGGCCCTCGCATTTTGCAACGATGCCCAGACGGAACAATATCTGACCCGCGCAAGAAAGCGGGATGCGCCCGATCAGGCCATGACAAGCCCGGTAATAAGCCGGTGGTTTTAGCCGGCCCGTGGAGATAGTGATGAAACCGGTCACCGTGGCGGAATTGGGCGACGATGTGGATCGCGACATCCGTACCTTTCAGAGGCAGGTCAACGCCGCCTATAACAATCTTTCCGGCGGCAGCTATGCCGATGTCGCCGAACGCCGCCGGATCGCCGAAGAGGTACGCAAGCCATGGGTCGCTGGCGGCCCGCAGATGGCAGGCACGAATGAGCTGCGTGTGGGCGACAGCAATATCCGCATCCGCATATACCGTCCCACGGATGAACCTGGCCTCCCTGTCCTCATCTATCTGCACGGCGGCGGCTGGATGCTGTTCAGTATCGACACGCACGACAGGCTGATGCGCGAATATGCCGCACGCAGCGGCTGCGCGGTCGTCGGCGTGGATTACAGGCTCGCCCCTGAGGCGCGCTATCCCTGCGCGATCCTTGACGTCGGCGAAGTCATTCAATGGTTGCATGCCAATGGTGAGAGCTTCGGCCTGAATGCAAAGCGCATTGCCATCGGCGGCGATTCAGCGGGCGGCAACCTCGCCATTGCCAGTGCATTGCGCATCCGTGAGGCGGGGGAAAAATGGATTTCCGCCCTGTTGCTCAATTATGCTGCGCTCGATAACCGCCCTCGCGCGACCTACGATCGCTACGATGGTGATGCCTATATGCTGGAGGCTGCGGAAATGGCGGATTTTTGGGACAATTATCTTGGTTCGCCTGTAGACGCCGCCGACCCGCTGGCCGTGCCCATGCTGGCCGATGTGCATGGCCTGCCGCCGACCTTCCTGTGCGTTGCCGAATGCGACATATTGGTCGAGGAGAATCTCGAAATGGCGGGTAAATTGGCGAACGCCGGTAACGATGTGCGCGTCGAATTGTACAAGGGCGCGACACACAGCTTCCTCGAAGCGATGAGCATCTCTCCACTGGCGGTCAAGGCGATTGATGATGCTGCCGGCTGGCTGCGCGAGAAACTTGCCCGATGAGCGGCCCGTTCAATCAATGGGCGAATGACGATCTTGCGGATTTGATCGCCGCCTATCCGCTGGCCTGGATAAACGCGCTCGGCAATCCTTCCTGCGCCACGCCCATGCCGCTCCTGCTTGAGCGTGATGCGCAAGGGCGCCCGCAGGCCCTGCTCGGGCACCTCCCGCGCGCAATGCCTATTTTCTCCACGCTACAGGATGACCCGCGCGCGCAATTCCTGTTTCAGGGACCGCACGCCTATATCGCCCCCGAATGGATCAGCGATGCGCGATGGGCACCGACCTGGAATTTCGCCGTTGCCAATATCCAGGGCATGGTTTCGTTCGATGAAAACCTGACGGATGAGGCGCTAGCCCGCCTCGTCGGCCATATGGAAAATGGAAGGCCCGCACCCTGCCCGGTGGACGCGATGGGTGAGCGTTATGCCTTGCTCAAGCAGCGCGTTGTGGGGTTCAGGGCGTCGGTCACATCCGTCAGCGCCCGGTTCAAGCTCGGCCAGGATGAACGCCCCGAAGTGTTTGAGGAGATCATGGACGCGCTGGGCGAAGACCCGCTTGCGTCATGGATGGCACGCAGCACCGGGCGGTCATGAAAAAGCCGCCGATAGAAATGACCCGGGCCCGAGCCATAGTGGCCATTGCGGGCATCCTCCTGGGGGCTCTGCCAAGCACGACTGCCTAGGGTCAGGACTCATTGATCAGAGCCAGAAGATGACGGTAGCGGCGAGAACGA
>CAYGOH010000011.1:13048-25060 GCA_964351385.1 uncultured Sphingobium sp. | reverse complement strand
CAGCTTGACCGGCCCATCCGCCTTGCGCTGATCAGCGATATCCATGTCTCCGGCCCCGACATGCCGCCCGAACGGCTCGCCCGGATCGTCGCGTCGGTCAACGCGCAAAAGCCGGACCTGATAGTGCTGGCGGGCGATTATCTCGGCAACGACAAGCCGTTCGGCAAACGCTATCCGGTCTCCGAAGCCATCGCGCCCTTTGCCGGGTTGCGCGCGCCGATGGGTGTGCTGGCGGTGCTCGGCAATCATGACTATTGGAATGGCGCGGGGCCAGCCGTGAAACGGGCATTGCGCGCGTCGGGTGTTACATTGCTCGAAAACCGGGCCGTCCGACGCGGTCCGCTCGCCATCGGCGGCGTCGATGACCTGATCAACGGCAAGCCCGATGTCTCCGGCACGATCAAGCGGGCACACGCGCTGGGCGGTATCCCCATCATTGTCGCCCACGAACCGGACATCTTCGTGATCCGGCGCGACTTCAAACCGCTTATGTTGGTGGGGCACACCCATTGCGGGCAGGTGTCGCTGCCATGGGTCGGCCCGCTCTGGCTGCCCAGCAAGGTCGGTGCGGCGTATCCCTGCGGGCGCTATGACGAAAATGGCCGCACACTCATCGTCACGGGAGGCGTAGGCACAAGCGGCCTGCCGATCCGCCTGAGTGTTTCACCCGAATTTTCAATCATCACCCTCGTTCCTGCCGCGCCGTGACGGAATTTTTTAAGGGCTGCATGATAGCCCGAACGCCTGTTTGCCGCTACATGCGGGGGACGTGAGCAGGGAGAATAGGCGTAGATGTGCGGCATTATCGGAATAGTGGGCAAGGATGATGTCGCCGACCGGCTGTTGGATGGGCTGAAACGGCTGGAATATCGCGGCTATGACAGCGCCGGCGTCGCCTCTGTATTCGACGGCGTCATCGAACGACGCCGCGCAGAGGGCAAGCTCGTCAATCTGGGCAAGGAACTCGCTGCAGAGCCGCTCCCCGGCACCACCGGCATCGCGCATACCCGTTGGGCGACCCACGGCCCGCCGACCACCAGCAACGCCCACCCGCATGCCACCGGCGAAGTAGCGCTCGTCCACAACGGCATTATCGAGAATTTCAAGCCGCTGCGCGATGAACTGCTCGCCAAGGGTCGCCATTTCGACAGCCAGACCGATTCCGAAGTCGTCGCCCACCTGATCAGCGATCTGGTGGAGCAGGGCGCCAGCCCTCAGGACGCCGTGGCGCAGGTGCTGCCCCGTCTGCATGGCGCGTTCGCGCTCGCCATTCTGTTCCGCAGCCACCCTGACCTGCTGATCGGCGCGCGCCTCGGTTCGCCCCTGGTCGTCGGCTATGGCGATGGCGAGACCTATCTCGGCTCGGACGCGCTGGCGCTCGCCCCGCTCACCCAGCGCATTGCCTACCTGGAGGAAGGCGACTGGGTCGTCGTCACCCGCGACGGCGCGCAAATCTTCGATCGCGACAATCAGCCGGTCGATCGCCCCGTCACGCTCTCCGGCGCATCGGGTGCGATGATCGACAAGGGCAACCACCGCCACTTCATGCAGAAGGAAATCTTCGAACAGCCGGTCGTCGTCGCCCAGACGCTGCGTTCCTATCTGCGCCGGATGGAAAATCAGGTCGCGCTGCCGGATATGGAGTTCGACCTGGGCGGCATATCGCGCATCACCATCGTCGCGTGTGGCACCAGCTATTATGCCGGGCTTGTCGCCAAATACTGGTTTGAGAAGTTTGCCCGCGTGCCCGTCGACATCGATGTGGCGAGCGAGTTCCGCTATCGCGACCCGGTGCTGGAGCCGGGTGGCCTCGCGCTTTTCATCAGCCAGTCGGGCGAAACGGCCGATACGCTCGCCGCGCTGCGCCATGCGCGTGAAAAGGACCAGATCATCGCCGTCGTCGTCAATGTACCGACCAGCAGCATGGCGCGGGAGGCCGATCTTCCGCTGCCAACGCATGCGGGACCAGAAATCGGTGTCGCCTCGACCAAGGCCTTCACCTGCCAGCTTGCCGTTCTCGCCGCGCTCGCCGCCAATCTCGCTCGCGCCAACGGACGCCTGACGCCGGAGGAGGAGGCTGAGATCGTCTGGCACCTGTCCGAAGCGCCCGCCGCCATGAACCAGGCGCTCGCCCATGATGCAGAGATCGAGGCAATGGCGCATCTGATCGCGCCTGCCCGCGACGTGCTCTATCTCGGCCGCGGCCCCGATTACCCGATGGCGCTGGAAGGTGCTCTGAAGCTCAAGGAAATTTCCTATATCCATGCCGAAGGCTATGCCGCCGGCGAAATGAAGCACGGTCCGATCGCCCTGATCGACGAAGCCGTGCCGATCATCGTCATCGCGCCGTCCGGCCCGCTGTTCGAGAAAACCGTGTCCAACATGCAGGAGGTGCAGGCGCGCGGCGGCAAGGTTGTGCTCATTTCAGATGCAGAGGGGATCGCGCTTGCGGGTGAGGATTGCATGGCGACGATAGAAATGCCCAAGGTGCACCCGCTCATCGCGCCGCTGGTCTATGCCGTGCCGGTGCAGTTGCTCGCCTACCATGTCGCGGTCGCCAAGGGCACAGACGTCGATCAGCCGCGCAATCTCGCCAAGTCCGTTACCGTCGAATAGGCGCGCTTCCCGCCCGCCAAACATTTCTGCGTCGGCAAAGCCCTTGCGCCACGGCGTCTCCGGCTTATGTGGTCTCCAACGAAATTCTTTGTTGGGGATAGCCTTTCATGTCTGATCCGGTTCACACGCGCATGCTCATTCTGGGCTCCGGCCCCGCAGGTCTGTCGGCGGCCATCTATGCGGCCCGTGCCGGGATGAAGCCGGTTGTCGTGCAGGGCATGCAGCCGGGCGGTCAGCTGACGATCACGACCGATGTCGAAAATTACCCCGGCTTCCGCGATGTCATTCAGGGTCCGTGGCTGATGGAGGAAATGCAGGCACAGGCCGAGCATGTCGGCACGCAGATGATCTGGGATCAGATCGTCGACGTTGACGTATCGAGCCGCCCGTTCCGCCTGACCGGCGACGGAGGCACCGTCTACACCGCCGATACGCTGGTGATCGCGACCGGAGCGCAGGCCAAATGGCTCGGCGTCGAAGGTGAGGAATCGCTCTCGGGCAAGGGTGTTTCGGCCTGCGCGACTTGCGACGGCTTTTTCTATCGCGGCAAGAAGGTCGTCGTTATCGGCGGCGGCAACACTGCTGTCGAAGAGGCGCTGTACCTCACCAACCACAGCGAGGACGTGACCCTGATCCACCGTCGCGATTCGTTGCGCTGTGAGAAGATCCTGGAGGATCGCCTGCTTGCGCACCCCAATATCAAGGTGCTGTGGAACAAGAAGGTTGATCGTTTCGTCGGCGGTGGAGACCCCGAAGGCCTTGTCGGCGTCGATCTGACGGACACAGTTACGGGCGAAAAATCGTACGAACCGACCGACGGCGCTTTCGTCGCAATCGGCCACAAGCCGTCGACCGAATTGTTCGAAGGCAAGCTCGATCTCGATGGCGGCTATCTGATCGTCGAAAAAGGCACGTCGAAAACCGCGATTCCGGGCGTTTTTGCTGCCGGTGACGTCACCGACAAAATCTATCGTCAGGCGGTCACCGCTGCGGGCATGGGGTGCATGGCCGCGCTCGACGCTGAAAAATTCCTGGCGGAGTCCGAGTTCGAGGCGGCCAAGGCCGCCTATTGAGCCAGCAAGCAACCGCCTTTGCGCCGACAAACCCGTTCGTGTCGAGCTGAGACCCGGATTGTCGATCGGATTGGGTACATGCCCCACAGTCTCCGTTCGTGTCGAGCGTAGTCGAGACACGGGGCGCAGGAGCACGGTTCTCGACTACGCTCGAACCGAACGGATCGAAGGCGGAGAGTTCATCGAAAATATGCATCAATTTCGCGGAACCAGAACATGGTCCCGCGGGGGGGCAGGGCTTCTTTTTCGCTATCGACCCAGCTTGCCGTTCACGAACGCGGTCAGCGTTCCGAAAGTTTCGAATGTCTCTCCGTCAACATCGTCGTCGTCGATGATGATATCGAACCGGTCCTCGATCTCGGTCAGCAGCGCGGCAACGGCCATCGAGTCGAGCTCGGGCAGGGCACCGAACAATGCTGTATCGGCATCCATCGAACGGGCGATGTCTTCCTGAAGCCCCAAAACGTCCCGCAACGTGTCGCGCAAACGATCCTCTATCGAGGATGACGGCGCGTTATCTTTCTGAGAGAGTGCCCGCATTTCTGCGCCTTTAGCTTTAACTCGGGCGGCGGACAAGCTGGGAAATGCGGGTTTTTAGCGCCGGAAGCCACATCGCCGCCTTGCGCGGGTCGAAGCAGTCGAGCCGCAGCATCGGTCGTTCCCGCTCCATCCAGTCGCGCTTGTAGGCATTGCTGCCCGTCCCATAGTCGATCTGCGCCACCTGCTCGCTATCGATCATATGCGCAAACATATGATGGCTCAGTAAAGTGCCTGGAGATCCCAAATCATCTGAACTATTATGGGCAATCTTATGAATACAGGCGGTTTTATGTTCTATCGTCCATAGTTGCGTGGCCACGGGACGCTCCCCTTCGCGTGCAAACCCCAGTCGCAGGACACCTCTTTTCGCGGCGTCCTCCGCTATCGCCCGAACCATGTCGGGATAGGGCTCTGCATTCTTCCAGCTCGCGCGATAGACGCTCAGATAATCGTTCCAGAGCCGCTCGCTCACCGTTTCATAAATTTCATAGCTATAGCGGTCATGCTTCCTCTTCCGTTTGACCGCCGACCGCAAATTCCCCGGTCGCGCCTCCCAATAGGCGGCGAAATCGCGCCCATTGATTTCAAGGACATGATTGCTGTTCTGATCGGTCAGCAAGGCGATCCATCCCGCGCTCGCAAATGCCCGGCGCAGCATGTCTGCCGTTCCGCTATCGTCGACCAGAGGGTAAAGGCTGATGCGGCTGTGCGATTTCCGCAGGTCTGCCGCGATCTTCCGGACGAGCGTCAGGCGCGTATCGGGATTGCTTGTTCCTTCGAACATCGGCCCATAGGAAAAGCTGTAATAATTGGCGAGCGCGTAGGCGCGGTCGCCCTGATCGATGAGCGGCAGCGTGACTTTCGCCCGTCCGGCCTGTGCGGTGCACTGAATGAGGCGTTCGCCGGCGAAGCAATGCTCGGCGAGCATCCCGAACCATTTCGGACGAACAAATCCATGATCGGAGGCATCTTTTGCGGGCGGGCTGTTGCCGTCGTCTGCGACCGCTTCTAGCGTTGGCCGATGAATGCCTCTATCTCCGTTCATGCGGACCTTATAGCGGGAAGTAGTGCAAATGGCGTTAAGTGAATCGCCTGTGCGGCCGATCGATCATCTGCCTGCCATGGGGGAGGCGGGCGACATCGCGCTTGCGACAAAAGCGGGCGGGCTGAGCTATGCGCAGCTTGAACGCGTCATCGGGCAGGTGGCCGGGTGGCTCGCAGGGTTCGGCTTCGCGCCGCGCGCCCGTGTGGCAAGCTGGATGGCGAAGGGCGTCCTGTCAGCCCTCATGCCATTGGCTGCGCCCCGTGCCGGGTTGGTGCATGTGCCGATCAATCCGCTGCTGAAGCATGCGCAGGTTGCCCATATCCTTGCAGACAGCGGCGCGTCATTGCTGATCGCGACGGCCTCCCGCCTCGCGGGCATGCACGAAGGGGACGTGCCCGCCTTCTGTCAGGCTGTTGCGGAGGCCGATGCCTATCCCGTCGCAGCGGGGTTGCCATCGCTCGGTCCGAGCAGTGTCGACCCCGATGAACTGGCCGCCATCCTCTACACCAGCGGATCGACCGGACGGCCCAAGGGCGTGATGCTGTCCCACACCAATTTGTGGCTCGGCGCTATGTCCGTGGCGGAATATCTGCGTCTGACGCCTCAGGATTGTGTGCTCGGCGTTCTGCCACTCAGTTTCGATTACGGCCAGAACCAGCTTTTTTCTACATGGGCTGCCGGTGGCACGGTGGTGCCGCTCGACTATCTGACCGCGCGTGACGTCATAAAGGCGGTGGAGCGGGAACAGATTACAACGCTCGCGGGCGTGCCCCCGCTTTGGGTGCAACTGGTCGAGGCCGACTGGCCCGAAGAAACCGCCGCGCGGCTCACACGCCTCACCAACAGCGGCGGCGCCTTGTCGCGCCCGCTGATCGGGAAGTTGCAGGCCCGCTTCCCGAAGGCGGACATCTATCCGATGTACGGCCTGACCGAGGCGTTCCGCTCGACTTATTTGCCGCCCGAGCTGGTAAAAACGCATCCCGAAAGCATGGGGCGCGCCATTCCGCATGCCGAAGTGCTCGTATGTCGTCCCGATGGCAGTCTCGCGGCTGACAATGAGCCGGGCGAGCTCGTGCATTGCGGCCCGCTGGTGGCGCAGGGCTATTGGAACGACCCGATGCGCACGGCCGAACGCTTTCGGCCCGTTCCGCCAGCATCCACCTATGACGGGCTGGCGGTCTGGTCCGGCGACACTGTGCGGCGCGATGGCGAGGGGCTGCTCACCTTCGTTTCAAGAGAGGATGCGATGATCAAGTCTGCGGGCAATCGCATCAGCCCGACCGAGGTGGAGGAGGCCGCTCTGGCGGTGCCGGGCGTCGCGGAGGCCGTCGCGCTGGGCGTACCCGATGCCCGGCTCGGGCAGGCGGTACTCCTGCTGGTCAGGCTCTCGGGCGATGCCGATGTGGATGCAGCGCTTTCCGCGTTGCGCGATCATCTCAAACAGGAACTGCCGGGGTTTATGATGCCGCGCGCCATTGACGTCATGGCGGCCTTTCCGCGTAACCCCAACGGCAAGATCGACCGCGTCGCGCTTGCGCAACAGTATATCGTTCAAGAGGAAGAAGCCGTATTATGAAGCCTATAGGGCCTATTCCTGAGAATTTTTCTGCAGAGTCCGGCATGTTGCTGATCGGCGGATGCGGTGCGGTGTCTCTCGTCGAAGAGGCGGGCGACACGCCGCTCTTCGTTTATGACATGGCGGTCGTCCGGGCGACGGTTCAGGGCCTGCGCGCGGCCATGCCCGACAGTTTGCACCTGCATTACGCGATCAAGGCCAATCCTTTCGCGCCGTTGCTCGCAGAGATGGCCGATCTTGTGGATGGCTTCGACATAGCGTCGGGCGGCGAGCTGGAAAAGGCGCTCAAGGCGGGCATGGCGCCCGATCACATCAGCTTTGCCGGGCCGGGCAAGCGCGATGAGGAGCTGCGCACCGCGTTGCTCTCCGGCGTCACGATCAATCTCGAATCGGAGGGCGAGGCGGCCCGTGCGCTCGCAATCGGCGCGGAAGTGGGCCGAACGCCACGCCTTGCCGTGCGCGTCAACCCGGATTTCGATCTCAAGGGGTCGGGCATGAAGATGGGCGGAGGGGCCAAGCCTTTCGGTGTCGATGCGGACCGTGCGGACGCCTTGGCCCGGCATGTGATTGACGCGGGCGCGGACTGGCGCGGATGGCATATCTTCGCGGGGTCGCAGGCGCTCGATGCCGCCGCGATCATCGAAACCCAGCGTGAAACCATCGCTCTGGCGGCGCGCCTGTCCGATCAGCTCGGCGTGTCGCCGCCGCTCGTCAATATCGGTGGAGGCTTTGGCGTTCCCTATTTCCCGGGCGACGCCCCGCTCGACCCGCGCATCATCGGCCTTGCGCTTGAAGAGGAAATGACGCTCGCGCCCGATATCCTTGAGGAAAGCGCGTTTGCGATGGAGCTGGGGCGCTACCTCGTCGCGGCGGCGGGGGTGTATCTGACCCGCGTCATCGACGTGAAGGACAGCCATGGGGAGCGGTTTGCCGTCGTTGATGGCGGACTGCATCATCAACTCGCCGCCAGCGGCAATTTCGGCACCGTCGTGCGGCGCAATTATCCGGTCGCCATAGCCAATAAATTCGGCCAGAATGCCGACGATCAACCGATCAGCATCGTCGGGTGCCTGTGCACCCCGCTTGACCGGCTGGCGGACAAGGTCGCGTTGCCGCCGGTCGAAGCGGGAGATCTGGTCGCGGTGTTCATGGCGGGGGCCTATGGCGCGACGGCGTCGCCAGCAGCATTTCTGGGCCATGGTCCCGCGCTCGAAATGCTGGTCGGGACATAGGCGTGGCGGGCGCAAAAGCCTGCATTCCGGCGCACTACTAACGCTATGTTCACGCTTTGTGAGCCATAAGGGGCAGGATTGGCAGAGCTGTGTTCTCCTCATTTTTCGGCAATTGTCCGCAAATGGGGTGTCCGGCGCTGACCACAGGCAAGGATTTGAGCATGATGCGCGCGCTGTTTTCGAAACTCTCCATGGGCCTGTTGCTCGTTCCGTCGCTGGTGCTGGCAGGCTGCACGTCCGGCTCTCGCGGCCCCGAACTGCCGCCCGCGTCCTTCGTGACGACGCAGGAGGGGCCGGGCGAGGAATATGTCATCGGCCCGCTAGATGAGCTGACCATCTTCGTCTGGCGCAACCCGGAACTGGGTGCCAAGGTTCAGGTGCGCCCCGACGGGCGTATCACCACGCCGCTGATTACCGACATGCCCGCCGTCGGCAAGACGCCCGCGATGCTGGCCGAGGATATCAAGCTCGCGCTCACCCAATATGTTGAAAACCCGCTCGTTTCGGTGATCGTCAACAACTTCTCGGGCACCTTCAGCCAGCAGATCCGCATCGTCGGCGCGACCGAGAAGCCCGCGTCCATTCCCTACCGCGCCAACATGACCCTGCTCGACGCGATGATCGCGGTCGGCGGTCTCAGCGAGTTCGCCGCGGGGAACAAGGCGCGTCTGGTGCGTTTCGACAAGGAAAGCGGCACGCAAAAGGAATATGCGCTCCGGATCAACGATCTCATCAAGCGCGGCGAGGCAAAGGCGAATGTGTCCCTGGCGCCCGGCGATGTCATCATCATTCCCGAAAGCATGTTTTAAGGCGGCATGAAAGCGAACCGAACCGATGCCCAGCCTCTATGACGAACTGCTGATTGCGCTTCACGGTGTCTGGAACCGGCGCTGGCTGGCGCTGGGCGTCGCCTGGGCCGTATGCGCGCTGGGCTGGCTTGCCGTATCGCTGATCCCGAACGCCTATGAATCGAAAGCCCGCGTCTATGTCGCGACGCAATCGGTCATTCAGGACAAGGCCGGTATTTCGCCCATCGAGCAACAGAAAAACCTCGACGGCTTGCGCCAGACGCTGACCAGCGTCGTCAATCTCGAAAAGGTCGTTCGCGGCACCGATCTCGCCGGAACGGTCGCGACCGATCAGGATGTCGCCGCGCGCGTCGGCATGCTTCAGAAAAATATCGCGATCCTTTCGACCGAGGACAATCTGTTCGAAATCACAACGACCATGTCGGACAGCTCCGCCTCGGATCGCGCCAATGCGCGGCTCGCCACGCAGGTCACGCAAAAGCTGATCGATATTTTTCAGGAGGAAAATATCACCGGCAACCGCGATGAAACCAGGCAGGGCCTGGCCTTTCTGGATCAGCAGGTGGTCGAAACGGGCAAGGCGCTGGCCGATCTGGAGCAGAAGCGCGCCGAGTTCGATCAGAAATTCGCCACTGTCCTGCCCGGCTCTGGTTCGATCAGCGACCGGATGAAGGACGCCCGGCTTGAGCTGGGTCAGGTGGAATCGCAGCTCACCGCCGCGCAGAGCGCTCTGGCTGCGATGAACGGCCAGCTTTCCGGCACACCTGCGACCATCGCGGGCGGTGGATCCGGCGGCACGTCCGCGCTCGCATCCGCCCAGTCCGAACTCGCATCGGCCAAGGCGAAGGGCTGGACGGACAATCACCCCGATGTCATCGCATTGAAGCGGCAGGTCGCCGCGCTGAAGGCGCAGGGCGGCGCGACCAGCGCTGGCGGCGTACCCAACCCCGCCTATCTTTCGGTCAAATCGATGCAGGCGGAACGCGCCGCCACGGTACAGGCGCTCAGCGCCCGCAAGGCGCAGATTCAGGGCGATCTTGCCGCGATGGCGGCTCTGCGTACTGACGACCCGGAGCTTGCCGCCGAGGGGGACCGGCTTGATCGCGACTATGACGTCCTCAAAAAACAATATGACAAGCTGCTGGCCGACCGTGAGGAAGTGCGCCTGCGCGGCGATGTGCAGAGCGAAACCAAGGGTGCGAGTTTCCGCGTCGTCGATCCGCCCAGCGTTCCGACGTCGCCCGCATCGCCCAATCGCCCGCTGTTGCTGATCGGCGTGCTGATCGTCGGGATCGGCGCGGGCATTGGCGCGGCGTTCCTGATGGGGCAAGTGCATCCGACCTTCCCGACCGCGACGCGGCTGAGCAAGGTCGCGGGCCTGCCGGTCATCGGCACCGTCACCGAAACGCTCAACCCGGCGCAACTGGCCGAGCGGACGCATAAGCTCAAGCTCTTTGCCGGGGCCAGCGGAGCATTGGGCGCAGCCTGCCTGCTGCTGATCGTCGTCGAATTCATTCAACGCGGCATGGCATGAACGGGAAGCGAGACATGAGCAAACAGGATTTCCCGCATCGCGAAAATGGCCCGCCGCAAAAGGGCCTGCTGGAACGCGCGGCCGACATGTTCGACTTTAGCGGCGCGCTCAAGGGGCGCAACCTGCCGCCCATCGAGCTGACGGCCGATCTGATCGCGCCGCCGCCCGCACCCGTCGACCCGACGCCCGCCATTGTCGCCGCGCCGGAGATAGCCCAGAACAACGCGCCCGCACCTGCGCCCGCCGCACCGGCAGCTCCCCGCGCGCGCGACTGGACCGGGCCGGAACAGCCGCTCGACCGCGTCTTGATGGCCGAAAGCGGCTTTCTGGTGCCCGGCGCTGCCGTCACCGGGCTCGGCGAAGAATTCCGCATCGTCAAGCGCGAGCTGATGGCCGGCATTCGTGGCAAGCGGGAAGGGGGCGCCATTCCCAACGGCAATGTCATCCTGATGACCTCGGCGCATCCGGGCGATGGCAAGACCTTCTGCTCGATCAACCTCGCCTTGTCGCTCGCCGCTGAAAATGATCTCGAAGTGCTGCTGGTCGACGCCGACTTCGCCCAGCCCGGCATTCCGCAGGCCTTGGGCTTGCCGGAGGGCAAGGGGTTGATGGATGCGCTTGTCGATCCTTCGCTCGCGATAGAGGATCTGGTGATCCGCACCGACATGCCGTCGCTCTCGGTCCTTCCGGCGGGCGGCAGCAGCCGCCATGACGCGGAGTATCTCGCATCTTCCCGCACTGATGCCGTCATCGCCGCGCTTGTGTCCGGGCGTCCCGACCGCGTCGTCATCTTCGATTCGCCGCCCTTGCTCGCCGCATCGGCGGCGTCGGTGCTTGCGGCCCATGTCGGCCAGACCATTCTGGTGGTGCGCGCCGACCGCACGACCGAAACCGCGCTGCGCGATGCGGCAAGTCTGCTCAATGGCTGCCCGCATATTCAGCTCTTGCTCAATGGCGTCAAATTCTCCGCCAGCGGTCGCCGGTTCGGCACCTATTACGGGAAGGAGCATTAGGCGCGTGAAGCAGGTCGCGACCCATTTGCTCCAGCGTGTTCCTGCGAAAGCAGGAACCCAGAGCGCATGGTCGTGCCTGTCCCGGCTGGGCTCCTGCTTGCGCCGGAGCGGCCTGCTGGTGCTACTCGGTTTTGTTGCCATCGGCTCGGCGACACAACCCACGCGAGCCCGCACCGAAATCGCGCCTTATCTCGAACTCGACCAGACATTTATCGCCAATCTGAGGGGCGGCAGCGATGACGTCCTGACCTACACTTCGGTCGCCGTGGGCGTCGATGCATCCGTCGCGACCGCCCGGACCGAGGCGCAGGTCAGCCTGCGCTACGAACATCAATTTGGCTGGGGCGACCGTGCGCCTGACAGCGATATCCTCTCCGGTATCGCCAACGCCCGCTACGCCATCACGCCCGACAGCCTGAGCATCGAAGGCGGCGCGCTCGCCACGCGCGTGCGCACCGACGGTTTTTCCAGCGCGAACGGGTCCCTGATCACGGCGGGCGATGCGACAACCCATGGCTATTTGCTCTATGCCGGGCAGACGCTCTCTACCTATGCGGGCGATCTCTCGATCAAT
>CAYGOH010000011.1:11326-13038 GCA_964351385.1 uncultured Sphingobium sp. | reverse complement strand
CGCCTATCGCATCGGCTACAGCAAGGTCGAGGATGATGTGAACCTGAACCTGGGTGGCGCGCCCGTGCTCGGTGTATTCGACGAAAGCGTCTATCACACGGTTCTCGTGTCCGCCGGCATGGATCCGGGCCGCTTGCCCTTCGGTTGGCAGGTCAGCGCGGGCTATGACCGGGAGGACGTGACCGAGCTGGATCAGCGCTATCAGGATAAATGGGTGCGCGGCGACGTCACGGTGCCGGTCTCGCCCACGCTCGCGCTGGTCGGTGGCGTCGGTTATGAGGATATAGAGATCAGCCAGCGCGCGGTTCTGCTGGATGGCGGCGGCAACCCGGTGATCGGTAAAAATGGCGGGCTCGTTTCCGACAAATCCGTGCCGCGTCTGCTTGCCTATGAAACAGATGGCTTCATCTGGGATGCAGGTGTCCTGTGGCGACCCAGCCGCCGCACCACGCTGGAGGCGCGCGTTGGCCGACGCTATGACAGCATGCATTATATGGGCAATTTCAGCTGGCAGGCCTCACGCCAAAGCCTCGTTCAGATCGCCTATTTCGATACGATAGACAGCTTCGGTCGTGCGATGCACGGCAATCTTCTGGCGCTGCCGACCGGTTTCAACGCTGTCCGCAATCCCTTCACCGGGGATCTGACCGGATGCGTCACCGGCGCCGACGGCTCCACCTGCTTCAACGATGCGCTCGCGGCCATCAATGCGGCCAATTACCGTCATCGCGGCGTCGCGGCGCAATATACGCGCGATGGCAGGCGGCTCGATTGGGGCGTGGCGCTGGGCTGGTCGCAGCGCAAATTCCTGCTGCCCGATGGCTCGATCTTCGCCTCGGTCAATGGCGCGCAGGACGATTATTACTATGCGCAGCTGTTCGGCGGGTACCGGATCGACCCCCGGTCCCATCTGGGCGCAAGCCTCTACGCCAATTATCTCGATGCCGACACAGCTGGCATCGACGTCACCAACTATGGTACTTATGTCACCTATGACCGTTTGTTCGGACGGCGTCTGAGCGCGCATGCCTCATTGGGGCTCGACGCGATCGACACCGACATGTTGGACCAGATTATCAGCCTGCTTGGGCAGGTCGGGGTCCGTTATCAGTTTTAGAGAGATCAGGGCGGAGCGGGCTCGGCCTCGCTCCCATGGAGAGCCAGAGAATGTACGATCAATATTATGAGTTCAAGGGCCGACCGTTTCAGCTCACGCCCGATCCGCATTTCTACTATGAGAGCCTGACGCACAGGAAGGCGCTCTCCTATCTTGGCTATGGCATGGCGCAGGGGGAGGGCTTCATCGTCATCACCGGCGACATTGGGTCGGGCAAGACGACGCTGGTTGGTCATGTGATGTCCAATATCGATCCTGCGCGGCTCACCGCTGTGAAGATCGTCTCGACGCAGGTGGAGGGCGACGACCTGCTGCGCCTCGTCGCACAACAGTTCAACATTACCGACGCCAATGTGTCCAAGGCGCAGCTTTTGCAGCGGATCGAGGCGTTTCTCCACGCCCAGGCACGCAAGGGGCTGCGGACGTTGTTGATCGTCGATGAGGCCCAGGGACTGTCGATCTCCGCAGGGGCGGACTCCCCTCCCCCGTGAGGGGAGGGGTTGGGGGTGGGGGTCCATCGGTGATACACTGCACCACCCCCCTCCCCGGCCCTCCCCGCAAGGGGGAGGGTGGGAGAGGTCTGTGGCTCATCACC
>CAYGOH010000011.1:472-11316 GCA_964351385.1 uncultured Sphingobium sp. | reverse complement strand
TTTCAGCTTGGCGGTCAGGCGCTGTTGCAGATATTCCTGCTGGGCCAGCCGGAATTTCGCGATCTTCTGAATTCGGTTGATCTCGAACAATTGCGTCAGCGCGTGATCGCGACCCACCATCTCGAACCGATGCAGGCTGATGAGGTGGAGCCCTATGTCCATCACCGTCTGGCGCTTGTCGGGTGGGGCGGCAATCCGCATATCACCGCGGAGGCTTTTGCAGCCATTTATGCAGCGACGCAGGGCGTGCCGCGCCGCGTCAATGCGCTGATGAGCCGTATATTGCTGCTGGGCGCGGTCGACCGCCTGCGTGAGATCGATGAGAATGTCGTGCAGGCCGTCGCCGCCGATATGGGGCTCGACAGCGATTATGTACCCGAAGAAATGGCCGCCTCGCCGCTCGATGACGCAGCGGAACTGGCCGAAGAGAGCGCGACCGTTAGCCTCGACGATGATGTCGAAGGCCTGATTTTGGAACCTGAGGACAAGGCGTTCAAGCCCGAACCGGCGGTTGCCGAGGCGATCGCTGCCGAAACCGATGCCCGGCCGTTCGACGCGCCCGTAGACGCGGAATATGTCGAGGCGGGCGACCTGCCGAACGCCATGCATGTCGACGAGTCGATGGAACTCATGAAAGTCCGCGAGGAAATCGACGAGATGCGCCGCATCATTAGCCTGACCGGTGATCGCGATGACCGCCAGCTCATGATAGCCGAGCGGCTCGACGCCATCGAGATGCGCGTCAACAGTGTCGAGGCGCGGAGCGAGGATCAGGAGGCCGCTTTGCGTCGTGTCCTGACACTACTGGTTGAATGGGTTGAAAAGGAAGAGCAGGATGTACGCGCTGCCTAAGGGCGCGGTGTGGCTTTCCCTGCTGAAGAGGCATTGATGACACATAATATCAATGCATTATCCGTTGATGTTGAGGATTGGTTTCAGGTTGGGGCTTTCGAAACCACGATTCATCGTAAAGATTGGTATAAACTTGCATCCCGCGTTGAACGGAATACGGACGTCCTGCTCGACATGTTTGCCCGGCGGGATGTGAAGGCAACGTTCTTTACATTGGGCTGGGTCGCCGAACGCCATCCGCAGCTTATCCGCCGCATTGTCGATGCCGGGCACGAACTGGCGAGCCATGGCTATGATCACCAGCGCGTGTTCACCCTGACCCCTGATCAGTTTCGCGCGGACCTGCGGCAAACGCGCAATTTGCTGGAACAGGCGGGAGGAATCGCGGTCATCGGCTATCGCGCGCCCAGCTTCTCCATCGACGCCCGCACCCCTTGGGCGTACGCCATTCTGGCAGAAGAAGGCTATCGCTATTCGAGCAGCGTCGCACCGGTAAAGCATGATCATTATGGCTGGCCGCAAGCGCCGCGCTTTGCTTTCCGGCCAATGGCGGACAGCGAATTTATCGAACTGCCGGTGACGACCGCCCGCCTGCTTGGGCGAACGATGGCCGCAGGCGGAGGCGGCTTCTTCAGGCTCTTTCCCTACGCCTTCTCCCGCTGGGCCGTGCGCCAGCTCAATCAAAGCGCCGGGCGACCGGCCATCCTCTATTTTCACCCGTGGGAAATCGATCCCGACCAGCCGCGCGTTGCCAATGCTCCGCTCAAATCGCGCTTGCGCCACTATACCAATCTGTCGGTCATGGGCTCGAAGCTGGAGCGGCTGATCGAAGACTTTGAGTGGACCCGCGTTGATAACCTCATCAATGCTCAGGGGAGGGGAGCGCCATGCTGGCCAGCGCACTGACGGTCGAACATGCCTCGCTGGCCGACCCGTGGCAGGTTGACGAGCTGGAACGCTGGATCGGCAAGAGGTCGGATTCCACCCCCTTTCACCGCCCTGCGTGGATCAGCGCAGTCGCGCGCGGCACCGGGCAACAGGCGGTCATGCTGGTATGCCGTCAGGGCCAGTCCATCCGCGGCGTGTTGCCGCTCAATGCCATAGGCTCGCTGCTGTTCGGCCGCGCGCTGGTCTCAAGCGGCTTTGCGGTCGATGGCGGTATATTGGCGGTGGACCAGAAGGCGGCGCAGACACTGGCCGAGGCATGCTGGCAGGAGGCCGAAGCGTTGCGATGCCCGACCGCCGAACTGCGGGGAGGCATGCTTCCTGACAAGGGCTGGACGCTCAAAAGCGATGTCTATCTCAACTTTGCAAAGCCTCTGGAACGCGATGACGATGCGCAACTCGCCGCTGTGCCAAAGCGGCATCGCGCGGAAATCCGCAAGGGCCTTGCGAATGACCTGACCATAGAGATCGGTCGCGATGCGCCATTCCTCGACACCCACTACCGCCTCTACGCCGAAAATGTGCATCGGCTCGGCACGCCGGTATTCCCGAAGAAGTTGTTCGCCGAGGTACTCGCCGCATTCGGGAACAAGGCCGATATTCTGATCGTCAAAAAGGATGGGATCGCCCATAGCAGCGTGATCAGCCTCTATCACCATGGCGCCTGCATGCCCTATTGGCATGGCGCGTCGGAGCATGCGCGCGAATTGCGGTCCAACGAAGTCGCCTATTTTCGCCTGATGGGACATGCGAGGGCGATGGGATGCACAATATTCGACTTCGGGCGGTCGAAGGTCGGCACAGGCCCCTCGCTCTGGAAAAAGACGTGGGGGTGGGAGGGCGTTCCGCTCACCTATGCCACGCGCGCGGCCCCGGAGGATGAAGCGCGCGACATCAATCCGCTATCGCCGCAATATCAGCGGAAAGTGGAACTCTGGAAAAAGCTGCCCTTGCCGATCGCCAATCTGATCGGTCCGCTCATTGCGCGCGGGCTGGGCTAGGCGAGGCGGGACCCATGGCCGAACAAGGCGATATCCTGTTTCTGGTGCACCGCATTCCGTTTCCACCGGACCGAGGCGACAAGATCCGTTCCTTTCACCTGCTGAAGGCATTGCGCGACATCGCGCCGGTGCATGTTGGCTGCTTTGCGGATGACGCGCGCGACATGGGGTTTGCCGACGCCATGGCCGAAATGACGGCCAGCCAATGCGTTGTGATGCGCGACCGCTCGCGCGCCGTTGCAGGCATCAGCGGTATGCTCAAGCGTCAGCCTATGCTGGTGGCGATGTATGAGAACGCGCGGCTGCATCAATGGGTGCAGAACCTGCTCGCCACCCGGCCGATCCGCGCCATCGTCGCCTATTCGGTGCAAATGGCGCATTATGTTCCGCAAGAGCTCCCGCAGGGCACGCGGTTCATGATGGATTTTGTCGATTTCGACAGCGCGAAATACGCCGCCTATGGTGCCACGCAGGGCGGCTTCATGGGCTGGATCAATCGCCGCGAGGGGCGCGTTTTGCTTAATTTCGAACGGAACGTTGCCCGGCGGGCCGATGTTTCGACCTTTGTCAGCGATGCCGAGGCGCGTGCCTTTGCGCAGGCGGCTTATGTCAAAGGTTGCGACATAAGTGCGCTCGATAATGGCGTCGACCTTGAATATTTCAGCGCCGATGCCAGCTTTTCGCCTGTCGCTGTGCCCGCAAGGCCGCTGCTCGTCTTCACAGGACAGATGGATTACCGGCCCAATATAGAGGCGGTTGCGTCTTTAGCGCGGGAGGCGTTGCCCCTCATTCGCGCATCCCATCCCGCTGCAACCTTCGCCATTGTCGGGCGCAAGCCGTCCAGCGAGGTAGCAGCGCTGGCCGACCTCCCCGGTGTGCTCGTGACCGGCAGTGTCCCGGACGTACGCGGCTGGCTGGCGGCTGCCGATGTCGTGGTCGCACCCTTGCGCACCGCGCGCGGGGTTCAGAACAAGGTTCTTGAGGCCATGGCGATGGCACGTCCTGTCGTGGCCAGCCCGCAGGCGGCAGAGGGGATTGATGCGCGCCATGGCGAAGAGCTGATTGTAGCGGACAATCCACAGGCCGAAGCAGAGGCGGTGCTGGCGCTGCTCGCCGATCCGGATCGCGCCGCGCAAATCGGCAGGGCGGCACGGGCGCGCATGGAGGCGCGCTATAGTTGGGCGCAGGCTCTGGCACCCTTGCAAGGCTTGTTGAGCGGTTCGGGCGCCTGATGGCGGTGGCTGATCTGGGGCAAACCGATGTGCGCGCAACGGTCATGGCGTCAGGATGGCCGCGCCACCTGATCGCGCTGATGGGCCTCAGTTGCGCCATTCTTGCGATATTCGCCCGCGACGTCATCGATATGATGACGATCTGGTGGACGTCGTCGACATACAGCCATTGCCTCCTCATCCCGCTGCTGATCGGCTGGCTCGTGCATCAGCGAATGGGCGGACTGCACCTTCTCGCTCCGACCGCGTGGCCGGTCGGGCTTCTCTGGCTGGCCGCCGGGGCAATGCTCTGGCTTCTGGGGGATGCAGGGGGGCTGGCGGTGCTCCGCCATGGCGGCGTCGTAATCATGCTTCAGGGCGCGGTCGCCGCGCTGCTCGGACCTGCGGTGGTACGCGCGCTGCTCTTCCCACTATTCTATGCCTTCTTCATGGTCCCGGTCGGCAGCGAGCTTGAGCCCGGGCTGCAACTGCTCACGTCCGAGATTGCGATGCTGCTGCTCGGGTTTGCCGGAGTTCCGGCCCATATCGACGGCATATTCATCACGACGCCAACCGGCTATTTCGAAGTGGCCGAGGCATGCTCCGGCGCGAAATTCCTGATCGCGATGACCGCCTATGGCGTGCTCGTCTGCAATGTCTGCTTCCGGTCGTGGCCGCGTCGGGCGCTGTTTCTGGCCAGCGCGCTGGCCACCTGTCTCCTGGCCAACGGGATAAGAGCATTCGCGACGATTTATATGGCGCATCTGACCACTGTCGACGCAGCCGTCGGGTTTGACCATGTCGTCTATGGCTGGTTCTTCTTTGCCTTTGTGATGATCCTGATCATGGCTGCTGCCTGGCCCTTTTTCGACCGCAGGCCCGGCGATCAGGGTTGCGACCCACGCCGTCTTGAGATGGCCGCGCGGCAGGGCGCGCCTCTTGCTGTGGTGGCCGGGCTGGCCTTGGTCACGGTTCTGGGGGCCCCTGCATGGAGCCGCGTGTCGCAGGCGCAAAGCGATGCCGCGCTGATGCCGCCAGATTTGCCCGCCGTGCCCGGGTGGTCCGCGACCGCAGAAAGACCGGCGGTGCCATGGCGGCCCAGCTTTGCGGGCGCCGACCATCTGGCGCAGGGGCGATACAAGGATGAGAGGGGACATATCGTCGATTTCGCGATCGTCATCTATGCACGTCAATCGGAAGGTCGCGAACTGATCGGGTTCGGGCAGGGGGCTGCCAATGCTGAGGAAGGGTGGGTGTGGTCATCGCCAGCCTGGTCGCCGCCTGATGGACGCGGGGAAATAATTACTGCTGCCGGCCCGGTCAGGCGTCATGTGATAAGCTTCTATCGCGTCGGCAACGCCTCTGTGACCGGACGCGCGATGGACGTGAAACGGGACACTATGAAGGCACGACTGATGATACAGGATCAGCGGGCGGTGGCCATTCTGGTTTCGGCTGTGGATCGCGGCGATGGATCCGCCGATGACGCCCTGAAAGCATTTCTGGCCGATCTCGGCAATCTGGAGGATTTGGCTGACGCCGCTCTCAGAACCCGCTAACAGGGCAGCATGTGCGGCATAGCGGGTATATTTCATCTCGAAACGGCGAAACCGGTCGATCCCGCGCGCGTCCAGCGCATGATCGACGTCATGCCCCACAGAGGCCCTGACGGAGCGGGCGTCTGGACGGCGCCCGGCATCGGGCTGGGCCATCGACGCCTCGCAATTATTGATTTGCACGGCGGCGCGCAGCCGATGGCGACGCAGGACGAAAGTCTCGTCGTCACTTATAATGGCGAGATATATAATTTCGCGGAGATACGGTCCGAGCTGGAGGGGCGGGGGCACCATTTTCGCACCGGAAGCGATACGGAAGTGATCCTGCACGCCTATCGCCAATGGGGTGAAAACTGCGTCCACCATTTCAACGGCATGTTCGCCTTCGTACTCTATGAAAAGGCGACCCGCTCGCTCTGGCTGGTGCGGGACAGGCTGGGCATAAAACCGCTCTATTATGCGCCCGTGTCGGATGGCAGCATCATTTTCGGATCGGAGCTGAAAGTGCTGCTTGCCCACCCGCTATTGCGGCGGGAGCCGGATTTGCGCGCGGTCGAGGATTATATGGCGCTGGGCTATGTGCCGGATGATGCCTGCATCGTCGCGGGGGTCCGGAAATTGGGCGCAGGCGAGCATTTGCGTCTCGTCCGGGGCAGGGACCTGCCCGCACCGCAACGCTATTGGGATGTGAACTTCGCCGATCGCAGTCCCGCGAAGCCCGCAGCGCTGGCCGAAGAGCTTACCGATTTGATGCGGGACGCGGTGCACATGCGGATGGTTGCCGATGTGCCCTTGGGCGCGTTTCTGTCAGGCGGTGTGGACAGCAGCAGCGTCGTCGCGCTGATGGCGGAAAGCTCCAAACGTGCCGTCAAGACATGTACCATCGGCTTTGATGTTGCGAAGCTGGATGAGCGAAGCCACGCCGATCTTATCGCCCGGCGTTTCGCGACCGATCACAGAACGCGCGTTGTCGATACCGATGATTTTGGCCTGATCGATACGCTGACCGCGCATTTTGATGAGCCCTTTGCCGACGCATCGGCGCTGGCGACCTACCGGCTGTGTCAGCTCGCGCGCGAGGACGTGACCGTCGCCTTGTCGGGTGACGGTGCGGACGAGGCGTTTGCGGGCTATCGGCGGCACCTGTTCCAGCATCGTGGCGAGAAGATCCGCAGTCTGCTCCCCTCGGCTATCCGCAAGCCGGTGTTCGGTTCGCTCGGTCGCGTCTATCCGAAGGCCGACTGGGCGCCCCGATTCCTGCGCGCGAAGTCCACCTTTCAGGAGATGGCGATCAGCGGCTCGGAAGCCTATGCGCGCTCCATCGGTTTTACGCCGCCGGAACTGCGACAAAGGCTATATGGCGATAGCTTTCGCAGGGCGATATCGGGGCACCGCGCCGAAGATCGGGTTGTCCGGGCGATGGAAGGCGCGCCCGCACGCAGTGCGATAGACCGTGCGCAATATGCGGATCTGAAAATCTGGCTGCCCGGCGACATCTTGACCAAAACAGACCGGATGAGCATGGCGGTGGGGCTGGAGGCGCGCGAACCTCTGCTCGACTATCGTCTGGTCGAGTTTGCGGCCCGGCTGCCGGTCAGCGAGCGTATCCATGGCCGCAGCGGCAAACATCTGCTGAAACGTGCGATGGAGCCGTATCTGCCGCACAGCATATTATATCGCGAGAAAATGGGTTTCGTGACCCCGATTGCTGACTGGTTTCGCGATGGGCTGGCCAAGGAAGCAGCTGCGGTGGCCAGCGGCTCCACCCTTGCGCGCACAGAATGGTTTGACCGCAAGGTCATGACCGGGTTGGCACAGGATCACAGGGCCGGTCGGGCGGACCATAGCCGGACGCTCTGGCAATTGGTGATGCTCGACAAGAGCCTGAAGCGCCTGTTCGGCTGACGCTGCTCAGCCAAACAATATCTTTGCCGCCCTGTCCCACATGGCGGGGGAGGCGGCCGCGATCATTTCGCCCCAGTCCTGATCAAGCTGGTAGGGGGAGCCGTCTGCGCGACTTACCTTGCCACCGGCTTCGCTGAGGAACAGGACACCGGCGGCATGGTCCCATGGCAATGTGCGGTTGAACAGCGCAAAGTCATTGCCGCCCAGCGCGATGCGCGGATATTGTTCGGCTGCGCACCGGGGAATGGGAACCATCTGCAATGCCCCTTCCGCGCGCGCCTCAAGATCGGCGCGGACCGCCTCATCGACGAATAATGTCGAAAGACCGGCGATGGGCAGGGGTGCGCGGCTCTCTCTCGCGCGCACCGGTTCGCCGTCGATTGTAGCTCCCTTGCCGCGTTCCGCATGGCACAGCCGGTTCGCGATGGGGTCGTAAATCCATCCGGACAGGACATTACCTGCATCGACCAGTGCGATCAGCACACCGAATGGTGCCCGCCCGGCTGCGAAGTTGCCGGTCCCGTCGATAGGGTCGATGATCCAGACCAGCCCGTCGCAGATACCGTTCAACAGTGACGGATCCGCGGCGCAGGCTTCCTCACCGATGATCCGGGCTTCGGGCAGAAGCTTGGCGAGGCCTTCGCTCAGCTTTTCTTCGCTCTGCTGATCCGCAATCGTCACGAGATCGTCGGCGGCCTTCTCCATGACTTCATGGTCGGCAAGGTTGCGATAGCGCGGCATGATGACGTCGGCGGATACCGCGCGCATCAGGCTTGCGACTTCGTCTCTGAGAGAAGCGTTTGTGGTCATAGGGTTCGCGATAGCGCCATCGCGATGGCGATTGCTATTAAAATTCCACCCGATATTCGCGCGATCCATCGTTCCGCGGATGCCGTCAGCGCCAGACGGCCCAACCGATAGGCCAGCAATCCGTATAGCGTGAGCGCCGCGATTTCCATCGTCACGCCGATCACGGCGAGTATGGCGACTTGCGGAGCGACTGGGCGATGAAGATCGATGAAGGGCGGCAGGAATACCGTGAAGAACACCAGCGCCTTTGGGTTGGAGAGCTGCACGGCAATCGCGCCAAGGAAACCCTGCTTTATTCCGACAGACGAGGCCTGCCCGGTCGCGGCCAGTGTAATATGCGACCGCCATGTCTGAATTCCCAGCCAGAAGAGATAGGCTGTGCCCGCCCAACGCAGCGCGACGAACAATCCCGGTGCGCTATGGACGAGCGCCATCAAACCGGCCCCGACCATTGCATACCAGATGAGGTTGCTGACATTAATACCCGCAATTGCCGCAAATACACCGCGCAGCGACCCGGTAAGGCCAATGCCCATGACGGACAAAACGGCGGGGCCCGGTGTCAGGCAGGCGACAAGCTCTGTTAACGCGTAGGCGAACAACAGATGTATCGCCATATCAGCCATGGCTGCGGCTAGGTCCGATAGTCGGCGTTGATGGAAATATATCCGTGGGTCAGGTCACAGGTCCACACCGTCGCGCGGCCATTGCCCAACCCCAGATCGACACCGATTTCGATATTCCGCCCTTTAAGATGCGCGGCCACGGGTGCTTCGTCATAACCTTCGACAGGGAAACCGTTCGCTGCCACCTGCGTCGTCCCGAAGCTGATAGAGAGCTTGTCCCGGTCCGCCGGTTCTCCCGCTTTGCCCACGGCCATCACCACACGACCCCAATTGGCGTCTTCGCCGGCAATGGCCGTCTTGACCAGCGGGGAGTTTGCGATCGACATGCCGACCGCCCGCGCACTGTCATCGGACACGGCGCCGCTGACGCGGATTTCGATGAATTTCTGCGCGCCCTCGCCATCCTTGACGACAAGTTGCGAAAGCTGCGTGCAGATATCGGTGAGAGCTGCCTGAAACGCGTCGGCACCCGCATCGTCCATCGTGCTGAGCGGCTCGTTGCCCGCCTTGCCGGTGGCGAAAACCAGCACCGTGTCGCTGGTCGATGTGTCGCTATCGACGGTAATACAGCTATAGCTTTTCGCATTGGCGTGCGTCAGCATCTGCTGGAGCAGCGCCGGTTGGATGGCTGCATCGGTGAAAATATAGCCCAGCATCGTCGCCATGTCGGGCGCGATCATGCCGGAACCCTTGATAATGCCCGACAGCTGAACCTTCGTGCCTCCGATCATGGCGCTGCTCGTGGCACCCTTCGCAAAGGTATCGGTCGTGCCGATGGTTTCCGCCGCCATTTCCCAGGTGCATGGCGCAGCTTCCAATGCCGCCGTCACCCCCGCCTGCGCCTTGTCCTTGGGCAGCGGGACTCCGATGACGCCGGTGGAACTGACGAACACTTCGCTCATCGGGCAACCGAGATGGTCCGCGACCTGCCCCATGATCTGCTCGACGGCTTCGCGTCCGCGATAGCCGGTGAAGGCGTTGCTGTTGCCCGCATTGACGATCAGCGCGCGAGCGCGCCCGGCTTTAACGCCCTCGCGGCAGAGCTCGACCTCGCTCGAACAACACAGGTTTTTCGTTGTAACGCCCGCGACCGACGTGCCTTCTGCCAGCTCGGCATAGGTGAGATCGCATCTGTCCCATGCCTTGTACTGCGCCCGCGCCACGCGCAGCGTTACCCCGTCGATAGTGGGGAGGTCTGGGAAAGAAGCGGGTGCCAAAGGGGAACGTTCCATGGACCAGCGCATTAGCGCAATGGTTGGAGGCGTCAATTGCTCCGTTTCAATTGACTTCGCACACCCCCGTCCCTACATCGCGGCGGTGTTTCTGCGGTGCCTTGGGGGCGGGCCCGCCTGTACCGGATCAGTCAGGAATTTGCATGCTCGGCGCGATTGCCAAAACCATCTTCGGATCGTCCAACGAACGTTATGTAAAATCGCTCGGCAAGCTGGTTGCCCAGATAAACGGCTTCGAAGCGACGATCTCTGCGTTGACCGATGACGAGTTGAAAGATCAGACTCGCAAGTTTCGCGAACGGCTGGCCGGTGGCGAAACGCTTGACAATCTGCTTCCCGAAGCCTTTGCGACGGTGCGTGAAGCGGCCAAGCGCACGCTCGGCCAGCGCCATTATGATGTTCAGCTGATTGGCGGCATCGTGCTTCATCGCGGCGAAATCGCCGAAATGCGCACCGGTGAGGGCAAGACGCTGGTGGCGACGCTTGCCACCTATCTCAACGCGCTTGAGGGCAAGGGCGTTCATGTCGTTACGGTGAACGATTATCTCGCCACGCGCGACTGCGAATGGATGGGGCAGGTCTATCGCTATCTGGGCCTCACCACCGGGGTCATTGTTCCCAATATGCGCGAGGAGGAGCGGCGCGCGGCGTATGAGGCCGACTTCACCTATGCGACCAATAACGCGCTGAGCTTCGATTATCTGCG
>CAYGOH010000011.1:0-462 GCA_964351385.1 uncultured Sphingobium sp. | reverse complement strand
ATCATCTCGGGGCCGACAGACGACAAGTCGGAACTCTACATCGCCGTCGACAAGCTTGTGAAACAGCTGGGTGAGGACGATTATGAGAAGGATGAAAAGCAGCGCAACGTTACGCTGACCGAGGACGGCACCGAGAATATCGAGCGGCTGCTGGAAACCGCTGGGCTGCTTGAGGGCAGCAACCTTTATGATTTCGAAAATACGCAGGTCGTTCATCATGTGAATCAGGCTCTGCGCGCCAACAAGATGTTCCGCCGCGACATCGACTATATCGTCAAGGACGACAAGGTTGTCATTATCGACGAGTTCACAGGGCGCATGATGGATGGCCGCCGCTGGTCGGATGGACTTCACCAGGCGGTCGAGGCCAAGGAAGGCGTCCGCATTGAGCCGGAAAACCAGACGCTCGCCTCAATCACCTTTCAGAATTATTTCCGCATGTATCCCAAGCTGTCCGGCATG
>CAYGOH010000010.1:0-27921 GCA_964351385.1 uncultured Sphingobium sp. | reverse complement strand
CACTTCCAGAAACATAATGAGAGACCTCCGAGCAGCAGCGATGGGGAAATGGAAAGCCGTGTCCGATCCTGCCGGATGAAAAATCAGGACGACGCCTCCGCTCAACCTCGAAAAGTTTACCTGACAGTACCGTTCCGGTATCCGGCGACGGAACTGCCAACGGTTTCCCGCTGAACAAGGCCAAGGGTTTTCACGTCCTCGCCACCACTTTGTGTAGCAGTTTTCGAGTTTGAACTCGCGCCATGCCCCGTTTTTAGCGGGTTTCCGTCTATTTGGGAAGAGTTGGCGGAGACGGAGGGAAAGGATGTCTGTCACATTGTAATGCCTTAAACTCTAGGATTTCTGCCGACAATCCCTGATTTGTGGCACAGCTTGTGGACCAAAGTGGATCATCTCACCTCTGCACGCTTTGATAGCTTGGGACGACTATCCAACGGCGATCAGTTGGACAAAGACAAAATCTACAAATCACGCAGCCCGTCAATTCATGTGCCGCAAGCCATGTGGAAAGAACCATTTTGGTTGCATTCGGTTGGCCGTCAGGACCTTATTCATTGACACGTTGGTCCTAGGGCGCGACCAATTTGCAATTGATTGCAAATCTGGGGGCGATGTTAGGTGTATACTAAGGTTCATGGGCATTATCATGCTCATAAGATAACCCTTGCGGGGGTGGATGACGAAGCATTCGCTCGCTCTTTGACATCGGCCAGGGTTCAGATGAACCCCCATCAGGTTGAGGCCGCCCTTTTCGCACTTAAGTCGCCGTTGTCGAAGGGCGTGCTCCTCGCAGATGAGGTCGGTCTTGGGAAAACCATAGAAGCTGGTTTGGTTCTCTCTCAGCGGTGGGCCGAGCATAAACGAAAAATCCTATTGATTGTCCCTGCGTCGCTTCGAAAACAATGGCAGCAAGAGCTGTTCGAAAAATTCTCGCTGCGTAGCGAAATTATTGAAGCTGCTACATACAATGCAGCGAAGAAATCAGGGATCGCTAGCCCCTTTGAGGCTGGTTCGGGCATCATAATTGCCTCTTACGAATTCTCCGCCAGAAAGGCTGACGAACTTCGAGCCATAAAATGGGACCTTGTTGTTTTTGATGAGGCGCATCGCTTGCGAAATGTATATAAAAAAGGAGGGTCAGCTCGCGCTAAGGAGTTGAAAAACGCGTTGCAGGACGTGTTTAAAATCTTGCTGACCGCGACCCCTCTTCAGAACTCTCTCCTTGAGCTTTACGGCATTATTTCGATTATCGACGAAAGCCACTTTGGGGGAGAGAACGCTTTTAGGGCGCAATATTCCGGCGCTGGTGCTTCCCCCGCCGCTCTGGAGGTGTTGAGAGACAGGCTGAAGCCGATCTGCCACCGGTCGTTGCGGAAACAGGTTCAGGAAGCCGGGCATATTAGCTTCACACGCCGTAATGCGAAGACATTCCATTTCGAGCCCTCGGACACAGAACAAAGGCTTTACACCGACCTCTCTGCATTTTTGCAGCGCAAGGATACGATATCCTATGGCGACAAGGCGAACCAGCTTGTCATTCTTCAAGTTCGAAAGATTTTGGGATCGTCCAGCTTTGCGGTGGCTCGTTATTTAGAGACACTGATTGGGCGTTTGCAGGCACGTAAGGTCGCCTCACTAGGCATGACAGACGATGTCGAGGAAATGACGGAAATCGCCGAAGAGGCTGATGAGAGCGAAGAGCAAGAAGACGCTTTGTCAGTAACCCCCGAAGAGATCGAAACCGAGATTTTGGAACTGCAGCAATATCTTCAGTTGGCCAACTCGATTGCACAGAATGCCAAGGGAGAGGAGCTCCTCAAACAGTTACCTAAAGTGTTAGACGAGATTGTCAGCAAAGGCGGAACACGGAAAGCTGTCATTTTCACGGAGAGCGTCCGGACACAGCGTTATCTTTGTGACCTGCTTGAGCATCAGGGCTATGCTGGGCGCGTTATCCTCATGAACGGTTCGAACAAGGATGACGAGAGTCGCCGGGTTTATGCTGACTGGCTTGAACGGCACAAAGGCACAGACAAAATTTCTGGATCGAAAACCGCTGATATGAAAGCGGCTATCGTCGAAGCATTCAAAAGCGATGAGAAAGCCATCCTGATCGCCACTGAGAGCGGCGCAGAGGGTATCAACCTTCAATTTTGTTCGCTGCTGATAAATTATGATCTGCCGTGGAACCCGCAAAGGGTGGAACAAAGGATTGGCCGGTGTCACCGATATGGCCAGAAAATCGATGTTACCGTGGTCAATATGCTCAATCTTCGCAACCAGACTGAGCAACGCATTCACGAACTGCTGAGTGAAAAATTCCATCTTTTCGAAGGTGTCTTCGGTGCAAGCGATGAGGTGCTGGGCACACTTATGAGCGGCGTTGACTTCGAAAAGGAAGTGCTTCGCATCGTTCAGGACGGTCGAACTCCCGAACAAATCGAATTTGAGTTCGATGCGCTAAAATCGAACATTCAAGACAAGATCGACGCTGAATTTGAGGCGGCGAGAAATAAACTTTTGGGCGAAATGGACGCAACGGTAATTGCCAAATTGCAGCATCGCGGCGAGGAGCTGGATCGTATCGTACCAGAATATCAGCAGCGCCTCCTGATGGTTGCCCATGCCGAACTGGATGGGGCAGAATTCGATAAACCCGGCGATGAGACATTTGGATTTGAAGGTCGCACCTTCACCACAAAATGGCCGCTCGCGGACGAACAGGATTGGCAGTTTTTCCGGGTCAATGATGGGCTAGGAGCTGAGATTGTCGGAGCAGCCAGTGAACGGGATCATGCTTCTGTGACCAATTCTCTTCGGTTCCGGCCCGATGAATATCCTTTCGCGGGACAGGTTGGCGCTGTGCAGGACCTTAAAGGCAAGGCGGGCTGGATGCGCGTGTTCAAGGCGACGATGCCGACGCCGGACGCCGTTCGAGAGGACTTACTCATTGCCTGCGTCACCGACGATGGACAGCTAATAGACCCACAGGTGGCCGACAAAATGTTTATGGTCCCTGCGATGGATGATGGCGAAATCCTGACACTGCCTGATGACGAAGGGCTTGCTGCAATTCAGGAAGATCAATTTGCTGCCTTTTCCAGCCGGGTGAAAGAAGAAAATGCCGAGTGGCTGGACGCAGAAGAGGAGCGGCTGGACCGGTATACGAAAGACCTCGAAATCGAACTGGATGCCCAGATCGCAGTCATGGAGGGTGAAATTCGTGACCTGAGAAAGCAGGCTCGTACACCTGATCTCTCGATGGAAGACAAGCTGGCGCTGAAACGCAAGATAAAGCGCCTAGAAAACACCATTGATGACACAAAACTCGCCAAGTTCGAAAAGCGCAGGGAGGCGCGTAAGACCGTGGAGGATATGCTCGATACGTTCGCGGATCAGCTCAATCAACAACCGACCATTGCTCCGCTGGTAACTGTTCGCTGGTCGGTGGAATGAAAAATGCTGGACGGCTTCGGCCTTTTTCCAGTTTCGATCCGCATAGATTTTGCGAGCTACGATGGACCGCCTGAACATGTTCTTCGGTTTGCAAACGGTACCGGCTGGCTGTGGGTCGGAGAAGCAATTGTGACCTCAGGTGGCGAGGCGATTGGAGCCTACTCCCACATTGTCGGCTGCATGGAAAACGACGTTCCCATTCCGGACTTTATGGCTGGTAATTTGTTGTGCTGCACTTGTTCGTTGCCGGAGGAATGTTTTGAGCTGCCACCGCAATCGTTGATCCAACAGGTTCAGCTATCAGGCGCGGCGATCTCCAGAAGGTGGCTTCGGGAAACCGATGAGCGGTTCCAAGATAGGTTCGATGAATTTTCACGGACAGTGGAGGCTGCCGAGGGATGGGCAAATGCTGAAATTGCGGCTTCCGAGCGTTCAATCGCGTCTCTGCGGCGGCACCGCAGGACGGAGGAAGTGACAGAAGTCCAGAAAGCAGAGATCGACCACCAGATTGAATATCAGGAAGCTCATCAGGTCGATATTCAGCATTGGCTGTTCGAGCGGCTACGCGACCTGCGCCGGGAGCATGAAGCGGAGGAGCAGGTGCTGCTCAATGCCATAAGAGCACAAATCTCGTTCCACCAGCATTATTGCGTGCATTGGCAGGACGCGGACCATACCGCCCGTTTGGAGCACGACAATTGGGCACGACGACTGAACCCTAAAGTGGAGGCCGAGATTGAGCGATCCCAGATGAAGGCGGAAATCAGCAAAATCGATGCCTCCCTAAATCCTGATAGGCGCGGGCGAAATGCCCCGCTAGACAACCATGTGCGACGAGAGTTGGCATCGCGCCGATCAGCTCTGTCGACCAAATTGAAATTCTTGTGAGATCATTCGTGACAAAAAAGACAAAATTGGAACTGACCTGGCCCGGTAAGGAGGAGCACCCTCGGCTGGAGCCGCGTATTCTGATCGAGGACCCATCAAAGAGCTATCATGCCAATACACGCCGTAAGGGCGACATTTTCGACAATATGCTCATCAAGGGAGACAATCTGCTCGCGCTCAAGGCACTAGAGCAAGAATATGCTGGCAGAGTCAAATGCGTCTTTATTGATCCGCCTTACAATACTGGCTCGGCCTTCGCTCATTACGACGATGGGCTGGAGCATTCGTTGTGGCTCAGTCTCATGCGAGATCGCTTGCGAATTATACATAATCTCATGGCAGATGACGGTTCTTTATGGATCACAATAGACGACAATGAAGCTCATTATCTGAAAGTCCTATGCGATGAGATTTTTGGAAGAAACAACTTCGTATGCGACATCGCGTGGGAGAAAAGATATTCTCCTCCGCCTGACACAAAAGATTTCGGATATGTTCATGACCATATCCTCGTTTACAAGAAGTCGTCTAACTTCAGACGAAATTTGCTACCTCTGACGGAAGACCAGTCTGGTCGATACAAAAATCCTGACAATGATCCGCGTGGCCCTTGGAAGGCCATGGATTACACTTGTCGCTATACCGCTGATGAACGGCCAAATTTATATTATAAGATCGAGCAACCGAGCACTCGCGAAGATATTTGGCCGAAGCGGACGAGAGTCTGGGCCTTTTCGAAAGAGGTCCACGACCGGAACGCAGCAGAAGGCCGCATCTGGTGGGGAGCAAAAGGTTCGAACTCTGTGCCCGCCCTGAAAAATTTTCTCTCCGAAATTAATCAGGGCATGATGCCAATGTCGCTATGGAAGCACACGCTTGCAGGGCACAATCAAGATGGACGAAAAGAAACGCTCAGTTTAATTCCTGACGATCCCTTCGATAATCCAAAGCCGGAAAAGCTACTTTCAGTTGTATTGCAGATTGCAACAAACCCAGGTGACATAGTTTTGGACTCGTTTTCAGGATCCGGAACGACCGGTGCCGTTGCCCACAAAATGGGTCGGCGGTGGATAATGGCCGAAATCGGAGATCACGCGGACACTCATATCTTGCCGCGCCTTCAGAAGGTCGTCGATGGGACGGATCAGGGCGGCGTCAGCAAGGCAGTGGATTGGAAGGGTGGCGGAGGCTTTCGCTATTTCTCGCTCGCACCCTCGCTTTTGGAGCAAGATCGCTACGGCAACTGGATCATCGCCAGGGATTATAATCCGGCGATGCTTGCCGAAGCAATGTGCAAGCATATGGGCTTCGCATATGCGCCAAGTCAGGAACCGCAGGAATATTGGCGGCATGGCTCCTCAACTGAAACGGATTTCATCTATGTAACTACGCAAGCGTTGACCCATGATGCTTGCGCGAAGATTTCTCACGATGTCGGCCCTGACCGCAGCCTGTTGATCTGTTGCAAGGCATATGATGCAGAAGCTGACGCCTTCGAAAACCTTACGCTCGTGAAAATACCGACCGCGATCCTCCAGAAGTGTGAATGGGGTCGCGATGATTACTCATTGAACATCGAGGCGCTGCCTATCGCCGACGAAGAGGCAGAAGAAGCGCAGAGGGCGACTGATGGCCTGCCACTTTTTGCCAGCGAGACTGGCGATGAGTGAGGTGATGAACGAAACTCGTATCCGTAAGCAGATCGCTCAGCGGCTCTCTCTTCGTGCTCCTCAGGAATATGCGCTCGGCATTCTGGGCCATGTGCTGGCCGACATGGATTTCAGTCAGCCCTGCGTCGGCACCGCATTGCTTGCAGCCATAGGTGAACAATATCCCTCCGTTACTGATTTTGAGCGGGAATTTCCCTCGCTCTGTTTCGCGCTGGCGACCGGTGTGGGCAAAACCCGCCTTATGGGCGCTTTCATTGCCTACCTTTATCTCTCAGGTCGGTCTAAAAACTATTTCGTGCTCGCGCCCAACACGACGATCTATGACAAGCTGATCGCGGACTTTTCCAAGCAGACCTCTCCCAAATATGTTTTCAGAGGCATCTCGCAGTTTGCCCAGACCCCGCCGATCATCGTGACCGGCGACACATGGCAGGAGGGGCGCGGTGTCCGTGGGTCCGACCTGTTCGGCGACGAAGCAATCATCAACATTTTCAATGTCGACAAGATCAACAAGGACAAGGGGAAGATCAGGAGCTTCCGCGAGACGCTGGGCGACAGCTATTTCGATTACCTTTCGAAACTGCCCGATCTGGTTATGCTGATGGACGAAGCCCACCGCTATCGTGCTGCTGCCGGTGCAAAGGCTATTTACGAACTCGATCCCAAGCTTGGCCTTGAGCTGACCGCAACGCCAAAGGCGGTTGGGTCTAATCGTGATTTCAAGAATGTCATTTACAGCTATGGCCTTGGAAACGCGATGGCTGATGGCTTTGTGAAGGAACCTGCCGTCGCAACTCGTGCCGACTTCCGCCCTCAGGATTATGACAAGGAAAGCCTCGAAGGCATCATGCTGGAAGATGGCATCCATTATCATGAATATGTGAAGACGGAACTGGAGCTTTACGCACGGGAAACCGGCAGAAGGCGGATTTTTCCCTTCGTGCTTGTCGTCGCGCAAGACACTACACATGCCAAACAGCTTCGGGACCGCATCGAAGACGACGGGTTCTTCGGCGGAACCTACAAAGGCCGCGTGATCGAAGTTCATTCCAATCTGAAGGGCGAGGAAAGCGACGATGCGATGCAACGGCTCGTTCGGCTGGAGGAGGCCGGAGACACCGACATCGTTATTCACGTCAACAAACTGAAAGAGGGGTGGGATGTAACCAACCTCTATACCATCGTACCGCTTCGCGCTTCAGCTTCAGATATTCTCACGGAGCAGACCTTGGGGCGCGGCCTGCGTCTCCCATATGGCGAACGCACCGGCAATGAAGCCGTCGATACGCTGACTGTCATTGCGCACGACCGGTTCGATGAAGTCATAAAAAAAGCTAGAGAGGCGGACTCCCTCGTCCAGATCAAGGAATATCGAATTGGCGATGGCGGCGATATCTCCATCGAGCCGCAGGTTGTTTTCACCATTCCGCCTGATTTTGAAGCTGTGCTTTTCGGAACAGTGCTTCCCGAAAACATGGTGCGTGAGGCCGAGACGGAGCCGTTCGTTTTTGAAAAGCCCGAAGACCGGAAGGTCGCACAGCTTACTATCGAGCTTGTCCGCGACAAATATGAGCGAGAGCTAAAAGGTGGATACAAGGAACTCACCAGCGACCAAGTTCAACAGCGTATCGCCGCCGATGTGAAGCGAATTTCAGCCGAACGTCAAGGGTCGTTAGAAGGGATAATAGAGCAGCCGGACGTCGAGAAGCTGGTCGCAATCGTCACGGCAAGCATTGCCGAGAACAGTATCGAAATACCGGAAATCGTGGTGTTACCCAGCCGCGAGGTCAATTTTTGGTTTGACGACTTCGATCTCGCCGACATCGGCGACATTCGGCTTCAGCCTATTTCGGACAGGCTGCTCGTTCGTAACCTGCGAGACCAGACACAGCGGGAACTGGCCAGAACCCTTGATGGGCCGAGAGAAGCGCTAGTTGAAAACTATATCGTCAAATATCTTATGGATTATCCGCAGGTCGATTACGACAGCCAGGCCGATTTGCTTTACAAGCTGGCGGGACAGATGATTGGCCACCTCAGGAGCTATCTTCTTTCAGAAAATGATGTGGAAAATGTCGCGCTTGCTCACGGCAAGGCCTTGGCGCAACGCATCTTTTCTCAGATGAAAACGCATTATCGACAAACCCCCGCAGAATATAAGGCCAGCAAAGTTCGATCTTTCCGAACGTTAGAAGCGCAGAACATCAGCTATTCGCCATCGCGCTCTCTTATGCTGGCAGAGGCTGCGACACCACTTTCAGCCACCGCCAGCTTCACCTTTCGAGGAGGACGAAAAAGCCCGTATAAATTCCACAAATTCCATTCGGACCCTGAGCGGCGCTTTGCGGTAATGATCGACAGCGATTTCGAGAAGGGCGTGTTGCGTTGGCTCAAACCGGCTCGCAATCAATTTCGCATCGAATATCAGCCGGGGAAACCCTATGAGCCAGATTTCGTCATAGAAACGGCGACCGAAAAGCTAATCGTAGAAATCAAGGCAGAAAACCAGATGCGGGATAGCGTCGTGCTGGAAAAAGCACGTGCTGCTACCGAATGGGTAAAACATGCAAATGAATTCGCTGACGAGGGAGATGGCAAACACTGGCGTTATGCCCTGATCCCCGATCAGGCTCTCACAGAGAACGCTACACTCTCAGGATTGCTCAGCAGATTTTGTTCATAAGAGCTGTATTGGGGGCATCGTTTTTGGAGTAAAAGGGAACTGCTAATCGCCGGCGCTGCACAGGCAACCTATCCTACACGTTAGTTTTTGACCCCAACTAGCGACAAATTTTGTATCTAGTTTTTCAATAAGCTATTGAAAAAACGGAAAATAAAATTTCCAAATTTCCGGCCTAAAATCCCCCAAATTTGGTCTTTCAGACGTTCAAAATTTCGGACAATCTTTCGTGCATCCCAGCGGCGAAATTGGCCGATTTCACACGGGTCAATGACACCGTTGCATCCTCGGTTTTGCCGTTGCGTCGGATGCTCTGACATATGACCCCCCAGCGTATGAGCATGACGGCGGCAATGTCCCATGTTCGGTGACAATGCTCCGGTTCGCCTTCCGCACACATGATGGCGACAGGTTCGCGCATGGAGACATCTACGATCTTTTCCAACGCAGCGATATATGCCGGATCGTCGATAGGGGTTGTTGACATACCCCCCAAAATCTCTCCGCACTGCCGATAGAATATACCTGCCTTCGACGTCCACTTTTCGATCTGGGGAGCATTGAAAGGCGCATTTCGAGACCAAGGTGATGATCGTACATCGATCAACTGGGTTATGTTGCGTTTTTCTAATTCCCCCAGAAATTGGGGTAGGCTTCGGTTGCTGTAGCCAATCGTAAAAATCATAATAACTCCAATACGTTAGTTGTATTGAAGCCTAACTTCTGATTGGCCTTGATGGCACTTAAAACGGCGGAAAAGCGCGGTTTTAGCATAGATATTTTCCTCGATCTCCAGCTGGCACTTTTCAAGTCCGCATCGTGCCGCTACCAATCGTCCCGCTCCCGAAACACGCGGGAGTGGGGCTTAGTAACCCCTTTTGAAGCACCTCGGTCACCGAATTCGGAGGCCGGGTGGCATGCGCGTATGTCCAGCCGGTTCGCCGGTAAAGGCGCATGCGCTCGTTGCTTCAGCGGGTTACTAACATCCGGCTCGGGCCGTCGCCTCTTGGACATAAGGTGACGGGAGGCTGGAATAGAGCATCGACGATTTTCCAATCCGCCCGGCGTAGCCGATGTGGTTGCGCGGGTATCGGACGCCGCTTTCGGCAAGCCCCTCGTCAACAATGTACTGCGTGGGTCGGTGGTCGAAACGATCATCGCCTTCGCACTGGAACCGGGATGGACTTGGTGCGGTGCGGATTATGCGTCCTGCGACTTCGAGCGTGCTGACGGCCTGCGGCTGGAGGTGAAGCAATCCGCCTACCGTCAAAGCTGGGATAGCGCCCCCACAGCGAAGGTCCGGCCCGGTTTCGATATTCGTCCCCGCAAAGTCCGCTGGGAAGGCAGCGTCAGGATCGACGAGGCAGGGCGGTTCGCCGACATCTATGTGTTCGCTTTTCATGGCGGAACGGATGACAGCGCCGATCATCGCGATGCGCGACAATGGGAATTCTACGTCGTCCCCACGGCAGCACTACCGCCCTATAACCGGATCGCGTTGGGCAGCGTCCGGCGTCTCGCGAAGCCTTGCTTCTATGCTGCGCTTCGGTCCTGCGTGAACGATCTCGCAGCCTCCCTTCACCCCAACAGGACAATTGCATGAAGACCATCCGAACCGAAACCATCGGCAAGGCAACCCTGCGCCTTGTGGAAACCGGCAAGAGCTATACCGGCATCGTCATCGCGGGCGGCAAGAGCCAGAGCCAGATAGTGGGAACAGATGCCGACGAGGTATGGACCCAGCTACGCGGTGAGGTCGGTAAGGCCAGTGCCGCCTATTTCGGGTTTGAAGGCGCACGCAGCCGGTTCCTCAAGCTGTTCCCCGGCGGCTTCCAGTCTGAGCACTTCACCGCAGAGGAGCGGAATTACAAGGTCGCTGCCAAAGCGAAGCTGGACGATAGCGTTCCTCTTGAACACGCCGCTACCGGATCAGGGCATGGCATCGCAATCCTGCGGGCCTATCAGGCCACTAATCTACTTTCCCCGTTTGAGAAGACACGGCTTCAGCCTCTGCTGCGGGGATCGGACGCCGATGCGTTCGTGCAGGCCGCCGCCCGCTTTGCCCTTGGCGAGACAAAGCTCACGCTCTCTGTGATGAAACGGCTGCTGACGGCCCATGACAATGCCAAGTGGACTGTGGTTACCTATCTGCCCTATCTCTGGCGGCCCGATACCCACATGTTCCTTAAGCCCACCGTCACGCGGGACTATGCCGAGCGCATTGGTCATCCCTTTGCGCATGACTATGCCGCGTCGCTCGACATCGACGTGTACGAGAGCCTGCTCGACCTCACAGCGCAGACCCGCACCGCCTTCGCTGATCTTCACCCCCGCGACAATATCGACCTGCAAAGCCTGATCTGGGTCATCGGCGATCACCCTGAGGCAGATTGATGCTCAGATTGCAATTAATTGCAGGTTATTAATCAATTTTGCAATTGATTGCAAAGTGGCCGATCAGTGCGGTACTTTTGCGACACGGCAATCACTGTCCTGCTGCATCTTCCACCGGCTATATTCGGTGTCATTCTTCGCTTGCAGAAAGGCCGCCGCAACCATTCCGGCCTGTACGCACAGGTCTATCGACGATCCGCCGCTGGTCTTGGCAATGTTGTATTGCTCCACCGTATCCGCTGCGACCTTATCGTTGATGGCCTGTAGCTGATCGTCCGCGATCTGGTCGCAAGCAGGCATGGCAAAGATCGCGCTGACCAGCAGCGCTGAACGAAGAACCGATTTCATGGAATAGCTCCGAAGCTGTTTCAGGTTTTTCTATTCAACCGTAATTTGCAATTGATTGCAAATTTTAGCTTAAAGCTAGAAACTATTGCGGTCCTCCTCACCGTTACATCGCCCTAAGCATTGGGGGCGGAGGGCCAATGACAGTCGATGATTTACAGGCGCGGTTCGGGGCACTGGTGGCCAAGCACCGCAAGCTGGCGAAAAAAACACAGGATCAACTAGCAACGGAAGCGGGGATCAGCGTGGACATGATCACGCGGATTGAAGCTGGAGGGACCGGCGTCCGGTTCCCCAATCTTGTGAAGCTGTCCAATGCTTTGCGTGTCGATCCCGCCGAGCTTTTCTCAGCCGAGCTTCCGTCAGGGCATCTGGCAAAGGGACCGTTCAAGGAACTGTTGCCTCAACTGGCCAACATGCCCGAAAAAGATATTCAGCGGGCAGTGGATGTCATCAAGGCCATGCTCAAGCATCCGTGAGTAATCCGAGATAGAATTAACGCAAATTCCCCGCCAGACGGTCTCTAAGGCGCTTCACTGACATTGGGTGCCACTGACCCCCATCTGGTGTCCTATGGCCCTTCTCGGTCAAATATGAGGCATATTGCTGAAGGGTGTAGCATCCGGCATGTTCGGCTTCGATGAGGACCGGACGGAGTGTCTCCGCATGTTGGATTGCCGCTTGCCGATTTTGGGCGGCGAGTATCTTTCCATGCGTCCCCAGCTTAACCCCACGAGCTTTGGCTGCCGCAAGTGCCGAACGGGTGCGATCCCGGATCATCTGACGCTCATGCTCTCCAAACACAGCCAGCATCTGAATGAGCAGCCTGTTCGCCTCCGGCATGTCGGCACAGCGAATTTCGACATTGGCATCGAGAAGCTGGGCGACGAATGAGAGGGAACGAGAGAGACGGTCCAGTCTGGCGATCAACAGGATCGCCTTCGTCCGTCTGCATTGCGCCAGTGCCTTGGCAAGTTGGGGGCGATTGGCCTTCGCCCCGCTTTCGATTTCGACATATTCGGAGATTATCCGGCTTTGGGTCTGATGAGCATATCGCTCAACCGCTTCTCGCTGCGCTTCAATCCCTAGGCCGGATAACTCCTGTCTTCCTGTCGAAACTCGCAAATAGGATATGTATTCGGTCACAGCCATAACAGGTGAAGGTTGGTTTACCTGTTAAATCTGCCTTGTGTGACAACTCCCGTACAGATCAAAACGACTTATTCTGATAGTTCATCCCCAAGAAGATTATTACCCTCATCATATATCCTCCCTGAACATTTTATACTCTTCCTGGTTCAAAAGGGCTTGGCTAAGGAGCGAAGCGACGTGACATGCCCTATTATGTCCTTTTCTCTCTCCCGTGATAAGAATAGGATATAGAATAAGTACTACAAGGGATGAGAGAAAAGGACATTTTGGATCAGGTTTCTGCTGATGGAGTTAAACTGGCGATCTTTTTCAAAAGCCGGTCACTCTCGGCAACGCTGATTTTCGCCTCTTCCTGTTGGATGTCGAGATAAACCCTCAAGGCAAGGTCGGGGTTGGCGGCGATCACGCTAAGGGTTGGCCAATGATAAAAGCGCCCTTCCAATCTGCCGGCAATTTTCACAAAGGAAATAAATCTTTCCCAACCATTCCATAACGCAACGCAAGCCAATGTATCAGAAGCGTCTTCACCCAAGCGTTTAATGCATTCACGCAGCAGACCCATTTCATGTGGTTTAACTTGTAATGATATCTGTTTTCCTGCCTTGAGCTTTTCCAATTCGGGTAACTTTTCCTGCGCCTTCTTCGCTCGTTCTAAAAGCTTTCCAACCGGCGCCCCCTGTTGCTTATTCATCATGGCGCGGAGTGGCCATTCTTTTGCCGCTGCCCCGTTGAAATAGAGCAATCCCCGAACCCAAACTGCCCGCAATCTGTTTACAAAATCTGTCTCGCAGGGGTCGGTCCCAAGCTTCAGCAGAATGTGCTTGCCTACCTCATCAGTTCGCCTCGTTATGTAATGAAAGGGTGGCTTTTTCACGAGACGTTGGATTGTTTTCTCGCTCACACCGAGGTGATCTGCGATTATGGCGAAATTTCCTATAAGCCAGTTGAACCCCTCGAACTCATAGGTGCCATGCTCTAAAACCATTTTGGCCAGTTTCTGGGTCGTTCCTTTCAACTGGTCGATGGCAATTTCCGGAGCGAGATTGGGTTGCTGTTTCTTGATCTCCATGACTACAGTTCCAATCATAGCTCTGATTTCACAAGAAGCTCAGGCAAGCGAACCGGCAGCTTGAGATTGGCCACAATCGACCATAGTTCTTGCAGACCATTACCGTCGCCATAGTCTCCCATTGAAGTCGGGATGTCGTGGCCGACAAGCTGATCGATGACATATTTTGGAAGCAAATTGTTCCTTAGATAGTCCTCAGCGGTATGCCTGAACGAGTGGAAGACGAGGCTCGTATCGTCGAGGCCAATTCTGCCAAGATACCTGCCGAACCATTTCGAGAACACCGTGGAAGGCTGGCCGTCAGCACCGAACTTGATCCCATAAAACACGCGCTTTTTAGTGCCTGCAAATTTCTTTTGGCGCTTTATGAAATCGCTGAACCCCAGCTTCAACAGGTCTGGGTGAAGAGGGACTATGCGTACACCGGCTTCGGTTTTTACATGCTTAAAGCCGTCCTCACCATGGATTTCGTCGCAATCCTCATTGATCGAAATGTGAGGTGTGGGACCGTCGATCACACAATCCTCGAAATGTAGCTGAATTATTTCTCCCAGCCTCATCCCGGTGTAATACGCCACGATAGGAACGTAAAAATATTCGTCCTTGATTATGGACTGACCCGGTACGCTCCTGTGGGCACGGCCATTGCAACCAACAAATAGCGGAGACGCGAAGAGCCTCTCAAGTTCGGCAGCTTTGAAAGGTCGTCTCGACTTACGACCCTTTTTCGCTTTGGGCTGGATTATGGATAAACCCTCGGCTGGATTGCTGGAAATATAGCCTTTCTTGAACGCCCAACGAAACATGCCTGTAGCTCGGGACAAAATCGTGGCGGCTGTTGACGGTTCGATACGTCCAGTTTCCGCATCGGTGAGATTGGCCTGAAATGTTTTGGATGTCGTTCGATTGTAGTTTTTTCGGAGCTTGAGAAGTGCGTCGGGGTAGTGACGCAAATCGCTTCTGGAGACCGCCTCGGCATTCTTATCCGATCCCAGATATTGAGCGAGCAGTCGAAGCTTTGGCAGATGGGTTTTAAGGGTTTTAGGCGTCCAGCTTTTCCGGTGAGCCTCAATATATGCTTCGATCAGTTCTGCTACAGTCAGGCCGACCGGCTGGGATACGGGTTGGGCGGTTTCACGAAAGAGCGGGTCGGCAGGTACATACTCGGAAACAGAGTCTTCCAACCGGAACATTTGAAATCGTAGCGCCTCACATTTCGCCCGCAATAACGCCTCTATAAATTCCTTCTGCCTATCGTTAGTCAGAGTGTCGGGATCAATGCCGTTGGAAGAAAGAAGATGTCGTGCATACCGCTGAGAAGGTACACTGAACCTTCTCGTTTCGATCTGATCTCGGTATTCTGCAATATGTTCTTCAGACATCCCCCGCTGCTCAGCGAGTTCCAGATCATAGTCCAAAGTCCGAAAAACATAAGGTTTATCAACCTCTGCCGCCAACTCTGAATATAGCTGGCGCACCTGTTTGCGGATGTCAGATTTGGTTAGATTTTCATCAGTACGAATATACATGAATAGCTCCTTCAATCTCGAAGCCATTCGGACGGCAAGCACGCGAGCATCGTCATTGCGCATCGTTCCTAAAGATCGACGCACTTCGACCATACCCATCCGCCCTACGAGATCGCCGGGCACTCTTACGCGGACGTAATAAGCTCCCGCACGAACCATAAGGTAAGGAGAACTAGAGCGCGCCAAGGCGCACTAATCCCGTTACCGCCGGATGGCAGTTGTTTCGAATGAAGGGCCCAAAATTAAAATTAAAAGCGCCCGAGCGTACCGCCAAAGCCAACGGCCCTGATGCGGCTGGCAGTACTCCCAGAAAGACGCCGCTCCATTGCAACGACGAATTTCCACACCGCGATGTAATTAAGGTTACACGACAACGGTGACCCACAATGTGGCACATTGGACCACAGAGTAGATTGGGCAAAAAGCCAGATAGGAATGGTTTCCTATAGTTACAAGAGGTCTGGCGGAGACGGAGGGATTCGAACCCTCGGTACCGGATTTACCAGTACGACGGTTTAGCAAACCGTTGGTTTCAGCCACTCACCCACGTCTCCGCGCTGGCACACCGCGTGCAAATGCGGCTGGCTATCGAGCGACGGGCTATAGCGATGCCGTGCGCCCTTGGCAACGCGCATATTTCAGGTTGTCGTGCGCGGCCGCGCCTGCCGGTAACTGCCCAATATACGCAGCCATTTCGTGTGAAAACGCAGCTCGTCGAGCGCCCGGTCCACCGCAGGGTCGCCCGGCATCCCTTCTATATCCGCATAAAATTCCGTCGCGGAAAAGCTCGCGCCGCGTTGATAGCTTTCGAGCTTCGTCATGTTGACGCCGTTGGTCGCAAACCCGCCCATCGCCTTATAGAGAGCTGCGGGTATGTTCTTCACCTCAAAAAGGAAAGTCGTCATGATCGGGCCATCGTCAGCAGGCACTGATGACTCGCGCGCCAGCACGACAAACCGTGTCATATTGTCATGGCTGTCTTCGACATCACTGGCGACGATTGTGAGATCATAGAGGTACGCCGCCAACGCGGGCGCCAGCGCCCCCACGCCGGCCTCCCGCCGTTCCGCGACCAGCGCCGCCGCGCCTGCGGTATCGGCGTAGACGATCGGACGGATTGCATTTTGCCGCAGATATTTGCGGCACTGGCCGAGCGCCTGAACATGGCTCAGCACCTGCGTCACCGGCGAATCGCCAGCGGTCATCAGCTGATGATGGATCGGCAGAAAATATTCATCGACGATCGACAGACCGGATTCGGGCAGCAGGAAATGCATGTCGGCCACACGGCCGTGCAGCGAATTTTCGATCGGAATGATCGCCTGCCCCGCGCGACCATCCTTCACCGCATCGATCGCATCCTCGAACGAAAAACAGGGCAGCGGCAGGCAATCGGGCCGGTAGCCCAACGCCGCACTGTGCGAATTCGCGCCGGGCGCGCCCTGAAAGGCAATGGCCCGCACCGAATCGGCGCTTGCGGCCTCGCTCATCTGCGCAACGAGCCTCCGGGCGGGGGCGGGGTAGCTTTCCATCATCGAAATCCTGCAATCCTCGCGCGCTTAAGCATAGATGGCGTTTGGCGCAAGCTCCGCTTGCACAGGACGCCTCGCCCCTTTATGGGAACGCGCACAAAGGGGGCGCGCCGGGCCCGGCGTGTTTCTGCAATGCAGTTTGATTAAGGCCTGACGCTTCGGCAGGGCCGCAGGGTTCGAAAAGGATTGCGGGCGCATGGACGATCGTTTCAATACAATTGCGGGCTGGGCATTGTTCGCCGGTATCATCGCACTGGGCGGCGGCATCGTGTCGAGCAAGCTGTTCCACAGCGAACGGCCCGAAGAGATGGGCTACGCGATTGAGGGCGTTGAAGCCGAAGGTGAAGGTGGGGCGAGCGGCCCGTCGCTCAACACGCTGCTCGCGAGCGCCGATGTCGCCAAGGGCGAGAAGGTTTTCGCCAAGTGCGCAGCCTGCCACACGGTCAATCAGGGTGGCGCGAACGGCATTGGCCCCAACCTGTACCACACAATGGGTGAGCCGATTGGCGCGGGTAAGGGCGGCTTTGCGTTCTCCGACGCGCTCAAGAGCGTTGGCGGCACCTGGACGTTCGAGGCGATGGACGCATGGCTGAAGAGCCCGCGCAACTTCGCGCCCGGCACGAAGATGACCTTTGCAGGGCTCGGGAACCCCGAAGATCGCGCGAACTTCATTGCCTGGCTGAACACGCAGGGTTCCAACCTGCCGCTGCCCGCCGCAGACGCGCCTGAAGAGGACGCTGCGGCCAATGCAGCCGAAGCAGGCGACAACGCTGCCGACGCCGCACCGGCGAACGATGCCGAAGCAGCAGAATAAGCCATAAGCGAAGAGTTTCGCATCGAAACCCTGTCGGGCGACGCGCTCGCCGCCCGGCTGGACGAACTGGCGCAGCTTCGCATAGCGGTCTTTCGCGACTGGCCCTATCTCTATGAAGGCGACACCGCCTATGAGCGGGGTTATCTGGAGGCCTATGCCGCGAGCGACGATGCGGTCGTCATCGGAGCAATCGACCAGAATGGCCGACTGATCGGCGCGGCGACCGCCGCCCCGATGGCGGATCATGCGCGCGAATTTGCCGAGCCGTTTCGTGCGCGCGGTCATGACCTTTCGGCCATCTATTATTTCGGAGAATCGGTGCTGCTGCCGCACTGGCGCGGGCGTGGCATCGGCCATGCCTTTTTCGACGGACGCGAAGAAGCCGGACGGGCAAGAGGATTCGAAACGAGCTGCTTTTGCGCGGTCGTCAGGCCGAATGACCATCCGATGAAGCCCGCCGACTACCGCCCGCTCGACGCGTTCTGGCGCAAGCGCGGCTATGCGCCGGTCGAAGGGCTGATTACCGATTTCGAATGGAATGACCTCGCCGAGGGCGCATCGGCAAGCCACCCCATGCAATTCTGGCTGAAACGCCTTTGACGCCTGAGCGCGGTTTTACCAGGGACCGCGAATCGCCAGCGTCTTTCCGGGCTCGTAGATATTGACGAACAGCGTCGATCCATCGGGCGAGAAACAGACGCCGGCCAACTCCGTCTGCGCACGCAGGCGCGCCAGCGGATAGACAAGGCCATCGGGCGTGACGCCGCGCAGATGATTGTCGACGATCGCGGTATATTGGTCTTCGCACACGATCAGATGGCCATTGGGCGCGACCGTCAGATTGTCACCATAGTTGAATACGCTTTTGTCCTTCGATTCGAAGAAAAGCTGCAGACGCCCGGGACTGTCCGTCTCGCTCGTCTGCCCCTCCTGCGGCGACAGGCGATAGCGCATGATCTGGCCGAGCCCTGCGGCGCCGCCGGACGTGCAGCAGAAATATACCTCTCCCGCGCCAAACCAGATGCCCTCTCCACGCGCGAAAACCGCTGCGCCCGCCTTCGCGCCGCGCAACCGAAGATCGTCTTGCGGACTGTCGGTGTGATCGAGATCGAGCCAGCGCGCATCCACCCATTGCCCCGGCGCGAAGGACTGACCCGCACGCGCGCTTTCTTCCCAGTTCCGGGTATCGGTGACGCCGTCGGGCAAAGCCAACGCCTGTAAACGCCCGCCCTTGGCCAGCACGCCGCGCTCATTGGGCAGGAAGCGGTAGAACAGGCTCTCATCCTGATCTTCGGTCAGATAAACGATCCCCGTCGCAGGATCGACGGCCACCGCCTCATGCCGGAAGCGACCCAAGCCAGTCAGCGGCACCGGGTCGGCGAGACCCTGCCCGTTCGCGGGCACCTCAAACACCCAGCCATGATCCTTGCCCACGCCGTCCTGTCCGGCGCGGGTCATATCTTCTTCGCAACTCAGCCAGCTTCCCCATGGCGTAATACCGCCCGCGCAATTGCGGATGGTCCCCGCAAGGCTGAGAAACTGTTTTTCGACATTCAGGGTCTGCGCATCCAGTATCAGCGTCGTCGTTCCGCCCGGAAGGGCCGCACCGTCCTTATGATCGAAAGCCGCGCCCTTGGTCAGCCCGCGCTTACCCGCCGGACCATCCGACATTTCGCCCACTTTCAGCTCATGATTGCGCACCAGCGCAATCCGCCGCTCATCCAGCCGGAAGCATCCCATGCCATCGGCTGCATTGGGGACGACCAGCCCGTCGCTCATCGCGTCGCCATAGGAGGACAATATCTGATAGGAAAAACCGGCGGGCAGATCGAGCAACCCGGCAGGGTCGGACTTCAGCAGGTCATAGCCCGCGGCGAGCGATTCCTGACTGGCACCTGCGCCGGAACCGAGTTTACCGGTGCATGCCGCGAGGCCACCAAAAGCGATGCCGGTCAAGCCCAGCGCAACTTGCCGTCGATTGAAATTCATGGACATGGGGCAGCGCCTAGCAAACTATCATGACGAAAATGCGAAACAATCAGGAGATGGCCCGTGAAAGGTCATCTTTTACATATGCTTTCTGAACCACGGCGTAACGCGGCGCAAAGCTTCCTCCACTTCCGGTGTGGACACCGCGAAACTGAACCGCATGAAACCCTTGCCGCCTTGCGGATCGAAATCGATGCCCGGCGCGGTGGCGACGCCGGTATCCTCCAGCAATTGCGCGCAAAACGCCATGCTGTCGTCGGTCATATGGCTGACATCGGCATAGATATAGAATGCTCCATCGGGCGGCGCGATGCGGGCAAGGCCGAGTTTGGGTAGCGCATCGAGCAACAGGGCGCGGTTGCGGCGATATGTCTCAATATGCCCCTCCAGCGCGTCCGTGCAATCGAACGCGACAAGTCCCGCATGCTGGGCGAGCGAGGGCGGCGTCAGGAACAGGTTGCCCATCAGCGCGCGCGCCTGCCCTGCGAGCGATTGCGGCACAATCAGCCAGCCCAGCCGCCAGCCCGCCATGCTGTAATATTTCGAAAAGCTGTTGACGATGATGGCGTCGGGTTCGAACTCCAGCGCGCTGGGCAACGGCCCGACATAGCTGAGGCCATGATAGATCTCGTCGGAAATGATGCGAATGCCGCGATCCCGGCATAGCGAGGCTATGGCGCGCAATTCATCGTCGGGAATAACCGATCCGGTCGGGTTGGCAGGACTGGACAGGATCACGCCGTCCGGCGCGGGGTCAATGGCGGCGATTGCATCGGCAGTAAGCTGGAACCGGCTTTCCGGACCGCACTCGATTTCGACCGGCTCCATGTGCATCCCGCGCGTGACATTGCGATAGGCGACATAGCCGGGCCGGGCGAACGCGATGCGCGCGCCGGGCGCGAACAGGCTTGAAAGACCGAGAACGAGTGCGGGCGATGCCCCGCAGGTCAGGAAAATGCGCTCGGGTTCGACGGTGACGCCGTGGCGTTCTCGGTAATAGCGCGCAATGCGTTCCTTCAGCGCCTGATTTTCCCAATAGCCCATCGGGTCGCCGTCGAGAATCTCGTGCGCGCGCGTGATCGCCGCGGCGGGCGCGCCGGTCGAAGGCTGACCGAATTCCATATGGATGATCGAGCGGCCCTGCTGTTTGAGCTCATGGGCACGGCGGCTGATCGCGATGGCGTGAAAGGGGTCGATCCGGCTGGTCATCCCCCCCTGTACGGGCTGTGCCTGCGGGATGCCAGCCCAGAGAGCCTAATGCTTTTTGGCTTTCACCAGGTCCAGGCAGCGCTGCACGACATTATCGGCATCGAACGGCTTGGTGATATAATCCGCCGCGCCGGTCAGCAGGCCGTCGACGACATCGGCCGCACTGCGTTTTGCAGTGAGAAATATCACCGGGATGCGCGACGTCGTCTCATCGCTGTGCATCATGCGCAGCAGGATCGACCCGTCCAGGTCAGGCATCATCCGGTCGAGCAGGACGAGCGAGAATTGCTCCTGTTCCAGCTTCGCCCAACCCTCATGGCAATCTCCGACGGCCACGACGTCGCACCCCGCGCTGCTCAGCTTATACTCCAGCAAATCGCGGACGGCGGGGTCGTCGTCAACAATCAGAATGCGCGTTCGGTAGGTTTTGAGAAGGTCCAGCCCTTTGGTCAGCAGCGTCATAGGCTCGAACGGCTTGATCACATAGTCGGTCGCGCCCGTCACAAGCGCCTGCATGATGCTGGTCAGCGAATCGTCGGCCGACATCATGATTACGGGAACGTTGGAAGTGATGGGTATGTCGCGAAGTTGCTGAAGCAGCTCCAGCCCCGATCGTTCACCGGGCATGCGTTCATCCAGAAGAATCAGATGCGGTCGCAATTCGGCGGCGGCAGACAGGCCGCTGCGCGCATCGGCGCGAATTTCAACATGCGCGACCTGATCGAACAGCGAGTGGACCAGATCGGTGATGCCCTCATCATCGTCGATGACGAGAAGGATGGGTTTTTGGAGGCCCATTGCCACCTGTTGGCCGGTATCAACGATATTTTTCTGCTGGTTTTCCGCTTCCTGCGCAGGCGCATCGCCTGTGTCATGCGAGCGAATGGCGCGTTCCATCACGCTGACCAGATATTTGGTCTTGCGGCTGATGTCCGCCGGCACGGCATCCTCGCCGCGCAATGCGCATTCCAGCGAATAGCCCGCCTCGCTGATTTCCGGAAAGCCGTAAATCTTTCCCGTGCCCGCCAGCTTGTGCGCGAACATGCGCAGCCCCTCCATATCCTCCGGGTTGGTTTCGGCACATTCGGGCGCAGCGGCCAGTCGCAATATGTCGGTGCGCTGGACAGCGAGACTTTGCAGATATTTGTCGCGGATGTTGTGCATGGGAACGGGCGTACCACTGGTCATCTGAATTTCCTTCATGCCGCTACACTGTGGAATTGCGACCATATGCCGGTCACCTGTTGCGGGAGCAGCGCTGGGTCGAACGGTTTGGGGATAACGCCATTGGCGCCGCGCGCATGATAGTCGGCGATCTCTTCGGGCTGCACCCTTGCCGACATGAATGCGATAGGCACGTCATGCATCCGCACCTGCGCGCGCAGGCAGTTGAGTGTGCGCAGGCCGTCCAGCTCCGGCATCATGACGTCGAGCAGGACGAAATCGGGTGCGGACCGCCCGAGATGTTCGAGCGCATCGCGCGCGCTGTTGAAGCTGCTGACCTCAAAGCCGCCCACATGCTCCAGACAGAGCTGAGCGACGCGCAATATATCCGGGTCATCATCAATACAGGCAATATGCCGCAAGGTCGGGGCCATTGACGCTCCTTATGTTTCATCATCTTTCTGGAAGAATAGGAGGAAAAGGCAGCCGTCCAAAACGACCTCGCGCCGCGCAGCCCTGCTTGTCGAAGGCCCGGTAAAGCACGGGCGAGACAAAGGTAAAAGCCGCATTTACCTGCTGGAAACTAATCTCCGCCCTTTCGCGGCATTCGGCCATCAAAAGCCGATTTCACGTCACTTCCTGTCGGTTTGGAATTAACCACAACCACTCTGCCGGAACGGCGTGAAAATTTTTCCTATAATGTTTCTGGATGCATCCACGCGCGGCCCGAAAACGCCCTGGATCGAATTTCTTGTCAGGAGCAATGATGGACGATCTGTTGTTTCCTCTTCCCGATAGTCCTGCGTCGCCCGCCGGTTCAGATCAACGGGATAGCCCCGCCCAAGGCTGCACGTTTTTGCGAAGCGCGTTTGAGCGGGCGATATTCGACACCGTTCTGGACGGAATGATCGTCATCGACACCAGTGGGATCGTTCAGTGCATCAATCCGGCGGCAGTCCGCATATTCGGCTACGCGCCCGAAGAAGTGGTCGGCCAGAACATCCGCATCCTGATGCCCGAACCTTATCGAGGCGAGCATGACGGCTATATCGCCAACTATATCGCGACCGGCGAACGCAAGGTGATCGGCATCGGCCGGGAAGTATCGGGCAGGCGCAAGGACGGCACCATTTTTCCGATGGACCTGGGCGTTACCCAGCTTCAATTGGGAGACGCTGTCGCCTTTGCCGGAACCATTCGCGACATTACGGACCGCAAGGCGGCAGAAGCGCGGGTGCAGCGCTATGTCGCCGACCTGCGAAAGAGCAATCAGGCGCTTGACGAATTCGCCTATATTGCATCGCATGACCTCAAGGAGCCCCTGCGCGGTCTGAGCAATAATGCCAGTTTCCTGAAAGAAGATCTGGGAGACGCGCTGGATGCGGACGGCACGCGCCGCCTTGACCGCATCATGTTTCTCGCCGCACGCATGGAGCATCTGGTCAACGACCTCCTCTATTTTTCCCGCCTCGGCAGACAGGAGCTGGCGATACAGCCGACCGATCTGAATGCCGTCATCGCCGAAATCGACGACCTCATGGAATCGTTTCCGCATGAGGGGGAAATCCGGCTTTCCATTCCAGACCCTTTGCCCGTAGTGACATGCGACCGGCCCCGCATCACCGAAGTCTTTCGCAATCTGATCGCAAATGCCGTCAAATATAACGACAAGCCGGAGAAGACGGTCGAGATCGGCTGCGACAAAAGCGGCGCCGTTCCTGTCTTCCATGTTCGTGACAATGGCATCGGCATCGACGCGCGGTTTCATGAAGACATTTTCCGGATCTTCAAGCGGCTGAATAGCGAGGATGACGCCGTGAAGGGAACAGGCGTCGGCCTCACCTTCGTACGCAAGATCGTCGAACGTCACGGGGGCAAGATCTGGCTCCAGTCCCACCCCGGAAAAGGCACGACCTTTTTCTTCACTTTGCAGCCGGAGCAATAGATGACTGACCTGGCCCCCATATTATTGGTCGAGGACAATCCCGACGACTATGAGGCGACGCTGCGCTCACTGCGCGAAAGCCATTTTGTAAACCCGGTGCACTGGCAGCAAAATGGCGCGGACGCCCTCAATTTTCTCGCGGCTCAAAAGGATGGGGCGGACGATACATCCGACCTGCCCGGTCTTATTTTGCTGGACCTCAACATGCCCGGAATTGACGGCCGCGAGGTATTGGCAACAATCAAGGCCGATCCGCTGCTGCGCCGCATTCCGGTCGTTATCCTGACGACGTCATCGGATGAACGCGACATCAAACATTGCTACGAAATAGGCGCCAGCACCTACATCCAGAAGCCCGTCAGCTTTTCCGGCCTGGCCGCCGCAATCCGGACCATGAAGGATTACTGGTTCGGCATCGCCCTGCTTCCAGGGAGGGCAAACTGAATGGCCTCAAGTGATTTGTCAGGTCCATATTCCGTTCTGATCGTCGACGACAATCCCGATGACCGCGAATTTTATCGCCGGGCGCTCAAAAAGGTGCGCCGCGCCGAATACAAAGTTTCGGAAGCCGTGGACGGCACCGATTGTCTCAAGACACTCAAGACCACCTATTGCGACTGCATATTGCTCGATTACTCGCTTCCCGGCATGAACGGCCTGGAAACACTGAAGGCTATTCGCAAAAAGCGGCCGCACCTCGCCATCATCATGCTGACCGGACAGGGCGATGTCGATCTCGCGGTCGATGCGCTGAAAGCCGGCGCGAGCGATTATCTGACCAAAGCCCAGGACCTGGGCAGCCGGCTTCATCATGCCATTCAGCTCGCAGTCGAAAAGGCAGCCAACGCACGGCGAGGTGAACAATCGCGCCGCTATCTGCGGCAAATGCTCGATCATATCCCCGACCCCATTTTCATGAAGGATGAGGAGCATCGCTGGGTCGATGCCAATGAGGCGTTCTGGAGCTTGATGAAGGGCCGCCCGCACCAGTTCATAGGCAAGACCGCGCACGATCTTTTCCCGCTCGAATCCGCCGATGCGCTGCGCGCTGCCGAACGCAGCCTGTTCGACACAGGCGAGGTCGCCGTTCGCGAGGAATTATGCGTCGATTTGCTTGGCGAAGAACATGTGCTCATCACCAAGAAAGGGGTTTTCCGCGACCTGGACGACCGCAAGCTGCTCGTCGGCGTCATGCACGATATCACCACGATGAAGGCGCAGCAGCAGGCGCTGGCGCAAAGCGAACGAACCTTCCGGCAGGCAATCGAGAATGCCGTCAACGGCATGGCGCTCGTCTCGCCGGAAGGGCATTGGCTCAAGGTCAATCACGCGCTGTGCGAGCTGCTGGGATATAGTGAGAAGGACCTGCTGGCCAATGATATCGCCTCCGTCACCCACATTGACGATCGCGCACAGGATGCCGAACAACTGATCGGTATCTGGACCAACCAACAAGGCGTGCGGCAATATGAGAAGCGGTTTGTCCATCATGATGGCCAGATCATCACCGTCCTGCAATCCGCCTCGGTCGTACGCCACCGGGATGGACGACCCCATTATCTGGTCATCCAGATGGCGGACCTGACGGAAGCCAGAAAGATGGACCGGATGAAGAGCGAGTTCATATCCACCGTCAGCCATGAGCTGCGCACGCCGCTCACCTCGATCCGGGGGACGCTGGGGCTGGTGAACCAGCCTTTCGCCGGCACGCTGACCGAAGGCGGACGCGAGCTGGTGACAATCGCGGCGGACAATTGCGAGCGACTGATCGCGCTGATCAACGACATATTGGATATCGACAAGATCGGCTCGGGCGAAATGCGATTGGACATGCGGGTGCACGACATCGCATCGCTGGTTGAAAAGGCGATCCGCGCCAATGAAGGATATGCCGACAAATTCGGCGTTCGCATCGACCATGGACCGTTGCCGAACAATTGCCGCGTCACCATCGATGAAAGCCGGTTCGTGCAGATCATGTCTAACCTGATGTCGAACGCCATCAAATTTTCAGGGGACAGCGATCACATCGACGTGCGGGTAAAGGAAACAGGCGTCGGAAAAGTCCGGATCAGCGTCATTGACCATGGCGCAGGCATCGCGCCGGAATTTCAGGGTCGGATTTTTGGCAGGTTTGCGCAGGCTGATTCATCGGTGGCTCGCTCAAAAAACGGCACCGGGCTGGGCCTGCATATCAGCCGCCTGCTGGTTGAAGCGATGGAGGGAGAGATCGATTTTTACAGCGAACTGGGCGCGGGCACGACGTTCTGGATAGAATTTGCGCCGCTTGCGCCCCTGCTTGCGGCAAAAAATGTCGCGTAGCGGCGACGCGCTGGCCTCTCCTTCCGCATTTGCCAGGCGAAAAATGCCGTGATCAGTGACCAGGCCGTGCTGGCATCGTCGCTGGCGTGACGGTTGAAGCGGCGGGAGGCTGCGGCGTCCTGAAGCTTGGAAAGCCCACAATGATGTCTCTGTGTCTGCATGCGCGTGCTTTTGCATCTTCACGTTACAGGGAGATCGCAATCAGGTTTCAGAATGATGACATGCGTCAGTCTATATGTCCTGTTTTGCGACAACAGGCCCTTCGCCCTCCGGCTCAAACCGAATGACCCGCTTTTCAGTGTCGGCCTGTGTCAACTGTACCCGCACATCGTCACCCGGCATCACGCCCTGCGTGCGAAGGCGGGCAACCACCGGCAGGTCGCAGAGTTGAATGCGCGCGCCCCGATCATCGGCGTCGGTCACGACCGCATCGAACACACGCCCCTCTTGCCCCTGCAAGACGACAGCCTCGGCAAGATCGACCACAGCCCGCTCTATCGAACCCCCGAGCCGGTCCGCTTGGGTCATCACATCGGGCAGGCGCTCGAACGCGTCTGACACTTCCTCCGGCACCGGCTTTCCGTTGGAAACCGCAAGCGCCGCGCGGATCACATAGCGATCCGCCAGCCGCCGCAGCGGCGCGGTGGCGTGCGCATAGGTCGCACTGACCGCTGCGTGCCATGGCCGACTGCCTTCGCGGTAGGGTTGATAGGCCGCCCGTTCGCCCGCACGGCGGATCGCCAGCATCAACGCGGCATGCTTGGGCTGGTCGGGGTCGAGGCCGCGCTCGAAGTGGGTCAGCGTCATCTGGCCGGGCCAGTCGATGCCGAAGGCGCGCGCTGTTTGGCGCAAGCGTGCAATCGCTTGCTCATCGGGTTCCGGCATGACGCGAAACAGGCCAGTATGGTGCGCCTGCAACGCATCGGCGACAGCCATGTTGGTGGCGAGTGATAAAGCGGCATTGTGATCCTCGGACCGAAGGCGCGGGCGAAACTGCAGGTGGAAGCGGCCATCGCCGTCACGCTCCACCTCTTGCTCAGGCGGGTCCACCCGCGCGGCACCACGGTTTTCCTCCGCCTCCGCAATACGCGCGGCCAGCTCTGCAAAACCATCCGGCAAATCGGTCTCGCGTACGGTTGCATAAGCCAGTTTTGCCCGGCTGCGGATAATCGCGCGTTCCACACCGTCCAGCCGCACCGCCCCATCAGGGCCAACGCGCACCGAAAAAATTACCGCCGGGCGCGGGCCTGTCGGTAGCAGGCTCGCCGCGTTTTCGCTCAGAATCGCGGGATAAAGGCTGGTCTTGCCGTCGGGCAGATATTGGCTCGTCCCGCGCCGCCACGCCTCTGCGTCGACCGGGTCGCCATCGTCCACGAACCAGGCGACATCGGCGATTGCATAGTGCAGCAGCAGGTCGACGCCCAACCGCTCTATCGCGAATGCCTGATCCAGATCGGTCGAGGTGGCCGGATCGAGCGTGACAAATGCCATGCCGCTGCGGTCGATATGATCTGTCGGCGTGCGCTGCGCCGCGGCATGCGCCGCAGCCAGAACATCAGGGGGAAATTCGGTCGGCAGCTGAAATTGCTGGCGAATTTCGGACAAGCCTTGCGCAAGGGCGTGCTGCGGATCGAAAATCGCCTTCATGACTGCGGTCTAGCCGATGACAAACCTGCATGGGAAGAGCGCAATGCGCCATTTTAACCATTGGTGACCCCTACGGGAATAGACAAATTGAATTAATATATTGAATTATAATCATA
>CAYGOH010000009.1:2050-27986 GCA_964351385.1 uncultured Sphingobium sp. | reverse complement strand
ACTGGCCGGGCAGATCGACCAGTGGAAGAACAAGGGGTTCGTGCCCGCCGATATCGATGCGGTCGAATCCGAAGGCTACGCCAATGGGCTGGGCCAGAAGATGTATGCGGCCTATCAGGACCGGCTGCGCGCGCTGAACGCCTGCGATTTCGGCGATCTGCTGTTGCTCCCGCTCACCCTGCTCAAGCGCGACCGGGAGATATTGGCGCAGTATCAGCAGCGCTTTCGCTATATCATGGTGGACGAATATCAGGACACCAACAGCTCCCAATATCTCTGGCTGCGCCTGCTCGCGCAGGAGCGGAAGAATATCTGCTGCGTGGGCGACGACGACCAGTCGATCTATTCCTGGCGCGGAGCGGAGGTCGCCAACATATTGCGCTTCGAAAAGGATTTTCCCGGCGCGAAGATCGTCCGGCTCGAACAGAATTACCGTTCGACGCCGCATATATTGGGCGCGGCATCCGGCCTGATCGCCAGCAATGCGGAGCGGCTCGGCAAGACGCTGTGGACGCTCAGCGATGAGGGCGAGAAGGTCCGCGTGCTCGGCGTCTGGGACGGGCCGGAGGAAGCGCGCACGGTCAGCGACGAGATAGAGCAGCGTCACAATGCCGGACAGCCGTTCGATGCATTCGCCATCCTGGTGCGCGCGCAGTTCCAGACGCGCGAGTTTGAAGACCGCTTCATCCAGATCGGCCTGCCCTATCGCATCGTTGGCGGTTTCCGCTTCTACGAACGCGCGGAAATCCGCGACGCGCTCGCCTATCTGCGCCTGATATCGCAGCCCGCCGACGACCTCGCCTTTGAGCGCATCGTCAACGTGCCCAAGCGTGGACTGGGCGACAAGGCAGTGGAAAAGATTCACCGGCTCGCCCGCGCCGAGGGCACGCCGCTGCTGCTGTCGGCGGCCCGCATCCTCGATTCGGACGAGCTGACGCCGCAGGCGCGCCGGTCGCTGGGCAATTTCGTCTCCAACATCGCGCGCTGGCGCGACATGGCAAGCGACACGCCGCATGCGGAGCTGGCGCGCATCATATTGGACGAGAGCGGCTATACCGCGATGCTGCAGGCCGAACGCACGGCGGAAGCCGCAGGCCGGCTCGAAAACCTGTCCGAGCTTGCGCGCGCGATGGAAGATTATGAGACGCTCGGCGAGTTTCTGGAGCATGTCTCGCTGGTGATGGACAATGACGCGAGCGAGGATGAGCGCAAGGTCACGATCATGACGATCCACGCCGCGAAGGGACTGGAGTTCGAGCATGTCTTCCTCCCCGGCTGGGAGGAAGGCGTGTTCCCGTCGCAGCGTTCGCTCGATGAGGGCGGCCTTAATGCTTTGGAGGAGGAACGCCGCCTCGCCTATGTCGCGATCACCCGCGCGCGCCAGCGCTGCACCATCGTCCATGCCGCCAACCGCCGAATCTACGGCCAGTGGACCAGTTCAATCCCGTCTCGATTCATCGGCGAGCTTCCACAGGAGCATGTGGAGGAGGAGAGCAGCGTGGGTGGCGGAGCCTCGCTGTGGCGCACCAACTGGGCGGACCAGCCCGACCCGTTTCGCGATGTCGCGCGCAGCCCCGGCCGCGGCCCCGGCTGGCAACGCGCCAATCGAGGCGGCGGGATCGGCTCACCCTCCAGCTTCCCGCAGGAGGTGCGGCAGCCGGCTATCTCCATGGCCGCCAAGCCGCGCGAAGACCTCTCCGTCGGTCAGCGCATCTTTCATCAGAAATTCGGCTATGGCGTGATCGCGACGATCGACGGCAACAAGCTGGAAATCGACTTCGAACATGCCGGGCGAAAGCGGGTCATCGATAGTTTCGTGAGCATCGCTTGACCCCTGTGGAAGACGGATTGCCGATACGCAGGCGGCTGGTGGCGATCCTCGCACTGGGCTTTGGAACCTCGCTCGCGGTCATCGACGGAGCGATCGTCAATGTCGCGCTACCGACGATTGCGCGTGATCTGAAGACCGATAACGCCTCGGCCGTTCTGGTCGTCACGGTTTATCAGCTGGTTCTGGTGATGTCGTTGCTGCCGATGGCCGCGCTGGGTCAATATATCGGGCTGCGAAAAGTATATCAGTCGGGGCAGGTGCTATTCGTTGTGGCAACGATGCTGTGCTTCTTCGCCAACAGCCTGCCCTATCTGCTGATAGTGCGGGCGTTTCAGGCATTAGGCGCGGCAACGGTGCTGAGCATGTCCACGGCACTGCTGCGTTCCGTCTACCCATCGGCGCAGCTTGGGCGCGGGCTGGCGGTGCACAGCGTCATTGTGTCGGTGTCGAGCGCCCTCGCGCCGACATTGGGCGGCGGCATATTGGCGCTGGCGGATTGGCCATGGGTTTTCGCAGCCCCGGTGCCCTTTGGCCTGTTGTCCCTGGCGCTGGGCCGCGCGCTGCCCAAAGTGCCGGGCCATGGCGAGAGTTTCGACATACTCGCCGCGGTAATGTGCGCGCTGACCATGGGCCTGGTGATCACCGGGCTGGAGGGCAGCATTCATGGCGATTCGCCGGTTGTTTCGATATTCCTGGTTTTGGTAGGCGTCGTCATCGGGGTCATATTCGTCCGGCGCGAACTGAGGGAACCACAGCCGATCATGCCGCTGGACCTGCTTGCCAAGCCGGTCTTGGCGTTGTCTGCGCTTGGTTCATTCATCGCCTTCATGGTCCAGATGACCGTCCTGGTGTGGCTGCCCTTCCGCCTGCAGCACGGATATGGGTTCTCGCCCGCGCAAGTCGGCGCGATGCTGGCCGCCGCGCCGATGACGACAATGATCGCAGCTCCGGTCGCAGGCATATTGTCGGACAAATATCACGCCGGCATATTGGGCGGGATCGGTATGATGGTCGCCATTGCCGGACTGCTGGCGCTGTCGTCGCTGCCGCCCGAACCTCATTATTTCGACATAGCCTGGCGCATGGCCCTGTTCGGAGCGGGGATCGGCCTGTTCATGCCGCCCAATGCCCGCATGATTATCAGACACGCGCCCGATCATCGGGCCGCTGCCGCCGGAGGTCTCATATCGACGGTGCGCCTTACCGGGCAGACGATTGGCGCAACGCTGGCGGCGGCCCTTCTGGCGATCGGCCTGGGTGATGGCGGCACACCCGCGATCATAGCGGCTTGCCTCGCACTGATGGCCGGTTTCGCCAGTGTCGCTCGGCTGAAAACAGCCAAGATCACGCGATGACGCTTCGGCGCAACTACAAGCGAAACTTTCCCCTCAACAATGCAGGATGGCATTGCCCGATCCTATCCTGAAGGACTAAGGCAATCGCATGGCCATACCCCATCCCGGTTCCGACAGCCCGCTGCGCTATCGCAACTATCGATACTATCTGACCACTCGCTTCGCCACCAACATCGCCCAATATGCGATGGTGCTGATCATAGGGTGGCAGACCTATAATATCGCGCGCCTGACGATGGACACCAGGACCGCTGCGGCCCAGCTTGGATTGATCGGCCTTTTGCAATTTCTGCCGTTGTTTCTTCTGACACCGGTCAGCGGGTGGGTAGCCGACCATTTTGACCGCCGCCGGATTGCGCAATATACGGCTTTTCTTCAACTGCTCTGCGCGTTCGTACTGGGTCTCGCCACCTATGAAGGATGGATCTCTCTTCCGATAATATTCGTGGTCGCCATCTTCCTTGGCGTTGCGCGCGCATTCAGCGGTCCTGCGCTGTCGGCGCTCGCGCCCAATCTGGTCCCACAGCATGTTCTGCCAAGAGCCATCGCTGTGTCGAGCGTCGTATGGCAGGCCGGCGTCATAATCGGCCCGGCATTGGGCGGCTATGCCTATGCAATACAGGATTGGGGTGCATATGCGATGGCGACCGGACTGTTGGCGGTTGCCATAACCGCGCTCGCTTTCGTCGGAAAGGTGCCGCAGCCTGCGCGCGATACAAGCCGACATCCGCTGCGCCAGATGCTGGACGGCCTTTCCTATGTCAAAAGCAACCGGCTGGTGCAGGGCGCCATCACGCTTGATCTGTTCGCGGTGTTGCTGGCGGGAACGACTGCGCTGCTCCCCATCTATGCGCGCGACATTCTGCATGTCGATTCAACCGGCCTCGGCCATCTGGCGGCATCGCCTGCGGTCGGTGCGGCCATCGTCGGCCTGTGGTTTTCGTTCCGTCCACTGAAAACGAACGTCGGCATCAAGATGCTGATTTCCGTCGTCATATTCGGATTGGCGACGATACTGTTCGGGGCAACCGCGTTCATGCCCTCCGGCATCGCCCTGCCCGTCGCCTATGGCGCGATGGTGATCTGGGGATGCGCCGACATGTTTTCCGTGTTCGTGCGACAGACGCTGGTGCAGGTCTATACCCCCGATGCGATGCGCGGGCGGGTCAGCAGCGTGTCCCAACTCAGCATTTCGGCCTCCAACGAGCTGGGAGAGGCGGAATCCGGCTTCGTCGCGGCGCTGATCGGCCCGGTGGCCTGTGCCATAGTCGGGGGAGCCGGCGCGATCATCATCACATTGATCTGGTCTAAGCTTTATCCCGAGCTTAAACTCGCGCGTACATTCGACCCGCCCGATTCCGCCTCGGCGGGACATCAGAAGGAGAGCTGACTATGAAGGCTGCAAACATCCTCGAAACCATCGGCGGTACGCCGCATATTCGCATGAACCGCTTGTTCGGCAACGCGGACGTGTGGATCAAGTCGGAACGCGCGAACCCCGGCGGATCGATCAAGGACCGGATTGCCCTCGCGATGATCGAGGCCGCGGAAAAGGACGGCAGCCTGAAACCCGGCGGCACCATCATAGAGCCGACATCAGGCAACACCGGCGTGGGTCTGGCCATGGTCGCGGCGGTAAAAGGATATAAGCTCATCCTCGTCATGCCCGAAAGCATGAGCCTCGAGCGGCGGCGCCTGATGCTTGCCTATGGCGCACGGTTCGACCTGACCCCGCGTGAGAAGGGCATGAAGGGCGCAATCGAACGCGCGATCGAACTCGTCGATCAGACGCCGAACGCCTGGATGCCGCAGCAGTTCGAGAATGACGCCAATATCGCGGTGCACATGCGCACGACTGCACAGGAAATCCTCGCAGATTTCGCCGATGCGCCGCTCGATGTGCTGATCACCGGCGTGGGCACCGGCGGGCACCTGACGGGATGCGCGCAGGTGCTGAAGGACGCCTGGCCCAATCTGAAGGTGTTCGCCGTCGAGCCGACGCTCTCCCCGGTCATCAGCGGCGGGGCGCCCGGCCCGCACCCCATTCAGGGGATCGGCGCAGGCTTCATCCCGGCGAACCTGCATGCGCAGCTGCTCGATGGCGTGATACAGGTCGACCCGGCCGACGCCAAGGAAATGGCGCGCCGCGCCGCAAGCGAAGAAGGCATGCTGGTCGGCATTTCGTCGGGCGCGACCTTGGCCGCCATCGCGCAAAAACTGCCGGAACTGGACGCCGACGCGAAAGTTCTCGGTTTCAACTATGACACTGGCGAACGCTATCTCTCGGTGCCGGACTTTCTTCCGGAATAGCCCAAGGCGCACAGGGTGAGCGGGCGGTCCGTGCGATCATCGGTTTACCCATGGCAAGCTGCGGCCGGGGCTGGCGTTCGTTCCACCGGGCCGGTCGCGCGATTGCAGGCGGCGCTCGCCGCAGCGCTCCTGCTCGCCATACCGCTGGCCGGAACATATTTTGCGCGCATCGATCCCGCCCCCGATGCGCCCAGCATTGCGCAGGCGGCGCTCCCCGCCGCCAAAGCGCCGCCAGCCGTCGAGCCGACCGATCTTCTGGAGATCACGCCGGACAAGGCGCGCGCCATCAATGCGGCGATCCCCTTTTCCTCCGCACCCAATCCCGCCTCCCGCCCGTTCCGCTTCGCTGGCGGAGAGGATGACCGCGCACGCGCCGTCGATTGTCTGGCGGCGGCGCAATATTATGAAGCAGGCGACGATCCCGTGGGGCAAAAGGCGGTCGCGCAGGTGGTGCTCAACCGGCTGCGCCACCCGGCCTTCCCAAAAACGGTCTGCACAGTCGTCTTTCAGGGCGCCGAGCGCGCCAGCGGGTGTCAGTTCACCTTCACCTGCGACGGTTCAATGACGCGGATTCCGCCGACGGCGGCATGGGGCCGAGCGCAGGCACTCGCCCGGCGGATGCTGTCGGGCGCAGTCGAAAGGCGCGTGGGCCTTGCCACCCATTATCACACGGACTGGGTCGTGCCCTATTGGAGCGCCCATCTCGACAAGATCTCCGAAGTGCACACGCATCTTTTCTTTCGCTGGCCGGGATGGTGGGGGACACCGGGGGCATTTCGCCTGAGGGCTGCCAACGTGGAGCCGAATATCCCTCTGCTGGCGCGCATCTCCACGACTCACGGCGCACAAAGCGGTCCCGACGATGGCCTTATCGCGCCCCATATGACGGCGGGCGCAGCTGATCTGGCCGCCGGGTCGCCCCAGTTCATTGCGCGAACCGCCGGGCCGAAACTGGTTGGCGATGCGCGGCTGATCGCGACCGCTCCCGACGGGAATGCCTTCATCATCGCTTTGCCATCGGGCATGGCGACCAGCGACTATGTTGTGATGGCACGGACATTCTGCACCGGGCGCGCGCAATGCCGGATCATGGGCTGGCGCACCGACGCTCCGCCTCCATCAGGGTTCCCCATACCCGACAACAAGCTTGCCAGCATGCGGTTCAGCTATATTCATGATGCGGCAAGCGGGCTTCAGCGGCTGCTGTGGAACTGCAAGAAAATTCCACAGGACAATAAGCGCAATTGCATGCGCGAACGTGTGCCCATCGCCGACCTCAAAACGCCGGACATCGCGGAAACGCCTTAGCGATCCGCGAACATCTCCGGCGGCAGCGTCATCATGGTGTCCGCGCCGCCCTCGATCTTCCGCCGCAGCGCACCTGCGTCCGGCATGATCCGTTCCGCATAATAGCGCGCCGTCACCAGCTTTGCCTCCAGCCATGCGGTGTCGCCTCCGCCCGCGTCGATCCCCTCGATGGCCGCCTTCGCCATGCGCAGCCACATTTGCCCGACCGCGACGATGCCCATGATATGCATATAATGATGGGCCGCCGCGCCCGCATTATTGGGGTTGGTCATGCCGTTCTGCATCAGCCACATGGTTGCTGCCTGTAACTGCCCATTGGCTTTTTCCAGCGCTTCGGCAATCGCCGCCGTCCGCTCGTCTTCCTTCCCTGCGGCGACATCCTCTCCGATGATCTTGAAGAAGAGCTGCAACGCCCGCCCGCCATTTTGGGCGAGCTTGCGCCCGACCAGGTCCATCGCCTGAACACCATTGGCGCCTTCATAAATCTGCGCGATCCGGGCATCGCGCACATATTGCTCCATCCCCCATTCGCGAATGTAACCGTGGCCGCCGTAAACCTGCTGGCAATTGACCGCTGTTTCGAAGCCTTTATCGGTGCCATAGCCCTTGATCACTGGCGTCAGCAGCGAGATGAGATCATCGGCGTGCTGGCGCTCTTCCTCGGTCTGCGCATGGTGGGTCAGGTCCACCTGCAGGCCGCCCCAGATCATCAACGCGCGCAGCCCCTCTGTCAGCGCCTTCGCATCCATCAGCATGCGGCGCACATCGGGGTGCACGAACAGCGTATCGGCTTTCTCTTGCGGGTCCGCGGGGCCGGTCAGCGCCCGGCCCTGCCGCCGGTCCTGCGCATATTGCACGGCGTTCTGATAGGCGACCTCAGCCTGAGACAACCCCTGCAGGCCAACCCCAAGGCGCGCATCGTTCATCATGATGAACATGGCGGCCAGACCCTTGTTTTCCTCACCGACCATCCACCCGGTCGCGCCATCATAGTTCATCACGCAGGTGGAGTTGGCATGAATGCCCATCTTGTGCTCGATCGATCCGCAGGAAACGGCGTTGCGATCGCCCAGCGAACCGTCATCGTTGACGAGGAATTTCGGCACGACGAACAGCGAAATGCCCTTGCTACCCTCTGGCGCGTCCGGCGTTTTCGCCAGCACGAGGTGAATGATGTTTTCCGACAGGTCGTGCTCACCTGCGGAAATGAAGATCTTCGTGCCGGTAATCGCATAGCTGCCGTCCGCATTGGGAACGGCCTTGGTCTTGATAAGGCCGAGATCCGTGCCGCAATGTGGCTCGGTCAAGTTCATTGTGCCGGTCCATATTCCCGACACCATATTCGGCAGGTATTTGGTTTTCTGCTCATCACTTCCCTTCGCCAACAACGCGTTGACCGCGCCCGTCGTCAGGCCGTGGTACATTTCAAAGGAATGATTGGCCGAGCACATGAATTCGCCGAAGGCGGTGGCGATAACGGACGGCATCCCTTGCCCGCCATATTCCGCAGGCGCATGCAACGTCGGCCAGCCAGCCTCAACAAACTGGGTATAGGCGGCCTTGAAACCGGTAGGCGTCGTTACGCTGCCATCGTCGTGACGCGTGCAGCCTTCCAGATCACCCGACTGATTGAGCGGGAAAATGACTTCCGAGGCAAATTTGCCGCCTTCTTCCAATATGGCCCCGACCATATCCGGAGATGCGGCCTCAAAACCGGGAAGGTTTGAATATCTGTCCAGCCCGATGACCGCGTCGATTATGAAGCGCGCATCTTTGACGGGCGCATTGTAAATAGGCATGCTCGTCTCTCCTGCGGTTTTATCCGTTATTCGGCCTTGTCAATTTTCATAGCCGTCTCAACCAAAGCGATAAACGCAGCCAGCTCGTCAATCGCTCCCTCAATATCGGCTCTTTGTCGTTCAAGCAGGGCAACGCGCTCCTTGCATTTCTGAACGGTAACCTCCCGCTGGGTCGTCCGGTCATCGCCCAGGTCATAGAGATCGATCATCTCGCGCGCATCAGACAGGCTGAACCCGACCCGTTTTGCCCTCAATATCCAGGCGAGGCGAGCGCGGTCGCGAGGGCCGTAGATGCGCGTTGCGCCCTGCCGCTCGGGGGCCAAAAGGCCTTCGTCCTCATAAAATCGCAATGCGCGCGGGGTTACTTCAAACTCGCTCGCGAGGTCGGAGATGGAGTAGGTTTCCTGCGCGCGCGCATCGGGTAGCTCTACCCTGCCGGGACTGATCGTCATCTGGTTCATGACAAGATATATAGTTGACGTTTACGTTTACGTCAACCTCATGCCGAAGCCGACGACAGCGTTTAGCTCGGGCAGAGTATGCGGCCCGCGCTGTCTCTGGCCGCGCGGGCCACCGATTCCTCGCGCGATACCCGGGCGAACGTCACCCCCTCCAGCGACCCACGTTGATTGCATAATGTGCGGCATTCGACATCCAATGCTCCGGGAATCGAGACCCGATCCCCCTCATAGGTCGCCACGATCAGGCAGGCCGATCGCGCGAAATTCATCACCAGCTTGTCTCCGGTCATGCGCAGCGTTCCGTGGCCGCTGCATTCGATGTTCTCACCGAAGGCCGCCTCCAGCGCGAATTCCTGCTGACCCTCCTTGTTCGCAACAATGCACAGGCTGTCGCGACCGGCCTCATGACGGTTGCGATAGAGGCCCTGCGGCGGTGTCGAGCGAATATCGGTCACCACTCCTGCGTCGATCGCTGCCGCTTCCAGAGCGGAGGCCGCCGTTGCGTTGTCAGCCGCAGCCCCGGCAGTCGCGCCGTTCTGGGCGGGGGAAGGCCCTCCATTGCATGACGCAAGAAGGAAGAGAGACATCAACAGTGCAGCGCGAAAACCCTCAGTCATCGAGCCTTTCCAGCCCATCCTGTGTCACGCGGCGGTAAAAGCAGGACCGCTCACCCGTGTGGCATGCGGGACCGGTCGGCTGCGCGATCACCCATACCGCATCCTGATCGCAATCGATCCGCACATCGACGACGCGCAGGACATTGCCGGACGTTTCGCCCTTCTTCCAAAGCTGCTGCCGGCTACGTGACCAGAATGTCGCTTCTCGGGTGTCGAGCGTACGCGCCAGCGCCTCGTCATTCATATGCGCGAGCATCAGCACCTCGCCGCTCGCACTGTCCGTCACCACGGCGGTGATCAGGCCGTTCGCGTCATATTTGGGGTCAAGGGTCAGCCCGGCTTCTCGTTGATCGCTCATCAGCCGCTTTTAGGTGCGGCGGAAGATGGCGGCAAGCTCGACATGGGTGGACCAGCGAAATTGCCCGACGGGCTGCACGCGCTCCAGCCCGTAGCCCGCAGCCGTCAGCGTTTTGGCATCGCGCGCGAAGCTCGACGGGTTGCAGGAAACATAGGCGATAACCGGCACCTGCGATTGCGCCAGTTGCTCCACCTGCTCGCGTGCGCCCGCACGCGGCGGATCGAGCAGGATGGCATCGAACCGGTTGAGCTCATCTGGGATCAGCGGCCTGCGGAACAGGTCGCGATGGTCGGCAGCCACATGCCGTTGCGCCCGATTGGCACCGCTCTTGAGCGAAAGCACCAGGTCGCGTGCGGCCTCCGCGGCATAGACGCGCCTCCCCTCCCCCAGCGACAGCGCGAAGGTTCCCAGGCCCGCGAACAGATCTGCCCAGACCGGCGCATCCTGCAAGGCCGGGCGCACCGCATCCACCAATGCCGTTTCCCCGTCCTGCGTTGCCTGAAGAAACGCGAACGGCGGACTGGCGACGGCCACGCCACCAAAGCTGATCGTCACCGGGTCCGGTTCATACCGCGTCTGCGCGCCATAGCCATCGTCAATGGACAGGCGCGCCAGCCGGTGCTCCGCAGCAAATGCAGACAGCCGTTCGCTCGCCTCCAATCCATCGGCGCTAACGCCTTCCAGCATCACGTCGACGCCCTGATCGACCAGCGTCATCTTCACATGAACAGCGCGCCGCTCACCAAGCATCGGCGCAAGCAACGCGCGCAGCGGCGAGACCAGGGCGAACAGCGAGGGATGCAAAACCGCGCACATGTCCAGATTGACGATGCGGTGACTGTTCTCGCTGGAAAAGCCGAGCGCGATTTTCTTGCCGAAGCGGGCTGCCCGCAGGGCCGCGCGGCGGCGTGTCAGCGGCGCGGAGATGATCGCAGGCATCACCTCTTCCGCCGCGACCTCCTGCCCCACAAGCGCCCCAGCCACGCGCCCCCGCACATAGTCGGCATAGCTTTCATCATCGAGATGTTGAAGCTGACACCCTCCGCACAGCGGATAATGCGTACAGGGCGGCTCTGCATGATGCGGCCCATAATCGAGTCCGCCGTCGGCCAGAAGACGGTCGCCCGGCGCGCTCATCGGCACATGTCGGCCATCGGCGGTGACGCCATCGCCTTTTGCGGCAATGCGAATGATTTCAGCAGGATCGCTCACAGGCAGACCGAAAATGCTGCGCTTATGTTGCGCAGCAAATCATCGGCGATGAAGGCCGGCCCGGCCTGTCGCGCTGCCTCCCCATGCAGCCATAGCGCCTCACACGCCGCCGCGAACGGATCGCCCGAAATCGCGAGACGCGCGGCGCACAGCCCGGCGAGCACGTCGCCGGTTCCGGCAGTCGATAACCAGCTCGTCGCGCGCTCGGCGACCACCGCCGAACCGTTTGGAGAGGCGACCACACTCGTCGGCCCTTTCAGCAGAACGACCGCGCCGGACGTTCGCGCTGCCGCCAAGGCCTGATCGATGACCGTGCCCGTACCATCGATATTGGGAAAGAGCTGCGCGAATTCTCCGGCATGCGGCGTCACTATCGCCTTTTCGGGGATCGCGCCGAGCGCGCCATGCGCCAGATGCCAGAGCGCATCGGCATCGAGCACCGCGGGATGGCCGTGCGCAAGCGCCTGTCCCAGCCGCTCGGCGGCCGCCTCCGACCGCCCCAATCCCGGCCCGATCAGCAGAGCCGCGATGCGCGCATCCGCCAGCGCTGCTTCGTCCTTCAGTGAAGCCCGCACGATGGCATGCGGCGTATCGACTATAGCCTGCGCGCCTGCCAACCGGACATAGCCCGCCCCGCCGCGCGCCGCCGCCTCAGCCGCTAGAGCGCTCGCTCCGGCCATTTCACCGGCCACCGCGACCACCAGCCCGCGCGTATATTTATGCGCACCGTCGGCGGGCGATGACAGGCGCGGCTTGGCGAGCCAATGGATTTTTGCATGCGGCGCGTCGATGCCAATGTCGCAACAGACCATCGCGTCCCAGCAGGTCGTCGCGGGGCGCAGCATGTGCGCGCGCTTCCACTGGCCGAGCGAAATGCAGAGATCATAGTGCGGAACGGGTGACAATAGCGCGCCGTCATCGGTCGCAACCCCGCTCGGCAGGTCCACCGCATAGCTGTGACTTGCCGCCTCAACCAGTTCGGCAAGACGCGCCGCAACCGCATCATCGAGACCGCGCGTCAGCCCGGTGCCGAACAGGGCATCGACCAGCTGATGCGCGGGTGCGACGGTCATCATATCCTCAATCTCGCCGCTATAATCCGCGCGGGCCTGCTTGGCGCTCTCCGTCACGGGCTCCGCCAGCGCCGCCACCCGCACCGGCACGCCATGCTCCTCCAGCGCCCGCGCGATAACATATCCATCGCCGCCATTATTGCCCGGACCGCACAGCACCACGGTATCGTGATGGGCGCCCGCACGCCAGACGATCTCCGCCGCCGCGCGTCCGGCGCGCACCATCACATCATATTCCGGTACGCCGCTGGCGAACAGCGCCTGTTCCGCAGCGCGCATTTCGACGGCGGTCAGAATCGGCTGACCGTTCTCATTCATCCCTGTCAGCGCGACTTGCGAATCTGGCTGACATCGCGGACCGCGCCGCGCGCCGCGCTGGTCGTCATCGCGGCATAGGCCTGAAGCGCCGGGGAGACTTTGCGCGGGCGCGCCTTCTCCGGCTGCCATGCGGCATCGCCCTTGGCCTCCATCGCGGCGCGGCGATGGGCGAACTCCTCATCCGATATGGCAAGATTGATGCTGCGCGCCGGGATGTCGATCTCCACCATGTCGCCATTCTCGACCAGGCCGATCGCGCCCCCTTCCGCTGCCTCCGGCGAAGCATGGCCGATCGACAGGCCCGATGTTCCGCCCGAAAAGCGGCCGTCGGTCACCAATGCGCAGGCCGCACCCAACCCCTTGGATTTGAGGTAACTGGTCGGGTAGAGCATTTCCTGCATGCCCGGTCCACCACGCGGCCCTTCATAGCGGATCACCACGACATCGCCCGCAACCACCTGTCCGGTGAGGATCGCCGTGACCGCCGCGTCCTGACTTTCATAAACCTTGGCGGGGCCTGAGAATTTGAGGATATTCTCGTCGACGCCCGCCGTTTTCACGATGCAGCCGTCGAGCGCGATATTGCCATACAGCACGGCGAGGCCGCCATCCTGACTGAAGGCATGCTCCTGCGAGCGGATCACACCCTTTTCACGATCGAGATCGAGCTCATCCCAGCGGCGCGACTGGCTGAACGCCGTTTGCGTCGGCACGCCGCCCGGCGCGGCGCGATAGAATTGCTGCACCGACGCCTCATTGGTCCGCGAAATATCCCAGCGGTTGAGCGCGTCGCCCAGCGTCCGACTGCGCACCGTCGGACAGTCGGCGTTGAGCAACCCTGCCCGGTCAAGCTGACCCAGTATGGCCATGATACCGCCAGCGCGGTGGACATCCTCCATATGGACATCGGCCTTCGCCGGCGCGACCTTTGACAGGCACGGCACCTTGCGGGAAAGCCGGTCGATATCCTGCATCGTGAAATCAACGCCCGCCTCATGCGCGGCGGCGAGCAGATGCAGCACGGTGTTGGTCGAGCCGCCCATGGCGATATCGAGACTCATCGCATTCTCAAACGCGGCGAAGCTGGCGATCGTACGGGGCAGCGCATTTTGGTCATCCCCCTCATACCAGCGCTGGCAAAGGTCGACGATCAGCCGCCCGGCCTCGCGGAACAGCGCTTCGCGGTCGGCGTGGGTTGCGAGCGTCGACCCGTTGCCGGGCAGGGAAAGTCCCAAGGCCTCGGTCAGACAGTTCATAGAGTTGGCGGTGAACATGCCAGAGCAGCTACCGCAGGTCGGGCATGCCGAACGCTCGATCGTCTGCACTTCCTCATCGGTATATTTCTCATCCGCCGCCGCGACCATCGCATCGACGAGGTCGAGCGCATGCTCCTTCCCCTTGATGACGACTTTACCGGCTTCCATCGGTCCGCCAGACACGAATACGCACGGAATGTTGAGCCGCATTGCAGCCATCAGCATGCCGGGCGTGATCTTGTCGCAGTTGGAAATGCAGACCATCGCATCGGCGCAATGGGCATTGACCATATATTCGACGCTGTCGGCGATCAGGTCGCGGCTGGGCAGCGAATAGAGCATGCCGTCATGGCCCATGGCGATGCCGTCATCGACCGCGATCGTGTTGAATTCCTTCGCGACGCCGCCCGCCGCAGCGATCTCCCCCGCGACCAGCTGTCCCAGATCCTTCAGGTGCACATGGCCCGGCACGAACTGGGTAAAGCTGTTGACCACCGCGATGATCGGCTTGCCGAAGTCGCTGTCCTTCATGCCCGTCGCACGCCACAGACCGCGCGCGCCGGCCATATTGCGGCCATGGGTGGTGGTACGAGAACGATAGGCAGGCATGAATAGAAACTCCGGCAATGCGTGTGCGGCTTATAATTGGCCGCGACTCCAGCCGCCTACTCTAGCAGAGCCGTCAACCGAAGCGAAAAATGCGATTGGGATCAGGCCAGCTGCAGGCGGGCCCGCTCCACAATCGCACAAAGTTCGCGCGCTAAACGCTGCTGCCCATGCACGGTCCCGGCGATATCCTGCCGCATCTCAACGCCCAGATAGAGGATACCATTGGCTTCGGCATGACGGTTCATCGTCGCGTTCAGGATCCTGCCGGAATAGGGCAGCTGATCGCCCACGACGAACCCGGCATCCTCCAGCATCGGGATGGCGATGCGCGCGCCGCGATCATCCTCATTATAAAGCACGCCGACCTCCCATGGCCGCTTTTGCGCGGGGTCGGCGGCAAGGTTCGGCGTAAAGCTGTGCAGCGAGAGAATGAACGGATTTTCCATCTGTGCCAGTCGTTTGGCGACGGCATCATGATAGGGGCGATAAAAACGGTTCAGCCGCTCCTCCCGATCCGCGCCGACGTTGCCGGGGATGGCATGGCCGTCGCTATATTCCGGGATGAGGCCGTCGCGATCCTCTTCCCGGTTGAGGTCGATAACAAGGCGCGACGCCCCGCCCATCATCGCCGTGCATTTCAGATGGTCGGCAAGCATCGCCGCGACCTGCGCCACGCCGATATCGATCGCCATATGCTGCCTGAGCAGCGAGGGAGCGATTCCGAGATCGATATCGGCTGGTACATGATTGGATGCGTGGTCACAGACGATCAGGACAGGCACGTCACCCCGCTCGATGAGCGAGACCGCTTCATTCACCGCAATATGCCCCCCATCATCCACCAGTCAGGCTCTATGTCGGCAAGCTCCGCCTTGGCTTCATCGCGGTTCTCGACCGTATCGAACAGCGCGAAGCAGGTCGCACCGGAACCGGACATCGCGACTTGTCCCACGCCCTCCATTTCGGCGAGATGATAAAGCGTCCTGCCGATCTCCGGCACCAGCGCAACCGCACTGGCAGTCAGGTCATTGCGCCAGCCGCTCGGCAGAATGGCGAGGGATCCGCGATCAATGCCGTCCCAGGCCTGATACACCGGGCCGGTCGGGCACGGCTTGCCGGGGTTGACCAGCAATATCGGTTTGCCCCTGATCTGGTTGGCGAAAGAGGTTTCCTCCAACCTGTCGCCAAGGCCGCGTCCGATGATGGTGCGCGAGGCGACACAGGCGGGCAGATCCGCGCCAATCGATCGCACCGCGTCCATGATCGCCGCCTCTTCGGCGTCCAGCTCCCACAGCTCGGCAAGCCCGCGCGCGACCGCCGCCGCATCGGCTGAGCCGCCGCCGATGCCCGCCGCCACCGGCAGCATCTTGGCTATCCGAACGCGGATATTCTGATCGACCCCGAAATGCGCGCGCATCGCCAGCGCCGCGCGCATGGCGAGGTTCGTATCGTCGGCGGGAACGCCTTGCGCATAGGGACCGAACACCTCAATCGCCATTTCCGGATACGGCTCCACCGACACCTTGTCGCCATCGTCGAGGAAGGCGAACAGCGTTTCGATCTCATGATATCCGTCCGCCCGACGCGCGCGGATGTGAAGCGCCAGGTTGACCTTGGCGTATGCGGTTTGGACGATCCTGTTCATCACGATGGCGTCTTAATCCCGGCGTCGTTAAGTTTCTGTTCGACCCGCGCGCGCAACGGAGAATTTTCATCCTCCAGCCCGGCAAGCGCCGCGCGCCATGCATAGCGCGCCTCGAAATGCCGCCCCATCGCCCACAAAATGTCGCCCAGATGCTCGTTCAGTTCGGCATTGCCCGGCTCGGCAGCCACGGCGGACTGAATGAGGGGCAGCGCTTTCGCCTGATCGCCCGCGCGATGATAGGCCCAGCCCAGACTGTCGACAAAAGCAGGCTCGTCGGGGCGCAACTTGTTCGCTTTCTCCAGCAACGCGATGGCGCGCGGCAAATCCTCTTTCCGGTCCGCCAGCGCATAGCCCAGATGGTTGAGCGCGGCGGCGCTGTCGGGCGCGAGCGCGATGACTTTTTCCAGAAGCGGCCTCGCCTCCTCCCACTGGCCCGCCTGTTCCAGCGCGCCGCCCAGTTGCAGCAACAAGCCGGGATCTTCATCGCCCTTCGTCAGTGCTCGCGCTTTGGAGTAAGCGTCCGCCGCCGCAGCGAAATCGCCGGTGCGGATGACCACATCCCCCAGCAGACGCCACATCTGCGGATCGTCGGCGGAGGCCGCGAGCTGCCGTGCCTGCGACACTGCAAGGTCGCCCTCGCCCTGCGCCATTAGTCCGCGTAGCCGCAATGCCTGCGAATTCTGCCATCCCGGAGAATTTCTCGAAATACGGATCGATTCCGTCACGACGACATCGGGGAAATCCGCCGCCAGCGCGGCCCGCATTACCGCCAGCCGAACATCGTCATTGTCGGCGTCCGCGAAACTCGCCATCCGCGCGATGCTCAGCGTCGCATTGTCCTCGCCATGTCCGAACAGATCGAGCGCGAGCCGGTACATCAGCATCGCCAACCCCGTCTGCGGCGTGATCTCCGTTTTTCGGTATAGCTTGCGCGCCTGCGACAGCAGCGCACGGCCATCCGCGCCCTCGCTCACGTCGGGCGACAGTATATCGAGCGCCAGATCCCTGCGGCCCAGATCGTCAAATTTCGCCGCGATCAGCCAGCGTTCTGCGGGCCCCATCGCCATGCCGCGTTCGACCGCGCGCTGATACGCATCGACTGCGCCCGTCCCATCCTCCAGCGCGAGCCGCTGGAGCAGCAATTGCTCCTCCAGATAGCGCACGGCAAACACCGCATAAGGTTCGCCCACACCGACATTGGGCGGATCATAGGGCCCGTCACGCATCGAGATCCAGCTGCGCATGAACGGCACCACGAACGCGAGATTCTGTTCTTTCTCGATTCTGTCCACCAGCGCGCGCGCATCGTCCCATTGGCGATTATCGAGCGCATCAATCAGCAGCAATATCGTTCCATCGCGCGGCAGGGTTCCGGCCGCCTCCAGACCGTGCGCCGCACGCAGCGCAAGCGCCTTGTCGCCCGCCAGCACCGCCTGCCGATAGCCCCGCGCGGCGATTTCAACGCTGTCGGGGTCGAGCGTCACGGCCTCGCGATAGGCGGACGCGGCGGCGAGCAGCTCCCGGTCCCCCTCGGCCATTCTGGCGCGCACATAGGCGTCGAGCTGACGGTCCTCATCGACCGCAACGACCGGGCGCGCGGATGCCGGCGTTGCGGCAATCGCCAGGGTCGCGGCGATCAGGGCGGCGCCGAACATCCTCCGCGCCGCCGGGCGGCGTGTCAGCATGATGTTCGGGGCATGCTTACATATTGGGGTAATTGGGACCTCCGCCGCCTTCCGGTGTCACCCAGTTGATATTCTGGGTCGGATCCTTGATGTCGCAGGTCTTGCAATGCACGCAATTCTGCGCGTTGATCTGGAAACGCGGCTCACCCTCATCAAGACCCACGACCTCATAAACGCCCGCCGGGCAATAGCGTTGCGCCGGCTCGTCATAGAGCGGCAGGTTGTAGGAAATCGGGACCGAGGGGTCCTTGAGCTGCAAGTGGCAGGGCTGTTCCTCCTCATGATTGGTGTTGGAGAGGAACACCGATGACAGACGGTCGAAACTGATCACGCCATCGGGCTTGGGATAGTCGATAGGCGCGCAATGCTCCTTGCGCCACAGCTTGGTGTGATCGGGCTTGTGCTTCATCGTGATCGGCAGGCCAATCTTCAGCGTGCGCATCCACATATCGATGCCCGCGAGCAGCGTGCCGAGCGTGCCGCCAAATTTCGAAACAGCAGGCTCTGCGTTCTTCACCAGCTTCAGCTCATCGGCGATCCAGCTTGAGCGCACTGCCGCACCATAATCGCTGAGTTCATCCGAGCTGCGGTCTGCGGCGACGGCTGCAAAGACCGACTCCGCCGCCAGCATGCCGGACTTCATTGCCGTATGCGTGCCCTTGATGCGCGGCACATTGACGAAGCCCGCCGAACAACCGATCAGCGCGCCGCCGGGGAATTCCAGCTTCGGCACCGATTGCCAGCCGCCCTCATTGATCGCGCGCGCGCCATAGGACACGCGCTTGCCGCCTTCGAGATATTTGCGGATTTCCGGGTGCTGCTTCCAGCGCTGGAATTCCTCGAACGGGAAAAGATGCGGATTGCGGTAGGACAGGCCGACCACGAAGCCGAGCGCGACCTGACCGTTCGCCTGATGATACAGGAACCCGCCGCCATAGGCATCGGTCAGCGGCCAACCCTGTGTGTGAATCACCAGCCCCGGCTGATGCAGCGCAGGGTCGATGTCCCACAATTCCTTCATGCCCAGGCCGTAGACCTGCGGCTCGCTGTCCGCCTCCAGATCGAATTTCGCCTTGAGCTGTTTGGTCAGGTGCCCGCGCGCGCCTTCCGCGAACAGCGTATAGCGCCCATGCAGCTCCATGCCCGGCTGATAATCGGGCTTGTGTTCGCCATCGCGGCCCACGCCCATATCGCCGGTGGCCACGCCTTTCACGCTGCCATCGTCATTGTAGAGGATCTCCGCCGCCGGAAAGCCGGGGAAAATCTCGACGCCCAGCCCCTCTGCCTGTTCGGCGAGCCAGCGGCACAGATTGCCGAGCGAACCGGTATAGGTGCCCTCATTATGCATGAACTTGGGCGTGAACAGGTGCGGCATCGAAAATTTGCCGCCCTTGGTCAGGAACCAGTGACGATTGTCGGTCACCGGCACTTCGGCAAGGCTGCAGCCCTGTTCGCGCCATTCGGGCAGCAGCTCATCAAGCGCCTTGGGATCGATCACCGCGCCGGACAAAATATGCGCGCCGATTTCCGACCCTTTTTCCAATATGCAAACGGAAACATCCTTCCCTGCCTCGTTCGCCAACTGCTTGAGACGAATGGCCGCCGACAGGCCCGCAGGCCCGCCGCCGACGATCACCACGTCATAGGGCATGGATTCGCGTTCGGTCGTCATCTTTCTCTCCACCCGGCTTTCATCGGTGTTCCATATGCTCCAGTCGGCGTGCGGTTCCAACAATTCGGCAAAGGCCGCGATGACCCTTCTTGACGAATTCGTCAAGCCGTGGCCCTAGTGATCCGCATGGCGGGGCAAGAATAATGGAAACGCATGACAGCATGATGCGCGCGCAGGTCGACGGCCTGCTGGCGTGGTGGTCACTTGCGGGTGTCGATGCGGCAATCGACGAAAGCGCGCCCGGCTGGATGGCGCCGCCACCGGCTGCGCAAGCCCAGGTTGCCCCCAAAGCGCAGCCCGTCGCTGCCTTCCCCGACAACCTGACCGCCTTCCACGAATTTATCGAAACCGCGTCAAAGCTGCCGGAGAGCATTTGGACCGGACGCCGCGTGTTGCCGCAAGGGCAGCATGCCCCGCGCGTCATGCTCATCGTCGACATGCCCGACACCTCGGCACAGGCCGCGCAAACGCTGTTCGATCCCGCTGCCACGCGCCTGATCGAACGGATGATGGCCGCCATCGGCGTCGCCATGCAGGATTGCTATCTGGCGTCATTGAGCGTGCTGCCCGCACCCGGACGGATTATCGAGGATCATATACGCGATGAACTGGTCCGCCGCATGCGCCACCATATTGCGCTGGTCGCCCCGCGATCCATCATCGCGCTTGGGGATCAGGCGAGCCGTGCACTGATTTCGACCGAAGATGTTAACGAAAGTAAAAATTTACCTTTTGTTAACCATCGGGACGGCACAATAAGCGCTGTTCCGCTCGTCCATCCGCGGCTGATGCTTGGGCAACCATCGGCAAAGGCGGAAGCATGGCGGCAGTTGAGGCTTTTGGCCAAGGGTTGGGGACAGTGAGAAACCATTTTACAGCTGTTGCACTGGGTGCGCTCGTTCTTTGTGCGGGAACGGCATATGCGGACGAGCCTGCGCCCTATGTAACCGCGCCCAACAGCGCCAGCGCGACAGAGGCGGTCCAGCCGCTGAGCGGAAAAGACGCCTATCGCGCGCTGTTCGCCGCCCTGCGCGCGTCAAACTGGTCTGAGGCGAAATTGCGCGCAATGGCGCTGGACGGCAAGGATCCCGTCCGCGCGGTCGCCCTGTCCGAACTCTATACGGCGCGCAATTCCCCCCGCGTCGAAATGTTCGACCTGCTGGACCTTCTGAACAAGGCGAGCTGGCTGCCCGACGCGGATCAGCTTGGCAGACTTGCGAAGAAGCGGGGCGCGGAGCTACTGCCAAACGGTCCGCAAACCCGGCGGCTGATGTGGATGGGCTCCACGCCCAAGCGCAGCACCGCCCCGACGACGCGCGATGATCAGGCAGCGCTTGCCCTCGTCGCCGCCATCCAACCCTATATTCAGAACGACAATCCTGCGGGCGCGGAGGCGTTGATCGGCAGCCAGGAAAGCGGCCTGTCGGCGGACGGCGTCGCCGAAGTCCGGCAACGCATCGCCTGGTCCTATTATATCGAAAATGACGACGCCAACGCCCGGCGGCTGGCCTCTCGCGTACTGGAAAGCGGATCACGCAACGACTGGACGGTTCAGGCGCACTGGACGATCGGTCTGTCGGCATGGCGTCAGAAAGACCCGCGTGGTGCCGCCGTCTCATTCGAACAGGTCGCGAGCCGCGCCAGCAACGACGATATGCGCGCAGCCGGGGCCTATTGGGCCGCGCGCGCGTGGATGAACGCTGGCTATCCCGCGAAGGTCGCGGCGCTGATGAAGATGGCCGCGCAGAAGGATGACACATTCTACGGCATGCTGGCGCGTGAAACGCTGGGTATCACCGCGCCGCTGCCTACCCGTACCGCCGACGATGCGGCGCTGCGCGAGGTCAACCGCGAACCTGCCATCAAGGCTGCGGTCGCACTGCGCGAAATCGGTGAGGATGATCTGGCCGACGAATTGCTGAAGCGGCAGGCCGAGCTGGGCGGCGCGCGCGAATATGGCGCAGTTCTGGCGGTTGCAGGCGACCTCAACATGCCTGAAACGCAGCTTTGGCTCGCGCATCATGGCCCGGCCGGATATCGCGCCGACGGCTTTGACCGCTTTCCCCGCCCGCAATGGATGCCGGACGGCGGCTGGCGCGTCGACCCTGCCCTTGTCTTCGCGCACACATTGCAGGAATCCAATTTCCGCGCCCATGTCGTCAGCCCAGCGGGCGCGCGCGGCCTGATGCAGGTGATGCCCGGCACGGCGCGCGAGGTTTCCGGGTCGCCCGACCGGCTGTTCGTGCCATCGACCAACATGGAATATGGCCAGCGCTACCTCGAACAGTTGAGCCGCATGCAGGCGACCGGCGGGCTGCTGCCCAAGATCATGGCGGCTTATAATGCCGGGCCCACCCCCGTCGCACGCTGGAACAGCGAGGTTCGCGACGGCGGCGACCCGCTGCTCTTCATGGAATCGCTTCCCTATTATGAGACGCGGGCCTATGTGAACATCGTGATGCGCAATTACTGGATGTACCAGCTGCGCGACAGTGGCAAGGCAGAGGCGATGACAGCAATGGCGCAGGGCAAATGGCCCGCCTTCCCCGCAATGCGCGGCGGCAAGGTGACGCAGGTCAGCTACCGGATCACCCGCTGACATGCCGATAGACGAAAGCGCGACTTTCTATCCGGTCCGCATCGCAGTCCTGACAGTCTCCGACAGCCGCACGCTGCACGACGACAAGTCGGGCGAAGCGCTGGTTGGGCGTATCCACGACGCCGGGCATCAGCTCGCCGGGCGCGCCATCGAAGCGGACGAGACCGAGCGCATCGTCGCCCGGCTGCACGGCTGGATCGATGACCCGCAGGTCGACTGCATCATCACCACCGGCGGTACCGGCGTTACCGGGCGCGATGTGACGCCCGAGGCGTTAAGGCTTGTGCAGGACAAGGAAATTCCCGGTTTCGGGGAGCTGTTCCGCTGGCTGAGCTATGAGAAGATCGGCACCTCGACCATCCAGTCGCGGGCATGCGCCTGCGTTTCGCGCGGCACCTATATCTTCGCGCTGCCCGGCAGCACGGGCGCAGTCAAGGACGGATGGGACGGCATTTTGGTGCATCAGCTCGACAGCCGCTTTCGCCCCTGCAATTTCGTCGAATTGATGCCGCGCCTGCGGGAGCGATAGGGCCCAACGCTTCTACGCCTCCGGCCCCTTGCCCAGCTTGCGAATGAATCCGATCAGCCCGGTCTGGCGGCTGCGCTTGAGCCGTTCGGCATGCAGGATCGTGCGCACCTTTTCGAAACAGGCCTGTGCGTCGTCATTGACCAGCACATAGTCATAGCCGTCCCAATGCGCGATCTCGTTCGAGGCGCGATCCATGCGGCCGGTGATCACCTCGTCGCTGTCGGTGCCGCGATGCCGCAGGCGGCGTTCCAGCTCGGCCATGGACGGCGGCAGGATGAACACGCGGACCACGTCGCCGCCGGCGATCTGATATAGCTGTTGTGCGCCCTGCCAATCGATATCGAACAGGACGTCGAGCCCGCCCTGCTGCATCTCTTCGACCGGCCCCTTGGGCGTGCCGTAGCGATTGCCGAACACATGCGCCCATTCGAGGAAATCATTCTCCGCCACCATCGCGCGGAACTGTTCCAGATCGACGAAATGATAGTCCTTGCCGTCCTCCTCGCCCGGGCGGATGGGGCGCGTCGTTGCCGACACCGACATTTTCAGCTCGGTTTCCGCCTCCAGCAGCATGCGCGAAATGGTGGATTTACCTGCGCCCGATGGCGAGGACAGCACAAACAACAGCCCTCGGCGCTTGAAACTATAGGGATCGTTCTGGTTGGTAGCGGCCATGCCTGCTAGTGACGAATGTCTCTCTTGACGTCAATATCCGAAGAGAAAGGGACGCATGCGACGCAGAAGCAAAAGTGCGAAACGGCAGGGCCTGTTGCTGATGGCGTTGATCATTGCGGCGACCGTTGCCGTTCTGCTTGCCATGGGCCGCCCGCTCATCTGCACCTGCGGCACGATCAGGCTGTGGGAGGGCGCGGTCAACTCGTCGGGCAACAGCCAGCATCTGACCGACTGGTACAGTTTCAGCCATGTCATTCACGGCTTCCTGTTCTACGCGCTGACCTGGTGGCTGTTACGCAAGCGTGTCCGCGTGGCCGACCGATTTACGCTCGCGCTGCTGATCGAGGCGGCTTGGGAAATCGCCGAGAACTCCCCCTTCATCATCGACCGATATCGCACCGCCACGGCGGCACTCGGTTATGTTGGCGATTCGGTGCTGAACAGCATGAGCGACATCGCGATGATGGCGCTCGGCTTTCTGTTCGCGGCGAAAATGCCGCCAAAGCTGACAATCGCAGTGGCCATCGCGTTCGAGCTGTTCACGCTCACCATGATCCGCGACAATCTGACGCTCAACGTGCTGATGCTGACCTTCCCGGTCGAGGCGATCAAGGCATGGCAGGGCGGATTCTAACGACCCGCCCCATAGGCGCGCGCATCACGCCGCCGCGCACAGCACCCGGTTGCGACCCGCCTTTTTCGCGGCATACATGGCCTCGTCGGCCCGCTCGATAAAACTTGCCGCCGTGTCATCCGGCAACAGCGTCGCCACGCCGACCGACATGGTGATCTTGCCGACATTTTTCCCGTCATTGCGGGTTTGCAGCGCGCGCGCGCCGAGACGCTCGCAGAAACGCTGGGTCATCATCTTCGCTTCGGTTGTGCTGCGCTCGGGCAGCAGGACGACGAACTCCTCGCCTCCGAACCGGGCGGGCTGGCCCAGGCTGCCGAAATGTTTGGTCAGCGTGCCCGCGACATAGCGCAGCACTTCGTCGCCCAGCTTGTGCCCCCAGGTATCGTTGAACTTCTTGAAATGATCGACATCGCCAAAGGCCAGCGACAGGGGCTTGTCCAGCCGCCGCGCCTCGGCCATCGCATCGGCGAGCATATCATCGAAGCTACGGCGGTTGGGCAGCGATGTCAGCGCATCGGTCGCGCCTTCCGCCTTCGCCCGTGCCAGATCGGAGCGCAAATCGGACAGTTCGGAACTGGCGCTGGCAAGGCTGGCTTCCAGCGAGGCCGAACGTTCCGACATCGTCTTGGTCTGCGATATCAGGTCGGCAATGATGGCGACGGCATCCTGCCCTATGTCGAGCGCGCCCAGATTGGTCGCGCCGTCATTCAATGAAGCGGAATAGGATGCCGCATCGCCCGCCGCGGCAGTAACGGCCCCGATCATGCTCGCCACCTGCTCGTCGATGGTCTCCATATGGCGCGCCATGTCCACATGCCCGCGCGCCGGGCCGACGGCCTCCTTGATCTTCTGAAAGGCATGGGAATCGATAACGCCAGCGCCCGCCAGCTGCTTTTCGAACAGGCCACACACTACCAGATCCGACCGCGTAATGTAGCGATGGCAGATCTCATAATTTTCCGGCGAAGCATCGACACCCGCCTCAACCAGAATTTCCTTTATCTTATCAATGATGTCGGCTTGCCTCATCGGTCTTTCTTTCCCTGCCCCTTATTTGTTCACCCGGCCGTTTTGGCGGAAGGTCGTGGTGAATCCGCTCATAACCACGCCCTTCCCTTAACGCGCAGAGAGTTACAAATTTACTGATGAGACGGAACAACGAGCACTAAAAAGCGCCGTTTACGGCTATTTACACATGCTTCGCCCGATCAAGACCGCCGCGCTCGGCAAACGGACGCCTCAATATAGAGAGTGTCGATGGAGAAAGAGCCGTCTTCCTCCATTTCGAAATAGCGCGCTGTGGCGGTGTCCGCCCATTGCTGTAGCGAGCGGATCGCCGCGCGATGAGCGGGAGGTGTTTTCATCCGCTCGACCCAAGGCGCATAGTCCATCCGCAACCGGTGCTTCTGCGTATCCCGCACCCGGAAGCCTGCGCGAGAGAGCGCCGCAACCCATTCACCCTCGGTATAATTGCGCACATGGGATGGATCGCGCAGCAGTTCGACGGCTTGCAGATGCGTATCGAAGACGGGCACTCCCGGCGATATGACATCGATGAACACGGCCGGCGCCCCAGATTTCAAAACCCTGCAGGCCTCTCGCAGCCCAGCATCCAGGTCGCGCCAATGATGCGCCGAGAAACGGCATCCAAGCATGTCGAACGAAGAATCCTCGAACGGCAGCCTCTCTGCGGGCGCAACGCACGTGGCGATATTTGCCAATCCACGCTGTCTGGCGGCGTCTTCCACCGCCGCTATCATCGAAGGGGACAGGTCAACCGCTGTAACGGCTTTGGCATGAGCCGCCAATCTGTATGCGACATGGCCACCACCCGTGCCCAGATCAATCGCTGCATCGGGCCGCATACACTCGGCCAAAGACTCAAGCGCGTCCAAATCCTCGCCCTGTGCGTGAACAACACTTTGAACATAGGTCTGCGCCTGATTTCCGAATTGATTGGGACAAGGTGAGAGAGAAAATTTCATCAAAA
>CAYGOH010000009.1:351-2040 GCA_964351385.1 uncultured Sphingobium sp. | reverse complement strand
CCAGCGATTCGTGTGAGCGTGACATGGCTTTTCTCCTTCATCACTCCGAATGAAGGATATTTAACCTGTTACAATGAACATATTTATCCTATTATAAATGCACCTATGAACGCCGAGGATCAGCGCAAACTGCTCGGGCAATTTGTCCGTTCGCATCGAGAACGCATCCCGCCCGATGCGCAGGTGGCGCGTCGTCGAACACCCGGCCTGCGGCGGGAGGAACTGGCGGCGCGCGCGGGCATCGGGATCAGTTGGTGCGCGTGGATCGAACAGGGCCGTGACATCAGCGTGTCGCCGCATACGCTGGCGCGGTTGGCAGATGCGCTTGCGCTCACTGCGGCAGAGCGCGCCTATCTCTTTGAACTGGCCGGTCGCCGCGATCCATCCGCGCCGCAATCGGCACCAATCTCTGCGGCGCCAGAGGGCGTTTCCGCACTTGTACATGCGTTGCCACATCCAGCTTATGGACTTGACCGGTTCTGGAATGCCTGTTGCTGGAATAATGCCGCAGAACACCTGTTTTCCGGCTGGCTGGGCCCCGGAGAGGATCGCAACCTGCTGCGTTTCACCTTCCTGGCCGCTTCGGCAAGAACGCTTATACCCGATTGGGAACAGCGCGCGCGCAGGCTCTTGGCCGAATTTCGCATCGATAGTGCTCGCATGCGGGATGATGGCGGCCTCGATCAGCTCATCAAACCTTTATGTGGGCAATCCCCTCTTTTCGCGCATGAATGGGAAGCGCAAACAGTTATGGCGCGCGAAGGCGGTGTACGAACCTTCACACACCCGAAGGAAGGCGTGCTCAGTTATCTGCAGCATACGTTCAGCCCGATGGAGCGGCCCGATTACAAGCTGGTTGCATTGATCCCGTCTTCTGGCGAGGGGCAATCCTAGACTTTTGAAGGCCTTGCGCCCTCAGGTCGCTGACGGGGGCACTTTAGGGGCGACCGGTTCATTAGGGGTGATTTCCCGTGCTTTCGCAGTAGCGGGCTTGATGGCCTTGGCGGGCTTCGCGTTATTCGCCGCCTCGTCCAGCTTGCGCTCCTGATGGCGTTTGTACAGCTTGTGGCCGAGCCATGCGCCACCTACGGCCAGCGCGCCGAGCGGCGAACGGCGAATGAACCGGCTGGCCAAAATTCCCGCGCTCGCGCCCAGCGCGCCCGACTGGCCGGCGCGTTCGGCGATGCGCGCGCCCATCACGCTTCCAAAAACCTTCCCAATCATTTTGACATGGCTCCTCTTTGATCGCTTTGCCATATCAACCTCCTATAGTGGTGTAGGTTCCGCGTGCGCGCAGCAGGCAGCGCTTATTTACGCTTGCCGAAATCCACCGTGACGACATTCGATCCGTCGTCGGCCGTGACGACTTCTCCCGTCGCCGCATCATTTTCCGCCTCGTCATGCGGTTCGGGCTCGACCAGCTCGTCCTGCGCCTGAAACTGCAGTGCGAAATTGACCGCCGGGTCGACAAAGGCGGTGATCGCGCCGAACGGCACAACAAGCTGCGCCGGGACCTGATTGAAGGTCAGACCGACCTCAAAATGGTCATCATGCACCTTCAGATCCCAGAACTTGTTCTGCAGCACGATGGTCATTTCGTCGGGAAACCGCTCGATCAGCTGGCGAGGGATGTTGACGCCCGCAGCCTGGGTCTTGAACGTGATGTAGAAATGATGGTCGCCCGGCAGC
>CAYGOH010000009.1:0-265 GCA_964351385.1 uncultured Sphingobium sp. | reverse complement strand
GATCTCGTCATAGGGAATCAGGCTGTCCGGCAGGTCTTCGCTCATCCCCCTTACCTAGCGCTGGCGGTGACACGGTCAACCCTTGGCGCGAGCGAGCCCCTCGCAAAACATTGCGCGTCCGCGAATCCGCGCTATAGGGGCGCCATGCGCAAGGCCGAAATTCAGCGGACCACGGGGGAAACCTCGATCTTCGTCTCCGTCGATCTCGACGGCACCGGTAGCTATGAGGTGTCGACCGGCATCGGCGTTCTCGACGATATGCTCG
>CAYGOH010000008.1:24590-28373 GCA_964351385.1 uncultured Sphingobium sp. | reverse complement strand
TGACGCGAATCATGTTGGTTCGCTCATTCGCCCATCTGTTGTTGGATCGTCGCGGCGAGTTCGTGCAGGCGGTAGAGCCCGGCAAGGGCGCGGACAAGGGCGGCATCAAAGCGGGTGACGTCATCGTCAGCGTCGCCGGGCGCGAGGTCACGCCCGATGAGACTCTGTCATACATTGTCGCCAATCAGCCGATTGGTTCGAAAGTGCCTGTCGTGCTGATCCGCGACGGCAAGCGACAGACACTGAACGTCACCATCGGCGAACGGCCACCGGAAGATCAACTGAACCAGTTCGGCCAGGATCCGGAAGAGGATTTCTCCCAGCCGGACGAAAATGACAGCGCACAGGCTGCCCAGCAGGCGCTCGGCATGGCGGTATTGCCGCTTAACGGCAACATCATCCGGCAGCTTGGTATTCCCACCGACACGCGTGGCGTGGTTGTTTCGGCGGTCGATCCGTCAAGCGACGCTGCCGCAAAAGGCCTGCGGCGCGGCGATGTCATTCTGTCTGCGGACAATAAGCCAACGACGACCGAAGGGGAGTTGAGCGCGGCGATCAGCGGCGTGCAGAAGTCTGGACGCGGCGCGGTACTGTTGCAAGTCCTGCGACGGGGGCAGCCGGCAACCTTCATCGCGATCCGCCTGCGCAGCGAATAACGCTTATATTCCGCGATTGCAGCCGCCCCACTCTTTTCAGCGGGGGCGCGGGCGGCTATCCCTCGTGCAGGAACAGCGGGGGTTGCGCAGATGACGAACGGCATTTTTCTTGGAACGGCGGGCGTGGGTGGTGCTCCGCAAACGCTCAACCTGCGCCGGGCGAACCGCCACGGCTTGATCGCGGGCGCGACGGGCACCGGCAAGACCGTCACATTACAAGGGCTTGCGGAGAATTTCTCGCGAGAGGGCGTCCCCGTTTTTGTAGCGGACGTCAAGGGTGATTTATCCGGCATATCCATGGCCGGATCACCGACCTTCAAGCATGCCGACAAGCTGGAGGGGCGCGCGAAGGACATCGGGCTCACCCCCTATGTCTATGCTGACAATCCAGCTATTTTCTGGGACCTGTATGGCGAGCAGGGCCACCCGATCCGCACAACCATCTCAGAGATGGGCCCGCTGCTGCTATCCCGCCTGATGGATCTCAATGATACGCAGGAGGGCGTCCTCAACATCGCCTTCCGTTTCGCCGATGAGGAAGGGCTGCTGCTGCTCGATCTGGGTGATCTGCAATCGATGCTCGCCTATTGCGCGGAAAATGCCGATACGCTGTCTGCCAAATACGGCAATGTGACCAAAGCCAGCGTCGGCGCGATACAGCGGCAGCTGCTGACGCTCGACAGTCAGGGCGGCGATGCCTTTTTCGGTGAGCCCGCGCTCGAGATCGATGATTTTTTGCGGGTGGACGAAAAAGGCCGAGGTTACATCAACGTCTTGGCGGCCGACAAGCTGATGCAAAGCCCGAAGCTCTATTCAACCTTCCTCCTGTGGCTGCTGTCCGAACTGTTCGAAACCCTTCCGGAAGTGGGCGATCCCAACAAACCCAAGCTGGTCTTCTTCTTCGACGAAGCGCATCTTTTGTTCGACGACGCACCCAAAGCCCTCGTCGAAAAGATCGAGCAGGTGGTGCGGCTCATACGGTCCAAGGGCGTCGGCGTCTATTTTGTCACGCAAAATCCGGTTGATATTCCGGAAGAAGTGGCGGGGCAGCTCGGCAACCGGGTGCAGCATGCCCTGCGTGCGTTCACCCCACGCGACCAGAAAGCGGTGAAGGCGGCAGCGGAAACCTTCCGGATCAATCCGGACCTGGACGTCGAAACGGCTATCACCGAACTGAAGGTGGGCGAGGCGCTGGTCTCGCTGCTGGACGAAGACGGTGCGCCTACCATTGTTCAGCGCACGCTGATCGCGCCACCCCGCTCGCGCCTCGGTCCAGTCGACAAGAAGGAGCGCGCAATTATCCGTTCCATCTCCCCGGTTGACGGCAAATATGATGAAGCAGTGGACCGTGAAAGCGCCGAGGAAGTGTTGCTGGCCAAGGCTGCAGATGCTGCTGAGACCGCAGAAGAGGTAGCGGAAAAGGGCAAGGAAGAGGTCGGCAAGCGCCCCCGCAAGACCACATCGCTGTGGGAAAAAGCGGGCAAGGCGGCGGCCGGGGCGGTCGCCAGTTCCGCCGCCACGATCATCGCGGCCAAGATCTCGGGCAAAACGTCGCGATCCAACCCGGCGCGCAACGCTGCGACAGCAGCAGCCGGGACGATTGCCACACAATTGGGTGGGTCGATCGCCGGCCGCTTCGTGCGGAACCTGATCGGCGGTTTGATGCGGTAAGGAGCCTTGATGAGCCCCTCACCGCTACAACTCAACGAAAACTGTCGAGCTGGAAGCGCACGGTCATCACCTGCTCACTGGGAACCGCCACACCATCGCGCATCGCCGGCTTGAACCGCCAATATTTCAACGCTTGCCTGCGCGTTGCTTCCCAGAAAGCAGTGTCCGTCGCATCGACCAGCTCAACCGAGTCCACGCGCCCGCGCACCGAGATATGGACACGGACTTTCGCATAGCCCTCCACATCCTGCCGAAGCATCGCGGCAGGATAACCCGGCTGAAAATCACCCATATATCGCGGATCAGGGCGAGCCTGAACGACCACGGGAGCAGGCAGCGGATCGGTTGGCTTGGGAGGGTCGAAAGGAAGAATATCGACGGGTGTTTCGGCCAGCCTGATGACCGGGGTATCAGGCGAGATTGCGGTTTCGACGATACGGTCCGGTACCGACGGTTGGATCTCGGGTTGCGTTTCTTCGGGTTCGGGTGGTGGTGGAAGTTTGGCTTCGGGGATGTTCTTGGTCGGGAAAAACCAGTCTGGCTGTGGGACATATTTCTGGCCCGGCATCAACAGTATCGCGCCGATGACGATGGCGTGAACAGCAACTGTCGCTGCCAAGGCATAGGGCGATTTGCGCGCGTTGGAATATCCGCCGCGCGCATGTTCAAGGTTTTCGAGAATGGCTTGCATTGACTATCCTCCTCCTAAAATCTTCCTCATGGGAAGTTTGAAGGATGATATATCATCACAAACACATCGGCCATATACAATGCGACGAGCCGATATGAACGATTTTTCAGCCCTTTACGCGCGCAAGCGGTTGAGCGCTTCTTCCTTGCCGATAAGAGGCAACAGCGCCGCCATATCCGGCCCATGATCCCGCCCGGTCAGCGCGCGGCGTAGCGGCAGGAACAGGCCCTTACCCTTCCGTCCCGTCTGTGCCTTGAGCGCGCTGGTCAAACTTTGCCAGACATCCTCGTCGAATGGCAGGTCAGCCAAAACCTTCGCCGCTTCATCAATAAAATCAATGTCTTCCGGCTGAACCGCGACAGCTTCGATGGGCCCGGTCACAATCGGCCACCATAATATAATACCCGATACAGTTTCGATATTGGGCCGAAGCGCAATCCATGCTTCTTCACCCATGCCGTCAGGCAGCCGATCCTTCACAGTTTCATAATCAAGCTGATGCACGATTTTCTGATTGAGCAGCGCCAGCTCCTGTTCGTCGAAGCGGGCAGGCGCACGACCGAAACGCGCAAAATCAAACTGCTCAATCAGATCGTCCGCTCCGGTCACCGGAACGACAGGATCGCTCGTGCCGATTCGCGCCAGCAAGGCAATCAACGCAATCGGTTCGATCCCGGCCTCGCGAAACGATACTATGCCGAGCGACCCGAGCCGCTTGGAAAGCTTGCCCTCGCTGCCCACCAGCAATGCCTCATGCGCGAACGT
>CAYGOH010000008.1:0-24580 GCA_964351385.1 uncultured Sphingobium sp. | reverse complement strand
GTTGGCGGCGCGGCGTCGAGCGCGGTGAACATCTGGAGTTGCGCCGCCGTATTGGAGACATGGTCTTCGCCCCGCAGGACGAGCGTCACGCCCATTTCGATATCGTCTATTACAGAAGGCAGCATATAGAGCCAGCTGCCGTCTTCCCGCCGAATGACCGGGTCGGACAACAATTTGGCGTCAAAAGTCTGATCGCCGCGGATCAAGTCATTCCACGCGATCGGCGCATCATGATCCAGCTTGAAACGCCAGTGCGGGCGACGCCCCTCCGCCTCAAAAGCCGCAACCTCATCAACGGTAAGAGACAAGGCGGCACGATCATAGACGGGTGGCAAACCGCGCCCGAGCAAAACCTTGCGCCGCAGGTCAAGCTCTTGCGGCGTTTCATAGCAAGGATAAACCCGGCCAGCCTCTCTCAACTCAGCAAACCGCGCCTCATAGATATCGAACCGCTCGGACTGCCGCACTTCGCCATCGGGCTTCATGCCCAGCCAGGCGAGATCCGCGCGAATGCCGTCGGCATATTCCTCCCGCGAACGCTCCCGGTCGGTGTCGTCGAGGCGCAGCAGGAACTGTCCCCCATGCCGCCGCGCCCACATCCAGTTATGAATTGCAGTGCGCAGATTGCCGACATGGAGCTGGCCGGTCGGCGACGGGGCGAAGCGGGTTATAACAGTCATGATGTCCGGAATGCGTTGGTGATGGGATAGCGGCGGTCGCGACCGAAATTGCGGCTGCCCAGCTTGACGCCGGGGGGGGCCTGCCGCCTTTTATATTCCGCGATATATAATAGCCGCTCAATGCGCGCGACCGTCTCATGATCGAACCCGCGCGCGACAAGTTGCTCAACCGAAAGCTCGTTTTCGACGAGACCGTGCAGGATCGGGTCGAGCACCTCATAGGGTGGCAGGCTGTCCTCATCCTTCTGATCTTCGCGCAGTTCGGCAGACGGCGGTTTGGTGATCACACGCTCCGGCATGACCGGCCCTTGCTGCCCCAGGCCGATGGCCGGGGCAGCGCCATTGCGCCAGCGCGACAGGTCGAACACCGTTGTTTTGTAGGCGTCCTTCAGCACCGAATAGCCGCCCGCCATATCGCCATAGATGGTGGCGTACCCCACCGACATCTCGCTCTTGTTGCCGGTGGTCAGCAGCATATGACCGAACTTGTTGGACAGGGCCATCAACGTGACGCCGCGAATGCGCGACTGGATATTCTCTTCCGTGATGTCGCGCCCACGCTCGGCAAACACATCCGCCAGCATGGCATCAAATGCGCCGACAGCCGGTTCAATCGGTATGGTATCGAGCCGCACGCCCAGCATTTCCGCGCACCCTGCGGCATCGTCCAGACTGTCCTGACTGGTGAAGCGCGATGGCATCATCACGCACCATACCCGGTCCGCGCCCAGTGCATCGACGGCGACGGCGGCAGACAACGCGCTATCGATGCCGCCCGACAGGCCGAGGACTACGCCGGGAAAGCGATTGCGGTCGACATAGTCGCGCAGGCCCACGACCATCGCGCTGTACACATCCTCCGGATAGGGTGTCTGCCGCAGAATTTCGCCGGGCGCACAGATCCAGCCGCCCTCTTGCCGCGCCCAATGCGTGATGCGCAATTCCTCGCGCCAGTCGGCCATCTGGTGCACCAGCGTGCCGTCACCATTCATCACGAAGGACGCGCCGTCGAACGCCAGCTCGTCCTGCCCGCCGACGCGATTGAGATAGGCGATCGGCAGCCCCGTTTCCTGAACCCGCACGGTGCAGACATGGGAGATGCGATGTTCGTCCTTGTCGATCTCATAGGGACTACCATTGGGCGTGATCAGGATTTCCGCGCCCCGCGCCTTCAGATGCGCGCATACGAACGGATACCAGACATCCTCGCAAATCGGCACACCCAGCTTGACGCCACGAAACTCGATCGGATCGGGCAATGGCCCCGGCGCGAACAGACGCTTTTCATCGAACGTGCCATAATTGGGCAGCTCACGCTTCTGCCGCACAGCCTTCACCTCTCCGCCGTCAAGCAACACGATGCAGTTGAACAGCACGCCTTGATTGGCGATGACCGTCCCCACCAGCATCGCCGGGCCGCCGTCCTTTGTAGCATCCGCCAGCCGCAGCAGCTCATCGCCGGCGCGCTCCACCAAGGCAGGTTTCAGCACCAGATCTTCGGGCGTGTAGCCGATCAATTGGAGTTCGGGGAAAACGACAAGGTCCGCTTCGCGCGCCCGCTCCCGCCATTCCAGCATTCGGTCGGCATTGCCGGAAAGGTCACCCACCGACTGCGTCGTTTGCGCCAAGGCTATCGTCAGATTCTGCGTCATCGCGAGGCTGGTAGAATATTTTTATCCACCGCAAAAGCGTCGTCTGTCGGCAATTCGCTCAAGAAGCGCCACAAACCGCGTTGCATTGTGCGTCATGGCCGTTAAAGGGTCGCGATATCGGACGTCACATCAGCGTAATGAAAAGAGGCAATTTCCATGAAATTGATGACCGGCAACAGCAACCTGCCGCTAGCACGCGCAATTGCCGATTATCTGGAAATGCCGCTGACCGACGCCAGCGTTCGCCGCTTTGCCGACGAAGAGGTGTTCGTCGAGGTGCATGAGAATGTGCGCGGCGAGGACGTGTTCCTGATACAGTCGACCAGCTATCCCACAAACGACAATCTGATGGAGCTGCTGATCTGCATCGATGCGCTGCGACGCGCGTCAGCGCGGCGGATCACGGCGGTCATTCCCTATTTCGGCTATGCACGGCAGGACAGAAAACCCGGTCCACGTACACCGATCTCTGCCAAGCTGGTTGCCAACCTCATGACGGTCGCAGGTGCCGACCGTGTACTGTCGGTGGACCTGCATGCGGGACAGATTCAGGGCTTTTTCGACATTCCGACCGACAACCTGTTTGCGGCACCCGTGATGTCGGCGGATATTCAGGCGCGGTTCGGCGATAAAAACATCATGGTCGTATCGCCCGACGTCGGCGGCGTGGTACGCGCACGCGCGCTCGCCAAGCGGCTCGACAACGCTCCGCTCGCCATTGTCGACAAAAGGCGTGAGCGCGCGGGCGAATCAGAGGTAATGAACATCATCGGCGATGTTTCCGGGCGTTTCTGCATCCTGATCGACGACATCGTCGATTCGGCGGGAACACTGTGCAACGCTGCTGCCGCGCTGAAAGAGGCGGGCGCTGAGGGCGTCATCGCCTATGTCACGCACGGCGTGCTGTCTGGCGGTGCAGTCGCCCGTGTCGACGCGTCGCAACTGCACGAGCTGGTGATCACCGATTCCATCCTGGGCAATGATCTGGTGACGAACGCCAAGAAAATTCGTCAGCTGCCGATAGCTCCGCTGCTTGGCGAGGCGATCAAACGCATTTCCGACGAAAGCTCTGTGAGCTCTTTGTTCGACTAACTTTATTGAAAATTTTATGATGTCACCGGCTCAGCCGGCCGGGATCAGCACCAGAGGCACAGCCAACAGCAGCGCAACACATCCCATCGCGCGCTGACGACCGTCGAGCATGTCACATAGCGGGGGCATCTTCCAGAGCGCGGGGCAGGCAAGAAAGCTCGCCGTGAACAGGCCGATCGACAGGATTTCGTCGAACGGGCGCGCAAAGTCCTGCTGCGCGACAAAGCCACCCAGAAAGGTTGCGATGCAGATGATCCAGGCCAAAATAGCCATGTCCAGTCTCCTTGCCCTTTATAACGACCGCACACCCAGCTAATTTAGCGCCGCAAGCCCTTGCGCGGCAGGGAAGGCTCGCCCAAGAGAGACGCATGAACCTGATCGATGATCTCGCCCTTGCCCACGCCCTCGCCGATGCCGCAGGCAACGCCATCCGGCCTTTTTTTCGCGCGCACTACAATATGGAATTCAAGGCCGACGAATCGCCCGTCACCGAGGCCGACAGGGCTGCAGAAGCCGCGATCCGCGCCATTCTGGAGAAGGAACGGCCCGATGACGGGATCATCGGCGAGGAATATGGCGCGGTGCGTGAGGATGCGGAGCGCATCTGGATACTCGACCCGATTGACGGCACGCGCAGCTTTATTGCCGGGCGCCCGATTTTCGGTTCACTGATCGCGCTGACACAAGGCGGCTGGCCGGTGCTGGGCATCATTGATCAGCCTATCGCCAGGGAGCGTTGGGCGGGCGCGACCGGACAAGGCACGACCTACAACGGCAAGCTCGTAAAGACGCGCCGCTGCCGACAGCTCTCCGACGCCATTCTTGCGAGCACAGCGCCGCAGCTCTTTCCCGGCTGCACCGGCGAGCATTTCTCGCTGCTCGCGCGTGATTGCCGCGATACGATATGGGGCGGCGACTGCTATAATTATGCGCTGGTGGCCTCAGGCCATGTCGATCTCGTTGTCGAAGCAGGGCTGAAACTCCACGATATCGCCGCGCTGGTGCCGGTTGTCGAAGGCGCAGGCGGCCATATGTGCGACTGGTCGGGCGAGCCATTGACTGACACCAGCGATGGGCGCGTGATCGCGCTGGGCGATCCGGCGCGGCTCGATGATGTGCTCGATATCCTCAATGTGGGGCATGACGGGCACTAGGCTATCTCCGGGTCAGCCCGCTTCCATGAACTGAAACAGCCGCTCCACATCCTTCGGCATGCACAGATCCGTGCCGGGCGTGAGAACCGCAGCCGTTCCCGCCGCCATCCCATAGAGAAAGGCGCGCGCAGGCTCCCACCCCTCTGCCAGCTTATGCGTCATGCCTGCGACGAAGCTGTCGCCCGCGCCGGTTGCGCTTTTGACCGGCACATCGGGCGGGGCGCGATGTTCATGACCGCTGCGATCCGCGAATACCGCCCCCTTATGCCCCATTGTGACCACGATAAGTTCCGCCGCTCCCCGATCGGCAAGACGACACGCAGCCTCTCCCACCGTACCGACGTCGGGGCAGGCGTGCCCCACAAGCGCCTCGAACTCGCCAAGGCTTGGTTTGATCATCCACAAACCGCCCGCCTCGACCGCGCGCGTCAACGCCGCTCCGGAACTGTCGAGGATCATGCGAGTGCCCTTCCCCCGGGTGACGTCAAGCAGTTGCTGGTAAAAATCATCACGAATTCCGGGCGGCAGCGATCCGCTGGCGACCAGTATGCCGCAATCGGCAGCGGCCACCGCATCGATCACGGCATGCCATTCAGCCGCGTCGACATGCGGCCCTTCGGGCACGAAGCGATATTCCTTGCCGGAGCTGCGCTCATACACCGCGTGGCTGATGCGCGTCACATCGGCGATGGGAATGGGCAGGCGGTCGATGCCCTCCCTCTCCATCAGATTGTCGAGCAACGCGCCCGTCACCCCACCCGACAAATAGCAAGCGCGCACCGCATTGCCGAGGCGATGCAGCACGCGCGCAACATTGATACCGCCGCCGCCGGGGTCATAGCGCTCATTGCTCGTACGTATCTTGTGGGTATGACGGACGGTGTCGGCTGCGCTCGCCCCGTCGATGGCGGGGTTTAGCGTCAAGGTAAGGATGGGCTTGGGCATGCAAACGCTCCGCTTGGCGATCAGGCCGCCCTATCCCCCCGCACCCAGCCGTGACAAGCGCCGGTTTCTCCTTGCTTTCTATACCCTTCCCTCCTATAGGCGCGCCTTCGTCCGGCCTGCCGGGCGATTCTGATGGAATGGACGGGCCGATAGGGCTGCCTTGTTCGTTCGCAACCGTCAAAGGCCGGAGTGTAAACGAAGGCCTTGAATAAAGGAGACGAAAATGCCCAAGCTCAAGACCAAGAGCGGTGTGAAGAAGCGCTTCAAATTCACCGCTTCGGGCAAGGTGAAGCATGGTGTGGCCGGCAAGCGCCACCGCCTCATCAGCCACAATGCGAAATATATCCGCCAGAACCGCGGCACCGATGTGCTGTCCGATGCAGACGTCGCGCACGTCCGCCTCTGGGCGCCCTACGGCCTGAAGTAAGAAGGAGTAGGAAGACATGGCACGCGTAAAACGGGGTACAACCACCCGCGCAAAGCATAATCGGATTCTGGAACAGGCGAAGGGCTATTATGGCCGTCGCAAGAACACCATCCGTATCGCCCGTCAGGCCGTCGAAAAGGCCGGCCAGTACGCCTATCGCGACCGTAAGGTAAAGAAGCGGAGCTTCCGCGCCCTGTGGATTCAGCGCATCAACGCCGCCGTCCGCATGGAAGGCCTGACCTACGGTCAGTTCATGCACGGCCTGAAGCTCGCCGGAATCGACCTGGACCGCAAGGTTCTGGCCGACATCGCGATGCATGAAGGCGAAGCGTTCAAGGGCATCGTGGCGCAAGCGAAGAGCGCACTTCCGGCCTGATCTGCCAGCATAAAATTCAGGAAGGGCGTTGAGGGAAACTTCGACGCCCTTTTTCTTTGACGCAAATTAGGGTAGCGCGCGCGCATGACGGATATTGTTGCATTGAAGGCGGGCCTGCTGGCCGACATTGGACGCGCCGATAGCTTAGCTCAGGTCGAGGAATTGCGCGTCGGCGCGCTGGGCAAGCAGGGTGCGGTTACCGCGCTGCTCAAGACGCTGGGCGGCATGACGCCGGAAGAACGTCAGGCCCAAGGCCCCGCGATCCATGATTTGCGCGAAAGCGTGACAGCGGCGATTGCCGACCGCAAGGCCGCGCTGGAACAGGCTGCGCTTGACGCGAAGCTCGCCAGTGAAAAGCTCGACATGACCCTGCCGGTCGACATCGTTCCGCAGGGCAGCGTCCATCCCGTTTCACAAGTGATGGACGAATTGGCGGAAATCTTCGCCGACATGGGTTTCGCCGTGGCGACCGGGCCGGAGATCGAGGGCGACTGGCGCAACTTTACCGCGCTTAATATCCCCGGAACCCACCCTGCGCGCGCGATGCACGACACCTTCTATTTCCCCGACAAGGATGCCGAAGGCCGCGACATGTTGTTGCGCACCCATACGTCGCCGGTCCAGATCCGGACCATGACGTCGCAGGAGCCGCCGATCCGCATCATCGCGCCGGGCCGGGTCTATCGCAGTGACAGCGACGCAACGCATACACCGATGTTCCACCAGATTGAGGGGTTGGTGATCGACAAGGGCATTCACCTCGGCCATCTCAAGTGGACGCTCGAAACCTTCCTCAAGGCGTTTTTCGAACGGGACGACATCGTCCTGCGCCTGCGCCCCAGCTATTTCCCGTTCACCGAGCCTTCGGTCGAGGTCGATGTCGGCTATACCATTGAAAAGGGTCAGCGCGTGATCGGCGGCAGCGGCGATGCGCCCGATGGCGGCTGGATGGAAGTGCTGGGCAGCGGGATGGTCCACCGGCGCGTCATCGAAAATTGCGGGCTCGACCCCGATGAGTGGCAAGGCTTCGCCTTTGGCACCGGCGTCGATCGCCTCGCGATGCTCAAATATGGCATGAACGACTTGCGCGCTTTCTTCGACGGCGACCTGCGCTGGCTGCGACATTATGGGTTCAGTGCGCTGGATGTACCCACTCTGAGCGGGGGAGTAGGCGCATGAAATTCACATTGAGCTGGCTGAAAGAGCATCTGGATACCGATGCAAGCCTCGACACCATTCTCGTTGCGCTCAACGATATCGGCCTTGAGGTCGAAGGCGTCGAAAATCCCGCCGAGAAAATGGCCGGATTCAAGGTCGCAAAGGTTCTGACCGCCGACAAGCACCCGCAGGCCGACAAGCTGCAAGTGCTTACGGTCGACCCCGGTGACGGCAACCCGTTGCAGGTTGTGTGCGGCGCCCCCAATGCGCGCGCGGGGCTGGTCGGGGTATTCGGCGTGGAGGGCGCGGTCGTCCCGGCGAATGGCATGGTCCTGAAAAAGGCGGCGATCCGCGGCGTCGAATCAAACGGCATGATGTGCTCGGTCCGCGAACTGGAACTGGGCGAGGATCATGACGGCATCATCGAATTGCCCGAAGATGCGCCTGTCGGAACGTCTTTCGCCGATTATGCCAGGCTCGACGATCCGGTTATCGATATCTCGATCACGCCCAATCGTCAGGATTGCATGGGCGTGCGCGGCGTCGCGCGGGATCTGGCTGCAAAGGGTCTGGGAACGCTCAATCCGCTTGCGCAGGTCTATCGCATGACAGGTCAGGCGGTCGCGGCGCAGGGTCGCGGCCCCGACGTCAGGACAGACGATCCGGACGGCTGCCCCGCCTTTTTCGCGCAATCTGTATCGGGCGTTACAAATTCACTCGCGCCCGCATGGATGGCGCAAAAGCTCAAGGCAATTGGCCAGAAGCCGATCTCCTGCCTCGTCGACATTACCAATTTCGTGATGATCGACCTTGGCCGTCCGCTCCATGTCTATGACAAGGCAAAGCTGTCAGGCGGGCTGGTCGCGCGCAGGGCAAAGCCGGGTGAGCAGGTTCTGGCATTGAACGGCAAGACCTATACGCTCGACGAGACGATGACCGTGATTGCGGATGACGCGCATGTGCACGACATCGGCGGCATCATGGGCGGCGAGGATTCGGGCGTCAGCGACGCGACGCCCGACGTCATCGTCGAATGCGCCTATTTCACGCCGGAGCATATCGCCCGTATCGGACAAAAGCTCGGCCTGACATCCGACGCGCGCCAGCGGTTCGAACGCGGCGTCGATCCGGCGTTCCTCGATGAGGGGCTGGCGATTGCGACCTGGCTTGTGACCGAACATTGCGGTGGCACGGCGAGCGAGGTGACGCGTACGGGCAATCCGGGAGTTGCGCCGCGCAACTTATCCTATGATCCGGCCCTGACATTGTCACTCGCAGGCGTCGATGTGGATGCCGCAGAACAGCGAACGATATTGGAACGGCTCGGCTTCGAGGTGGATGAGGGCTGGACGGTCGTGATCCCGAGCTGGCGCCGCGATATCGATGGCCCCGCCGACATCGTCGAAGAGGTCGTGCGTATCCATGGCCTCGACCATGTGCCCTCGACCCCGTTGCCCCGCGCGCCGGGTGTGGCGCAGCCGACCGCGACTCCGGAACAAAAGATCGAGCGGCGCGCACGCCGGGCTGCGGCCGCCCGAGGGCTCAATGAAGCGATCAACTGGTCCTTCCTTTCCGAAAAGGAAGCGGCGAGCGTAGGCGGTGGCGACTGGACGTTGGCCAATCCGATCTCAGAAGAGATGAAGGTGATGCGCCCCTCCCTGTTGCCCGGCCTGCTCTCGGCCGCCCAGCGCAATATGGACCGCGGCGCGTCGTCAGTGCGCCTTTTCGAAATTGGCCGACGCTATTTCCGCGCGGCCGATGGCAGCAGCAATGAGAAGCTGACACTCGGCTTGCTGATGGCGGGCGACAAGGCTCCGCGCAGCTGGGCCAATGGCAAAGCTGCGCCGTTCGACGCATTCGATGCCAAAGCGGAGGCCCTCGCCCTGCTGGAGGCAGCAGGCGCGCCGGTTGCGAACCTGCAGATGATGGGAGAGGCTGGCGATGCCTATCACCCCGGACAATCGGGCACGCTGCGTCTGGGGCCGAAGAATATCCTGGCCGAATATGGCGTGCTGCATCCCTCGCTGATGAAGGCGTTCGATTTGTCGGGCACGGTCGTCGCGGCACAATTGTTTCTCGATGCGATCCCAGCCAAGCGAAAGACCGGCTTCATGCGCGCGCCCTATGCGCCGCCCGCATTGCAGGCGGTGACCCGCGACTTCGCGTTCATCGTGCCCGAAGATCTGGAAGCGGACTCGCTGGTGCGCATGGTCAAGGGCGCGGACAAGAAGAATATCGTCGACGCCCGCCTGTTCGATGTGTTCACAGGCGCCGGCGTGGAGCCGGGCACCAAATCGCTCGCGGTCGAGGTGACGTTGCAGCCGGGCGACAAGAGCTACACCGAAGACGAACTCTCCGCCATCAGCGCGGCGGTCGTAAAGGCAGCGGAGAAGCTGGGCGGAACATTGCGGGGGTAGATGCTGCGAACGGCCAAGCCCGCAGGGAGACGATCATGGCTTTGACCACCCTTCTTGCCCCGACATATGTTCAAATGCTGAAATCTTTATCGAGCTGGCTCGATAAGGCTCAGGCGCAAATGCCGGACGGTCAGGCCGAAAATTTGCTCTCAGCGCGCCTTGCACCCGACATGTTTCCCTTATCGACGCAGGTCAGGTTTGCATGCGCGCAGGCGCAAGAGGGTATGTACCGGCTCAGGGGAGAAGAATTCCCCAGCTCGATAGAATTGCTGTTGAATGAGGGACGGAATGCGGACGCGCGCCCCGGAACTATGGCGGACGCCAAGGCAAGGATCGATGAAACCGTGGCATTGGTGGAGTCGCTCAACTCCGATGGCTTCGACGACGACATGGAAAGGCCGATCGCGCATGCGCTGCCGATGGGAATGATTTTCGATTTTACCGCAGAGCAATATGCCCGAGACTGGGCCGTGCCCCAGTTTTATTTCCATGTGATGATCGCCTATGCCATCCTTCGCCGCGAGGGCATCGACCTCGGCAAAGCCGATTATGTGGCTCATCTGCTGCCCTATCTGCGTCCAGGAACCATGCCTTCCGCATAAAGCGGCCCGGCTGTTTCAAGCGGAAGGCCGCCGCCACAAATTGGGATCACGCGGCTCATTTGCAGGCCAATGGGAAGAACGCGCCGCTGATTGCGCGGCCGCCCGCGCAACCCAGCCGAGCTTCGCCATCTTTGACGTGATTACACGGGCATCCCACGCCGCCTCTCCGCGCCGCTTCACCTCACGCGCGATGTCGCCGTAGATCCCCGCCGCAGCCAGTACCGCCCAGGCGCTGCGGAAAGACAGAGCGGGCGTGCCGTGCCGGGCGCTGTCCTCAAAGCGATGCGCGAGGTCGGCGAGGCCCGCACCGATCGCCGCCAGTCGAACGCGATTTTCGGGCAGCAGCATCGTTTCAGCGCTCATCCCTTCTTCGGCCAGCCAGTCGGCAGGAATGTAGCAACGCCCCGCTTCGGCATCTTCGCGCACATCGCGCGCGATGTTGGCGAGCTGGAAAGCGAGGCCCAGATCGCAGGCGCGGTCAAGGACAGGATCGTCTTCGGGAGCGACGCCCATCACCACGGCCATCATGCACCCGACGGCCCCCGCGACATGATAGCAATATCGCATCAGATCATCGGTGGTGCGGGGGCGCCAGCCATCGGCATCGAGCGCAAACCCGTCGAGCAGATCGAAGGCGAAGCGATGCGGCAGGCCCGTTTCAGAGGCGACCACGCCGAGGCCATCGAAGGCCGGGTCTCCGGTCTCTCCGCCTGTCAACGCGAGCTGCGTTTTCGCGCGCATCTCGGCCAGCCGCTGCCCGGCATCGGTCACAGGCGAAAGCGCGCCGCCATGCTCCTGCCCGTCCGCGATATCGTCGCACGCCCGGCACCAGGCATAGAGCAGCCGTGCCCTTTCCCGCGTTTCACGGTCAAATAGTTGAGACGCCACGGCAAAGCTCTTGCTGCCGCGCGCAATGCTATCGCGCGCATGGGCGACAAGCGCGTCGCGGTTCATCAGGCCCGCCGTGCGCCTGCGCCAATCAACGGCTCATGCGTGGGGTAATGCTCCATCGCCTCGATCAGCAAGGCGAGGCTGTTACGCGCGATGAGAATGTTGGCATGGGCCTGTCGAATGAAACCCGACCGCACCATATGGCCATGGAAACCGACGAGCTGATCGTAAAAGCCGCCGGCATTCAAAAGCCCGACCGGCTTGTCATGATAGCCAAGCTGCGCCCAGCTTACCGCCTCCCACAGTTCATCCATCGTGCCGACGCCGCCGGGCAATGTCAGAAAGCCGTCGGCAAGGCTGCTGAACAGCGCCTTGCGGCTGTGCATGTCGGGCACGACATGAAGATCGGTCAGGCCGCGATGCGCCAGCTCAGCCCCGACCAGTGCCTCCGGTATGACGCCGATCACCTCACCGCCCTCCTCAAGTGCCGCGTCGGCCAGCGCCCCCATCATTCCGACGCGGCCGCCGCCATAGATGATCGTGATGCCCCAGCGTGCCAGTTCCGCCCCGACATCGCGCGCGCAGTCCATGAACATCTGATCGCTGCCCGTGGACGACCCGCAATAGACGGCCAGACGGTTGAGTTTCCTCACGCAAGATCCTCCAGCATCAGGTGCGCGGTTGCCTTCGCGCTGCCGACGACGCCCGGAATGCCGGCCCCCGGATGGGTACCCGCGCCCACCAGATAGAGGTTGGAAATGACATCATCGCGATTATGCGCGCGCAACCACGCGCTTTGCGTCAGCAGCGGCTCAAGGCTGAACGCGCTGCCCATATGCGCGTTGAGATCCTGCGCGAAGTCGGGCGGCGCATAATGGAAGCGGGTGACGATGCGCTGGCGGATATCGGGGATCAGGCGGCGTTCAACCTCATCGAGGATGCGGTCGGCATAGACCGGCCCCATCTGATCCCAGTCGATCGGCAGCTTGCCCATATGCGGCACTGGCGCTAGCGCATAGAAGGTAGAGCAGCCCTCCGGCGCCATCGACGGATCTGTGACGGTCGGGTGATGCAGATAGAGCGAGAAATCCGCGCTCAGCACGCCATGATCGTAAATGTCGGTGAGCAGGCCCTTATAGCGTGGGCCGAACAGGATCATATGGTGTGGAATGCCCGGCCAGGTGCCGCGAATGCCGAAATGAACGACGAACAGGCTGGGCGACCAGCGTTTCTGAACCAGCTTGTCGCCGTGGCGTCGGCCTCTTGGGTGCTGGCCAAGCAGGTCGCGATAGCTGTGCATCAGGTCCGCATTGGTCGCAACGACATCGGCCTCGCCCCGCCAGCCATCGCGCGTCACGACGCCGCTCGCCCGGTCGCCGACCATTTCGATCCGCTCCACAGGATCGCCGAGCCGGATCGTTCCGCCGATCCGTTCGAACTGCGTGACCAGCGCCGCGACCAGCCGGTTGGTGCCGCCGCGCGCGAACCAGACGCCGCCATCCTTTTCCAACTTGTGAATGAGCGCATAGATGGCGCTGGTCGTCATAGGATTCCCGCCGACCAGAAGCGTGTGGAACGACAGCGCCTGCCGCAGCTTTTCGTCCTTCACGAAACTCGACACCATCGAATAGACCGAACGCCACGCCTGATATTGCGCCAGCGCGGGTGCGGCCTTCACCATCGACATAAAGTCGAGAAAGGCGACATGGCCCAGCTTTTCATAGCCCTCGCGGTAAACCCCGGCGCTATACTCCTGAAACCGGGCATATCCGGCGATGTCATCGGGATTGAGCTTGGCGATTTCCTGCCGCAGTGCGGCTTCGTCATTGGAGTAATCGAAGTTGGTGCCGTCAGGCCAGTTCAGCCGGTAAAATGGGGACACCGGTTCCAGCGTGACATCGTCCGCCATGTCGTGCCCGCTCAACCGCCAGAGTTCGGACAGGCAGTTCGGATCGGTGATGACGGTGGGTCCAGCATCGAAGGTAAAGCCGTCGCGCTGCCAATAATAGGCGCGCCCGCCCGGCTTGTCGCGCCCCTCGATCAGGGTCGTCGCGACGCCCGCCGATTGCAGGCGAATGGCTAGCGCAAGTCCGCCAAAGCCCGCGCCGATGACGATCGCCCGTTTGCCCGCCGCACCCCGTTCCCCCGTTCCGGTCATGCGCGCTTTCGTTTCATCAATGCCTGCATGGCCGCCCTTATGCGCACTGGGGGCCGCCCGCACAAGATGCGGATTTTGTCGGCGGCGCTCGACCGTCCGGCATAGAAGCGCGCGATGAGCGGTTCGGGCAGACGGTAGAAGCGTTCGAAGATGCCATAGCGCTCGGCAGGCGGCGCAGCGTCGAACAACATGGTATCGAGCAGGCGATAATAGCCGCAGGCGCGCCAATGGCCACTGCCCCAGCGCCGGGTGTCCTCGGCCAGAGCGCTCCCTTCCAGCCGGTCACTGCGGGCGAGGTGGAGCGCGAACTCTGCCGCCATCGGCACCGAATAGCTGGTCGTGTGGTGGAAAAGCCCCGCGCGCGTCCCGGCGCGCGCGACAGGGTCTTCGACCGGCCAGAGACTCTCAAAGTCTCCGCCCTTGACGACCGGAAGAACGCCGCATTCTTCATGCTCGACGGCTTCGACAGTCCAGCCACGGTCCGTCGCATAGGCGGCGATGCGGGCGCGGATGACGTCATGATCAAGCTGTGGCCCGTCGGTATAATAGGTATCCTCGACGAATATCTGCCGATCCCCGACCGGCAGCAGATAGACGAAGCGATAGCCGTCCGCCTGATCGACGGTCGCATCCATGATTACCGGGCATGTGAGGCCGTGAGGCGAAGCGAGGCGGAGCGTCTGTCCGACGAATTTCTGCCAACCACATGCGATGCCGGCTTTATACAAATCTTTATGCGAAAGACCGCGGGCGTCGATAACGCCTTTCGCCGCAATTTGCGTGCCGTCATCCAACAGGATGGCGTCGGGCAGGACATCGGCAATCCTGCGATCCAACAGCAACCCATCGCCCAGCCGGCCCCGCAGATGCGCGTCCAACAGGGTTGACGTCATGCTATTATAGGGGCTGGCAAGATGCCGGTCATAGCCGGGAAAATGCACGTCATGCCCGCCTTCCCAGCGGTGCGCGACCATCGGTGCCAGCAATGCACGCGCGGCATCGTTCACATCGCTGTCGAAAAAGCTCCAGACATGGTTGCCGCCCGCATGATCCGCCGCATCCACCAGCAGGACGCGCACGTCGGGGCGATATTCCGCCAGCGCCAGCGCGATCAGCCCGCCCGCCAGCCCCGCTCCGGCAATGGCCAGATCGCAGGTTACGGGAAAAGAGGAGGAAGATCCGCTCATGCCCCATCCTTAGACGTGGCGTGGGCGCTGCGATAGCCCGCGCGTTGACGCTGGGCCATGGAGGCGGGTAGATAGCCGCAATGTCCGACGAGGTTCACGAGCACAGCCATTATTTCGACCATGTGTATCTGCCCGATACGCATGATCGCAACGCGCGGCGTACCCACTGGGTGATCGCGCTGACGGCGCTGACGATGGTCGTGGAAATCGTCGCGGGATGGATGACCGGGTCGATGGCGCTGCTGGCCGACGGATTCCATATGGCGACGCATGCAGGCGCGCTCGCCATCGCCGCCATCGCCTACGCCTATGCCCGCCGTCACGCGACAAATGCGCGCTACACATTCGGGACAGGCAAGTTCGGCGATCTGGCGGGGTTTGCCTCGGCAATCATGCTGGGCATCGCGTCGCTGGGCATCGCGGTGGAATCGGCGCAGCGGCTGTGGGACCCGCATATGGTGGATTTCGGCGACGCCACGCTGGTGGCCGTGATCGGGCTGGCGGTGAACCTGATCAGCGCGTGGATGCTGATGGACAAAGGCCACGGGCATGCTCACGGACATACCCATGGGCATGATCACGGGCATGGCCATAGCCACGGTGATCACGGCCACGCCCATGCCGACAATAATCTGCGCGCCGCCTATCTCCACGTTCTCGCGGACGCATTGACGTCAGTGGCCGCAATCCTCGCCCTGCTGGCCGGGCGGTATTTGGGCTGGGTCTGGCTCGACCCGATCATCGGCGTCGTTGGCGCGATCATCATCGCCCGCTGGTCCTGGAGCCTGATGAAGGACACCGCCGCAATCCTTGTCGATACGGCGGAGCCTGCGCTGGCCGCCCGGATCAAGCAGACAGCCGAGGCTACCGGCGCGACCGTAGCGGACCTGCATGTCTGGCGCGTCGGCCCGCACGCGCACGCCGCGATTGTCAGCATCGCCGACGGGGGCGACGTCAAGGCCATCCGATCGGCGCTGCATGCGATGCCGCGGGTCGTCCATGTCACGGTCGAGCGATGGTCGGACCGTTAGGCTCCACAGGCGCGGCAATGGCGTTCTCGGCGCTTGCAATGAGCCTGATCGTGGCCGTGCGCTATCTTCTGACCAGCGGCGGGTTCGCGCTATTGACCCGCTTGCGCCACCCCCGGCTCTATGCAGGGTTGGAGCGGCAGATGTCGCGCGAGATCGGCTGGAGCCTCGCATCCGCAGCGATATACGGCATTCCCGCCGGGATTGTCGCATGGGGGTGGCAACAGCATGGCTGGACGCGGATTTATACCGATATCGATGCCCGGCCGCTCTGGTATGCGCCGCTGTCGGTCCTGTTATATCTCGCGGCGCACGACACATGGTTTTACTGGACACACCGGCTGATGCACCGCCCCTGGTGGTTCAAGATCGCCCATGCCGTGCATCACGACAGCCGCCCGCCCACCGCATGGGCGGCGATGAGCTTCCACCCATGGGAGGCGATAACCGGCGCGGTCGTCATCCCGGCGCTGGTTTTCGTGATCCCGATCCATGTCGTTGCGTTGGGCATTGTTCTGGCCATCATGACGGTCATGGGCATCGGCAATCATATGGGGTGGGAGATGTTCCCGCGTGCGCTTGTGCATGGACCGGCGGGCCGTTGGCTGATAACGGCAACCCATCACCAGAAGCATCATCAGGCATATAAGGGTAATTATGGCCTCTATTTTCGGTTCTGGGACAGGGTTTGCGGCACTGATCTTGGCCTCGGCGGGTTCGGTCGCGACCGTGAATCCACCCCACACCCAGCCGCCGCCCGCGTCGACGGGTGAAGTCGATGTCACGGTCGAGGGATTGCGCTCCACGCGCGGAATGTTGCGCCTGTGCCTGACGCGCGACCCGCATTTTTTCCCCAAATGCGAGAAGGATCCCGCCGCCCGCCGGGGCAGCATCAGCGCCAGTTCCGGCGCACCATTCCGGTTCGAGGGTCTGGAGGCGGGCAACTATGCGCTGCTGGTGCTGCATGACGAGAATGGCAATGCCCGGATCGACACGATGCTGGGCATCCCGAAGGAAGGAGTCGGCTTTTCCCGCAATCCCAAATTGTTCATGGGGCCGCCGCCATTCGACAAGGTGCAGTTCGGCGTTTCGGACCAGCCCGTGAAGCAAATTGTGCAGCTCCGCTACTTCCTGTAAGCTTGAGGCGGGAACCAGTCGGGCAAACCGGGCATTATATCCCTGGAACAGGGGAACATATGGCACAAACACGCGCACTATCGAGAATTCTGGCTGGCGGCGCGGCCGTCTTAGCAGCCACCTGCGCGCCCGCCTTTGCGCAGGCCGAACGGAGCGAGGTCACCGTGGGCGTTGGCGGCGCCATATTGCCCAGCTATAATGGTTCGGACGATTACAAGGTCACGCCGGGCGTGTTCGTACGCGGCAAGGTGGCAGGATTTCCGTTTTTTGCGCGCGGCACCAATCTGCACGTCGACCTGATCCGCAATGACGACAGTGATGGCCTGGATATCGGGTTAGGCCCCGTCGTCAGCGCGCGTTTCGACCGTACCGGCGGGATCAAGGACAGCCGCGTCAAGGCGTTGGGCAAGCTCGACACCGCATGGGAAGTCGGCGGCTGGGCCGGCATCGCCAAGACGGGCGTGCTGACCAGCGACTATGACAACCTATCCTTCCGTGCCGCCTATGTGGCCGATATCGGCGGCGCGCACAAAAGCTACGTCATAACGCCCGCGGTCGAATATGTGATGCCGCTGTCGGAGAAAACGCTGGTCGGCTTCTCGCTATCGGCCGATTATGTCGGCAAGCGCTTTGGCGGATATTATTTCAACATAACCCCCACGGGCAGCAGTGCGAGCGGGCTTAATGCCTATGCGGGAGCGGGCAAGGCGGGCTTTGCCAAATTCAACGCAGGCGTGTTGGCCGCACAGTCGCTGTCGGGCGATCTGCGCAAGGGCTGGGCGGTGTTCGCCGGGGCAGGCTATGGCCGTCTGCTCGGCCGTTATGCGGATTCACCCATCGTCAAGGACGCAGGCCGCCGCGACCAATGGCTTGGCGGTTTGGGCATCGCCTATACTTTTTGATCCCCGCCGCCCGTGAACGGCACGGCGACTGGCAAACTCAGCTTTCGACAAAGCCCTCATGATCGATCTCGGCCTCCTGCTCGGCCTCGATCTCCGCATGATGTTTGTGCAACGGCGCGAGGCGCAGGACGAGATAACCGACTACCGCCGAAAACAGCGATCCCAGCAAGATACCGATCTTCGCTTCCTCGATCAGCAGCGCGTTGCCGGGAAAGGCGAGCGCGCCGATGAACAGGCTCATCGTGAAACCGATGCCGCACAGCAATGACAGGCCATAGACCTGCATCCAGGTAGTACCACGCGGCATCGTTGCCCATCCGGCGCGCACGCACAGCCAGATGCTGGCGAAAATGCCAGCCTGCTTGCCCAGAAACAGACCCCCGGCCACACCCAGAGGCAGCGGTGAAAGGATGGCATCCATACCCAGACCGCCCAGTTCGACGCCCGCGTTGGCGAACCCAAAGAGCGGCACGATCGCATAGGCGCTCCATGGATGGAGGCCATTTTCCAGCCGGTGCAGCGGGCTGTCGACCGAATCCGGCTCGCCCGGACTTTTGCGGATGGGGATTGTCATCGCCGCCAGTACGCCCGCAATCGTGGCATGCACGCCCGACAGCAGCACCGCGTACCAGAGCGCCGCGAAAAGGATGAGATACACCGGCAGCGTCTTCAGGCCGGTGCGATTGAGCAGGTACATGCCCGCCAGAATGACCGCGGCAGCGCCCAAAGCAGCCATATTCAGCCCGCTGGTGTAGAAAAAGGCGATGATGGCGACCGCGCCGATATCATCGACGATGGCGATGGTGGTCAGCAGCAGTTTGAGTGAGGTTGGCGCGCGGCTGCCCAGCAGAGCCAGCACGCCCAGCGCAAAGGCGATGTCGGTGGCGGCAGGGATAGCCCAGCCATTGGCGAGGCCCGGCGTTCCGCCCGCGATAGCAAGATATATGATGGCTGGTACGGCCATGCCCGCCACGGCAGCCGCGACCGGCAGGGAACGCCTGCTCCATGTCGAGAGGCGCCCATCGATGAATTCGCGTTTGATCTCCAACCCGACGAGCAGGAAAAACAGCGCCATCAGGCCGTCGTTTATCAGCACATGAACGGTCGTCGGCCCCAGCTTGGGCGTCAGTTCGGGCCCGACCACCGCATGCACGAGATGATGATAAAGTTCGGCGCTTTCATAGCTTGAATTCGCCATGATCATCGCGCAACTCGCTGCGACGATCAGCAGGATGCCGCCAGCGGCCTCACCGACCAGAAACGAGCGCAATGCGGAAGGTTGAACCAGCTTGTTGATCAAGGCGCGTCCCTTTGGTTTTACGGCATGTCTTGTGCAGTGCGGTACCGTGTGAACAGCGTCAGGTCAAATCGTCCAACATGAACGTAAACGCTGTTGGAGCGTTTTTCGCGAACCAGTATCCATATCGACAACGATTCGAAAAATTGTTGCTCCAAAAGATTCCATGCAGGGGGTGTGCTTGGAAATCGCACGAATATTGCCTGCTCTATTTGCGCAAATACAGCATGAGCTTTTGCTTTTTGCTTTGATCGGCCTGCTCTTGGGCGGGATCGACGATTTCGTCATGGACGTGATTTTTCTGGTCCGCAAACTTCATCGCGAGATTTTCATCTATTCACGATTTGACCGGATGACGGGGGCGACCCTGCCGGCGTCATCCGACCCGGGAACATTCGCCATACTGGTTCCTGCATGGCGCGAAGCGGACGTCATCGGCGCGATGCTGCGCACGTCGCTGGACCGGTGGTCGAACGCGTCTTTTTGCATATTTACAGGTATATACCCCAATGACCCCGACACCATAAGGGCCGTCGCGGACGTGGCCGAGACCGACGCGCGCATTCGCCCGGTCATTCTGCCGCATGATGGCGGCACGACGAAGGCCGATTGCCTCAACCATATCTGGCGCGCGATGCTGCGCGAGGAGGCATTTCGGGGCAAGCCGTTCAAGGGCATCGTCCTGCATGATGCCGAGGATGTCGTGCATGCGGACGAAATCCGCCTGTTCGACCGGATGATGGACCGCTTCGACATGGTGCAGCTTCCGGTGCTGCCCTTGCTGACGGAACGGTCAAAATGGATCGCCGGCCATTATGCGGACGAGTTTGCCGAGGCCCATGGCAAGCATCTGGTACTGCGAGAGGCGGTCGGCGCGGCGGTGCCGTCGGCAGGCGTGGGCTGCTGCTTCGGGCGGAAGATGATCGGCGCGATTGCCCAAGAGCGCGACGGCATGCCGTTCGATGCGGATTCGCTGACCGAGGATTATGAGATCGGCCTGCGCATCGCCGAGCGGCGAGGAAAGACAGCGTTCGTCACCATGCGCGACGCGCAGGGCGACCTGATCTGCACGCAGGAGCATTTCCCCGAAACGATGAACGATGCGATCCGGCAGAAGGCGCGCTGGCTGGTCGGCATTTCGCTGGCCGGATGGGACAGGCTCGGCTGGCGCGGATCCTGGCGCGAACGATGGATGCGATTGCATGACCGGCGCACGGCAGTGGCGGCGCTGGTGCTGTTCGCCGCCTATCTCGCGACATGCGGCTATGGCGTCGCGCTGGTGCTGAATATATTCGGGCTGGCGCCCGCGCCACGCCATTCCGAAATCGTCGAGACCGCGCTGATGGTCACCGCGTTCCTCATGATCTGGCGGCTTGTCTTCCGCTTTTACTGGTCGACGCGCGCCTATGGCTGGCGACAGGGATTGCGCGCGATCCCCCGCGCCCTCATCTGCAATGTCATAATGATGATCGCCGCCAAGCGTGCGGTGGGCATCTATCTCAAGCAGTTGCGGGGCGCTGCGGTCGTCTGGGACAAGACAGAGCACCGCTTCCCGGGGCTGGAGGAAACGCGTGTCCGCCGCGCCGCCTGACGCCCGCCGCTGCGAAGCGCGAGGGCAACCGTTGCGCTTTATCGCGATGGTGCTGATGCTCTGGGCGGTCGTGCGGATCGCGACGGCGGTGCCGTCCTATTCCTATGCCTTTGGTTCCTATGGCCTGAGTTCGGGAGGCCCCAGTCCCGGTGCCCTGAGCGCGGACGGCGTTCCAGCGCCCGTCCTGCACAAACCGGTTGCAGCGCAGGCCCCACGCCCCATCCCGAACAACGGGCGCTATTATGGCCAGATCGCGCGCGCGAAGCCGGTCGAACCCGCGCGCCGATTGCAAAATATCCCCATCGTTCACGCCAATGCCAATGACCACGCCATCATCCACCAACCTCGGTCCGCCCCCTCTTTCGCAGCAATGGCGGCAATCGCCGAATATGCGCCATCACTGGCAGCACCGGATGCAACCTTTGCCGATGCGGAACAGCCCGAGCGGCGCTCCGCCCTACCCCCTGTTCCGGTAACGCGCCCCGCCCCTGCAACGGACAGCGCGCAGCAGCGCTGGTCGGGGTCGGCATGGCTGTTCTGGCGTCAAAAAGTCGCACGCTCTGCGCTGGGCAGCGCGGGACAGCTTGGCGGCGCACAGGCGGGCATCCGCATCAATCGCGCACTGGGCGCGGTGAAACAATCCGTCCCGATCTCCGCCTATGCGCGGTTGTCGAGCGCGCTGCACCGGCCCGCCATGCCGGAAGCGGCGGTAGGTATCGCGCTGTCGCCGGTCTCGGGCCGAATGCCGCTCAGCATCGGGATCGAGCGGCGCATTGCCCTGTCCGATGATGCGCGCAACGCGTTCGCCCTGATCGCGGCGGGCGGCCTGAATTCGACATATGTCACCGATTTCCTCGTCGCCGACGGATATTGGCAGGCGGGTATGGTCGGTTTGTCCCGGCACGATCTCTTCGTCGATGGACGTTTGTCGCTCGCGGCGATGCTCGACCGAAACGGCCGCACGAAAGCGGGCTTCAGCGTTTCAGGCGGCGCGCAACCGGGCCTGTCTCGCCTCGACATCGGCCCGGCCATCGAAACGCGCCTGCCCATCGGCGGCCTGCACCCGCGCCTGGTCATCGAATGGCGTCATCGCGTCGCGGGCCGATCCAAACCGGATTCCGGACTGGCTGTCACGTTGGCGACCGATTTCTAGGTCGCGTGGATAAATTGCCGCCTAAGCGAGGTCCGGTTCTAGAGGCGCGATTTACGGACGGAATCACCGGAATGTTGTGGAAAGCGGACGTCAGCAGGGTTCCCAAGTTTCTGACGCGTGACTACCTTTCAATTATGGCTAACCGAACTAAAAAGCGAGCGCGAAGGCGTACTAAGGCTTTGCCGCCGGCACCTGCATTCAAGCGCATTAGTTCTCTAAAGAGCGTGTCAGACCTCACCGCCGCGATCACTGCGGTAACTTTGCTCGAAGGTGCACTTGAACGTGCTTTGACTAAGCGCATGGCACGGATGACAGCGGCCGAGCACAATCAGCTTTTCCATTCTGGCCCACTTCGCAATTTTCAACCGAAGGTCGACATGGGACGTGCGCTTGCTCTATTCGGCGCGGAGACTGAGGCCGATTTTCGGGCGGTTGCCCAAGTGCGCAACGAATTCGCCCACAGCTTCACCGATATAGCATTTACCACGCTCAGGATCAGCAAAATCTGTTTTGAACTGAAGCGACCCGACAAACGAGCCGTTGATCTCTTTTCTGGCAGTTGGGGAAAGGAAGATCATACCCTAAGGAAGTTCTGGCGTCGCCCAAGTTTAGATTTTTGAAGACGGTATCAATGTTATTGCTGCTTTTGGAAGGCGCGACTGTGCAGCGTCCGAAGCGGGATAGGGCAACTTGGCCAAAGTTTAATTCTTGAGGCGATGTCCGCAATGTTGTCGTGTCTGGAACGTCCGCTCCTCGAACGAAAATACCGATAGCGGCCGGTGACTTCTCTCTGCAATTTGGCCGCTCGGCCCCGACGTCAGCGGGCGTTGTGACAAAAGCCGCGAACCTGCGCGTTTCCCGGTAAAACGGGTTTCGTTCGATGGGATTTCCGCTAAGTGTCTAGAGCATGGATCTTTACCTGCCCATCGCTAACCTGCCGGTCAACATACTGGTCATCGTCGGCTTGGGCGGTCTGGTCGGGCTTCTTTCGGGCATGTTCGGCGTGGGCGGCGGGTTTCTGACCACGCCATTGCTGATTTTCTATGGCATCCCCCCCACCGTCGCCGCCGCTTCCGCGGCTTCGCAGGTGACGGGCGCGAGCGTTTCGGGCGTGATCAGCCATCTGGCGCGCAATACCGTCGATATTCGCATGGGCGCGGTGATGGTGGCCGGCGGCATTGTCGGCGCGGTCATCGGGGCGGGGCTGTTCAGCCTGCTGCAGGCGGTCGGCCAGATAGATACCGTGATCGGCATATTATATGTGCTGATGCTGGGCGGGATCGGCGGCCTGATGGCGTGGGAATCGGTCCAGACGCTGGTCAGAATGAAGACCGGCGCAGCGCCCGCAGCGCGAAAGCGCCGTCACCACCCGCTGGTCGCCGCGCTGCCGATGCGATGGCGTTTCTACAAGTCGGGCCTTTATATTTCGCCGCTCGCGCCGTTGCTGCTCGGCATGGCGACCGGCATATTGACGATGCTGCTGGGTGTGGGCGGCGGCTTCATTCTGGTGCCGGCGATGCTGTACCTGTTGGGCATGCAGACGCAGGTCGTGGTCGGCACGTCGCTGTTCCAGATATTGTTCGTGACGATGGCGACGACGCTGGTGCACAGCGTCACGACCAAGGCGGTCGACATGGTGCTGGCGATCCTGCTGCTGATCGGCAGCGTTACCGGCGCGCAACTGGGCACGCGCATCTCGCGCAAGATGCAGCCCGAATATCTGCGCATCGTGCTCGCTTTCATCGTGCTGGTCGTGGCGATCCGCATGGCGCTGGGCCTTGGGTGGCAGCCCGATGAAATCTACTCGCTGGAAGTGACCTGATGCCGCGCGCGCTCGCCCTGATGCTGTTGCCGGCGATGGCGCTGTTTTCCATGGGGGCGGCGTCGCCGCAACTCGTGCCCGACGTTTCGCAACGCCAGGTCGACATCGAATACAGCTTCAAGGGCGCCGAGCTGCTGCTGTTCGGCGCTATCGTCTATCCCGGCGGCCGGTCGCCCAAGGACCCCGCCGACATTGTCGTCGTGCTGAAAGGGCCCGAACGCAAGATCAAGATCCGCGAGAAACAGAAGATCGCGGGCATCTGGGTCAACGCCGACAGCATGCAGTTTCAATCGGCCCCGAGCTTTTATGCGATCGCCAGCTCGCGCCCGATCAAGGAGATCACGGACGAGCGGACCTCGGCGATTTATGAGCTGAGCATCGACAATATTCAGCTGTCGCCGACGGATTTCGTCGACGCCGCCGAAATCGCGCGGTTCGAGGCGGGGCTGGTCGACCTGCAAAAGCGCGAGGGACTGTTCATTCAGCGCCCCGGAACGGTGGAAATTACCGATTCGGTGCTGTACCGGGCGCGCCTGCCGCTGTCATCGCGCGCGATCGTCGGCGACTATACCGCCGAGACGTTCCTGATTCAGGATGGTCGCGTGGTCGCCGCCGCCATCCGCGACATTCAGGTGCGCAAATCCGGGTTTGAGCGGTTCATCGCCAATGCGGCGGAGAATTGGGCCCTCCCCTACGGCCTGGCCGCAACGATGATCGCCGTGGTCATGGGGCTGGCCGCGGGATGGATCGGCAGGCGGATTTAGGATGTGGCGGATTGGAGGCAGGATCTGAGGGCGGTTATCCGGGATTTTCGTTAAGAAGCGGACGTTTGGGACACGACAACATAGCGGATATTCCGAGGGCCGGGGGTGACTGCGGGTTACGTACCTGTTAGGTGAGACCGCTAATGG